>NZ_AEUT02000001.1:630000-945000 GCF_000187935.1 Streptococcus parauberis NCFD 2020
CAGTTTCTTTTAAAGCTGTTTTTACATATGCTTCAATAGCTGATTTTTTTAATAGTAAACTACCATTATTTTTTCCAAGTTTAATTTCTGTATAAGTTCTTGGATAAAAAATTACTGCTAAAATTCCGATTATAGTTAAAATAGCTAATGTGACTGCAGTCCAGAAGAAAAAGTACTGTAGCCCTGGTGTAAGATAGTCAGGTACGCGATTCATGTCGAATCCCATCCAGTCATAGCTATGAGGCATATTCAAATAACCTTGAGTCACTCCAATTATCAATAAGAACATCGATAATAATATCAGACCTAACAGTGTATAAAATACTTTCAATGATTTTGCCATAATTACCTCTTTTCTACTGTGCGACTAATTTAATTAATAAAAATTAGTTCATTTTACTTAAGATAATTGAGGTAACAAAAACTACCAGTACTGCACCAATGATCGAAGGAATCAATGCCATTCCTGCTAATGATGGTCCCCAAGAACCTAGTAATGCTTGACCAACCCAGGCACCGACTAAACCAGCAACGATGTTAGCAATCCAACCCATTGAACCACCATGTTTTGTAAGTGCTCCGGCAATCAAACCAATGATACCACCTACGATTAATGTCCATAATAATCCCATAATATTTCTCCTTATATGTCTAACGATGAAACTTTCATCGTCTAACGGTATTTAATATATTAATGCATTTTACTTAGTACAAATGATACAACAACGACGACGATCACTGCACCAATGATTGAAGGAATCAATGCCATCCCTGCTAATGATGGTCCCCAAGCTCCGAGTAATGCTTGACCTAACCAAGCACCAACTAAACCTGCTACTATGTTAGCAATCCAACCCATAGAGCCGCCTTTTGTAAGAGCTCCTGCGATTAAACCGATTAAACCACCTACAATCAATGTCCATAATATAGCCATAATGACATCTCCTTTTTTTTGGACAATTGTCCTTGATATTTTTTATCACCTAAGTGACCATATAAATTAACTTCATAGTGTCTTTAAAATATATTTGTTAGATAAACAATTATATAAAGCTTATATAACAACGTCTTTAAAAGTGACCACTCGTTATTTAATTTATATTGTTATTATACAATACTGATTTCAGATTGCAAGGAATAACACTCGATTTATTGAAAATATATTTATAGAATTAAAAAAAAGTTCTTGCAAATCCCTAATCTATAGGATTTACAAGAACTTAAAATTTTATTTTTTTGTAATTGGAGCTACACTTGCTAGTAATTTTTTAAGGCCAACGTCAGGAAATTTTATTTTTAATTCCATTGTTTTTCCACTGCCAGACACTTCTAGGACAGTTCCATCCCCCCACTTTTTGTGCTGGGCAATATCTCCAATTTGCCAATCTATACTATCTGATTGCGCTAAGTTATTGCCAAATGGTAAGTGACCATCCGCTAATGAAGTGACTCTTTCTTTATTTTGAGCTTGGCTCTTACGAGCTTGAATGGCTTGTGAGAGACTCATACCTTGTCCGAATTCAGATGTTTTTTGTTGACTGTAGCGAACACCAAAGGAAGAATTTGCTGGACGAGCTAGTCCTTGATAAGATAACAACTGGTCAGAAATTTCTCTTAAGAAGCGTGTTGGTCGATTATAGCTGCTTTTACCAAACAAGGTTCTTGTATTTGCATTTGTTAAAAAGAGTACTTGTTCAGCACGTGTAATACCAACATAAGCAAGACGACGTTCTTCTTCAAGTTCAGCTGGATCTTCAGAAGCTCTAGATAGTGGGAAGACACCTTCTTCCATACCTATCAGAAAGACCACTGGAAACTCTAATCCCTTAGCAGCATGGAGGGTCATCAGTGTCACTTCAGCTACATCTGCATCGCCATTATCTGTGTCAGCAATCAATGCTAAGTCATTTAAGAATCGACCAAGTCGGTCAAGCCCGCTTTCATCTTCTTCAACATTGTTTTGATTGTCATCGAAGTTTTTAGTTACCGAAATGAATTCTTCAAGATTTTCTATTCGGGCTTGACTCTCAAGTGTATTCTGAATCCGCAGAGCTTCTAGATAACCCGATTGATCGATTAACTGCTCTGTTAGTTCTGTAATTGTTAAGTTATCCAATTTTAATCGAAAATCTAACAATAGATTTGCCAGGTCCATAATTGACTGCGCAGCTTTTCCCTTTAGGGGAGACATTAACAGATTTGATGAGGCATCCATTAATGACATCTCATTTTGAAAAGCAAATAAACGGAGTTTTTCCATTGTTCCTGGTCCCACGCCACGTTTAGGTTCATTGACAATGCGCTCAAAAGAGATGTTATCAGAAGGGTTGGCTATAATATTAAGATAAGATATAACATCGCGAATTTCTTTTCGGCTATAGAACTTAGTCCCACCAACCATAGTATAAGGTATATTTGATTTCAAAAATGCTTCTTCAATAGTACGTGATTGAGCATTAGTACGATATAAAACGGCGAAATCTTTGAAATTTTTCTCATTACCTTGGCACATATTTGAAATAGTTGATGCTATAAAGACTGCTTCATCATGTTCATCGTTTGCTCGATAATAGACAATCTGTTCACCATCAGCATTCTGTGTCCAGAGTTTTTTATCACGTCTATTTTGATTATTTTTTATGACATCATTTGCAGCTTGAAGAATTGTTTTAGTTGAACGATAGTTTTCTTCTAATAATACCACCTTAGCAGATGGGTAATCTTTTTCAAAATCCAAGATATTTTGCATATCCGCTCCGCGCCAGCCATAGATTGACTGGTCGGCATCACCGACAACACAAATATTTTTAAAGCGAGAGGCCAATAATTTTACTAACTGATATTGAGCATGGTTAGTATCTTGATACTCATCAACATGTATGTATTGGTAACGTTGTTGATAGTAAGCTAAGACATCTTTATTGGTATCAAAAAGACGAAGGGTCATCATAATTAAATCATCGAAGTCCATTGCTTCACTACGTCGCAATTCCTCTTGATATGCCTTATAACAACGAGCTACAATTTGGCTATACATGTCAGCTGCTTGAGCTTCAAATATTTTTTCATCCAATAAGTCATTTTTGGCATTGGAAATAGTCCCTAAGATTGAGCGTTCACTCCATTTCTTAGGATCCAAATTAAGTGATTTAAGAATTCGCTTCATCAATGTTCTTTGTTCGCCTGGATCAACTATCGTGAAATTACGATTATAGCCAATATGGTCCGCTTCACGTCTTAAGATTCTGACACACATTGAGTGAAAGGTCGCAATTAAAGTGTCTATAGTTGCAGGATTCAAAGCAAGTGCTCTGTCTCGCATTTCACGCGCAGCTTTATTGGTAAAGGTAATTGCTAAAATGTTCCAAGGATTGACAAATTTTTCATCAATCAAGTAAGCGATTCTGTGAGTTAAAACTCTTGTTTTACCAGACCCTGCTCCAGCCATAATTAACAACGGTCCTTCCGTTGTTTGGACTGCTTCTGCTTGTTTTTCATTCATTCCATTTAATAAAGGATTCATTATTACTCCTTGTCGTAATTATCCATACAGTTATCAACTTTAAAATTATACCATGATTAGATGAAAAAATAAAAAGCATTTCTTTTTGAACCAAATAAAAAAAGAAAGTTTAACTGACAATAAATTAGATTTTAAATTAAATATTGTTTTTATCTATACTTTTACAAAATTATTATTGACAACATTCGTAATTTACTGTATTATTAATACAATTTAATATAACCGATTGATATCATACAGGAGAAGAAAGTTTTTTCGCCGAAGGAGTTATACTCTCAGGTGTTCAATTTATTTGAACGGGACTGCATGATGGACGGACTTCTGGAGAGACCTATCTAGGCGCCGAAGGGGCAAGGCAATTTCGCTCAATCTCTCAGGCAAAAGGACAGAAGATAATAATAATTACTAGTTAAGGTTTTTCCTTTATTGGTTTATTTTATCTACCTTACATTTCAGAAGTCATCCTCAGGATGACTTCTTTTGTATTATCATCGGTGAAATAAAAAGGAGATAGCATGTTAAATATTGTTAAAATTATCGATGATTTGGTTTGGGGACCTCCTCTACTAATTCTTTTGGTCGGAACTGGGATTTACTTAACAGTTCGTTTAGGACTTTTACAAGTTACAAAATTGCCAATGGCATTCAAACTAATCTTTTCAGAAGATGAAGGTCATGGCGATATTTCTTCCTTTGCCGCTTTAGCCACTGCATTGGCTGCAACAGTAGGAACAGGAAATATCGTAGGTGTTGCTACAGCCATCAAATCAGGTGGACCAGGGGCATTATTTTGGATGTGGATTGCCGCTTTCTTTGGGATGGCTACAAAATACTCAGAGGGAGTCTTAGCCATTAAATATCGAACTAAAGATGCTAATGGCGAAATTTCCGGTGGACCAATGTACTACATACTTAATGGTATGGGCCAAAAATGGAAACCTTTAGCCATTCTATTTGCAATTTCTGGTATATTAGTTGCCTTATTCGGAATTGGTACTTTTGCTCAAGTCAATTCCATTACTTCCGCTTTAGACCATAGTTTTGGAATTTCAGGAAAATTTTCAAGTATATTAATGGCAATTATTGTTGCCTTTATTATCTTTGGAGGAATCCAATCAATCTCGAAAGTTGCAGAAAAATTAGTACCTTTTATGGCATTTATATATATTGTTGCCAGTCTGGCTGTTATCATCATGAAATACGATCAAATCATTCCAGTCATTTCCTTAGTCTTAAAATCTGCTTTTACTCCAACTGCTGCTATTGGCGGATTTGCTGGTAGTCTGGTAAAGGATGCTATCCAAAAAGGGATTGCCCGCGGGGTCTTTTCAAATGAATCTGGACTCGGATCAGCACCGATTGCAGCCGCTGCAGCAAAAACAAATGAACCCGTAGAACAAGGATTAATATCTATGACAGGTACATTTATTGATACTATTATCATATGTACTTTAACTGGTTTAACAATTCTAGTTTCTGGTCAATGGACAAGTAACCTTGAAGGAGCTCCATTAACCCAAGCATCATTTGCCTCTGTCTATGGTAATTTCGGAAGTATGGCATTAACAATCTCACTTGTATTATTTGCCTTCACGACTATCCTAGGGTGGAGTTATTATGGTGAAAGATGTTTTGAATTTTTATTTGGAACAAAACATATCCGCATATTCCGTCTTCTTTTTGTATCAATGGTTGCCCTAGGTGGCTTCTTAAAATTAGAACTCATCTGGATTATTGCTGATATCGTAAATGGACTAATGGCCCTTCCAAATTTAATTGCCCTTCTAGCACTTTCACCAATTATTATTTTTGAAACCAAAAATTATTTTCAACGAAAAAACATCTAGCCAAAAATGGATTTCAGTAATGACACACAGCTCCACTAGCACAATAAATACGATGACTTATGGTATAATGGTATGATTAGTATAAAGGAGTTACAATGACAAGAGATCCGAGTGCAGACCTTAAATTAGCAAAAAGAGGTCCAATTTTAAGTATAGTAGTCTACCTATTAATTAGTTTGGCAAAATTGATTTTTGGCTATAGTTTAAACTCAAATTCACTGATTGCTGACGGGTTTAACAACGTTTCAGACATTATCAGTAATGTCGCTTTATTAGTCGGACTCCATTTAGCAAGTCAACCAGCCGACTCTAATCATCGTTTTGGTCATTGGAAAATAGAAGATCTGTCAAGCTTAGTCACATCATTCATCATGTTCATCGTTGGTTTCCAGGTTTTGATCCAAACGGTGCAGAATATCATAAAAGGTGACACCGCACCAATTGATCCACTAGGAGCAATTGTCGGACTAGTCTCCGCAGGACTAATGTTTATTGTTTACTTGTATAACCGAAAATTATCAAAAAAAGTTAAATCCAGTGCACTGGTAGCTGCTTCTAAAGATAACTTGTCTGATGCCGTTACGTCAATTGGAACCTCAATTGCTATCGTTGCAGCCTCACTGAATCTACCAATCATCGATAGAATAGCTGCCATTATTATTACTTTCTTTATCTTAAAAACAGCTTATGATATCTTTTTACAAAGCGCTTTTAGTTTATCCGACGGATTTGATAACAAACATTTAAAATCATATAAAGACGCCATATTAACAATTCCAAAAATAACTGATGTTAAATCTCTCCGAGGTCGCACTTATGGGAGCAACGTTTATTTAGATATTGTCCTTGAAATGAATCCTGATTTATCAGTATTTGAAAGTCATGCCATTACCGAAGAAGTTGAACAACTCCTAAGTGATAAGTTTTATGTTTATGATATTGATATTCATGTCGAACCTTCAGTCATTCCTGAAGATGAAATATTTGATAATGTCAAAAAGAAGATTTTTAGAAATGAAAAGATTATTCTCTCAAAAGTCCCCGACTATCACCGTTACATTGCAGATGACTTTACTTTAATTGATAAAGATGGACAAACTTATAATCGGATGCAATTTTTAGAAAAAGAAGACTATTTCCCAAGTAACTTTGAAGAATTCAATATGATTTCGATTAGTCAAAAAACTAAATTAGTGACCTATAAATTGAATGGTTGCCAACATACCAGTATCTGGCGACGCCACGAAGTATGGTTCTTAATTTTCCATCAAATATCACCAAATCAAATACCTGAATTAAAACATAAACATTATACAGTTAAAAGACTACATTAATAAGATGCCAAGAGTGAGGACAAAAATACTTGTCTTCATTTTTTTAACCCAGTATTTGAAGCCAACAATGTATCCTTGCTTTGATATATCTAGGATTGCAAGTAAATCGAACACTGAACTATTGCTTTCAAAATTATACAAAAAGGACATTAGTTATGATAGATTAAACAGGAATTTATCAATGATAATCATCCTTAACATAAAAATAATACATTTTTCTGTGGTGGAAGTATTATAGAAAATCTTTCTCGAGATATCTATACATTAAAAAGATGACCATACGGTCATCTCTTTTTAATTTTTAACTTGATCAGTTGCTACGTCTTCACCAAACCATTTGTTTGAGATTTCTTGGAATTTGCCATCTTTATATAGTTTTTTAAGTGATTTATTTAGATTTTTAACAAGTGTTTTGTCTTCTTTACGAACACCAACAGCAAAGTTCTCACCCTCGTATTCACTTTTTACAATATTATAGTTAGCTAATTCGCCCTCTTGTTTCAAATAGTAGTTAGCATAAACTTTATCAATCAATAAGCCATCAATACGACCACTTTTAAGGTCGATAAAGGCTTGTGTGAAGGTTTCATATTGAGTTGCATCTTTATCCTTAACAATGTCTTTAAGGACCTTAGGATTTGATGTAAAGGCGTCATAACCCGATGAACCGGATTGAGCTCCTAAAACTTTTCCTTTCATCCCTGAAAATGAGGTGATATTAGCCGATTTTTTGGTTACTAAAACTTGTTCATTCTTCATATACGGATTCGAAAAGGCCACTTTAGCTTGACGTTCTTTTGTAATGGAATAACCATTCCAGATCATATCAATTTTACCGTTTTTAAGCTCAGTTTCTTTCAAATCCCAGTTAATTGGTTGGAATTTAACTTTAATACCGTATTGATCAAAAACGGCTTTAGCCAATTCCACATCGAAACCAGTATTTTTACCAGATTCATCTTTATATCCCATTGGAACAAAAGTATTATCAAAACCTAGGGTAATTGTTTTTGTTTTTTTATAGTTAGCCCAACCATCACTTTTAGTTGAACTTTCTTTACTGCCGCATGCTACAAGAATAATAGCCATAAAAGCTGTCATTGCTGTCAAAATTAGTTTTTTTAATGTCATAAGTCTACTCCTTATTTCGGATTCACTTTAATGATTCGATCAGAAATGGTTTCAGCAAACTGCAAATCATGGGTTACCACAATTTGAGTAATACCCATTTCTCGATTTTGAAGAATCAATTTCTCTACCTCCTGGCGTAGTTCAGGATCGAGAGCACTGGTTGGCTCATCATAGCCAATTATTTGGGGGTCAATCATCATTGCTCTGGCAAGGGCGACCCTTTGTTTCTGTCCTCCAGAGAGTGAATGGGGATACACCAGCATATGGTCTTTTAGCCCCAAACGCGTCAACAAATCTTCAGCTTTCTTCTTAGCTTCAGCTTTTTTAAGGTCCATGGTAATTGTCGGAGACAAAATGAGATTATCTAAAACTGTTAAATGAGGAAAGAGCTGAAAATCTTGGAAGACAAAGCCCAGTAAATTACGATTTTCCAGGTGGTCAATTGGAACTGGTTCATTATTATAAATGATTTCACCTGAATCAATCGGTTCCAACCCTGCTAACATTCTTAAGAGCGTTGTTTTACCACCACCTGAAGGTCCTACTAAGGATAAAACCTCACCATTGGATAAGGTTAAATTAAATTGGTCAAAAATGTGTTTGTTACCAAATTGTTTGGAAATATTTTTTAATTCTAACATATGGTCTCCTTACTTATAGTAATTGAAACGTTTTTCAACATGACGAGAAATTAAAGTCACGATACCAATCAAGAGCAAGTAAATAATTCCAGCAATAAACATTGGTGCTAATGTTGCATCTCGGTTAGCAGCTGTCTTGCTAGCAAGTAACAAGTCACCAACTCCTAAAACATAAACTAATGAAGAATCTTTAACTAAGTTAATCACTTCATTAAAGACACTAGGAAGGACAATCTTAAAAACTTGGGGCAAGATGATGTGACGAATTGTTTGTAACTGTGACATTTTCAAGACTTTTGCAGCTTCATATTGCCCTTTAGGAATAGCTTCTATTCCACCTCTGAAAATTTCAGCAAAATATGCGGCATAGTTCATTGTAAAAGCAAGAATTGCTGCCGGCATCCGGTCAAAGGTAATACCTACACTAGGTAAAACATAATAGAAGAATATTAACTGTAATAATAAAGGTGTGCCACGCATTACCCAAACATACAGTGTTAAAAACCATTGCAAGGGTTTGAAATTGACTTTCATTAAAAATGCTAAAACAGCTCCTAAAGGAATAGACAGTATAATGACTATAGAGAATACTTGTAAGGTAACCATAGCCCCATCTAATAAACTGGGTAAAACTTGTAATATATATGTCATAGAAGCTCCTAAAAAAATAGTTGTTCTCATTATATCAAATTTTCAGATTTTTTGTTTCAAATATGAATAAAAATTCACTGAAAGAATGAATACACATTTTATGATTTACAATTTCTTTACAAATTCTGACTTTAATTTCATTGGTCCAAAACCATCAATCTTACAATCAATATTATGATCACCTTCAGCAAGTCGAATATTTTTAACGCGTGTACCTTGTTTTAAATCTTTTGGTGCACCCTTAACTTTTAAATCTTTTATGATTGTGACTGTGTCGCCATCTTGTAAGAGACTGCCATTACTATCAAGGACTTTTAGATCTTCTTTAAAATCTTCTTCAATCTCTTCTTGACCTGGTGTCCATTCTAATCCGCACATTGGACAAATCAATAAATTACCATCTTCATAGACATATTCAGATTGGCATTGTAAACAATTTGGTAGTGACATAATTTTCCCCTTATATTTGTAGATTTCTAATAGTTTACAGTAGATTCCATAATTTTACAACATGAATACGTTCACAATATGAAAAAACCTAGCAATAACTAGGCTTTACTTTTAAACTGCTTCAATACTTGCAACAATTTCATTAATTAATTCTTGATCTTCTAAAGATGTCACATCAGCCACAACTTTTGGAAGGTCATTTTCTGAAAGCATGACTTGAAGTTGTACACTTTGTTCATCGTTTGGATCATTGTATTTAAATACGTAAGCAACTGTCTCGAGGAGATTAGAGTAAGACAAACCACGTTCTTTTAGTTCACGAATCGGACGGATAAATCGTTCATCATAACCAAGTTTACGAATAGGAGTTCTTGCAACACGAACAACATCGTCAACAATAAATGGATTTTCAAAACGACTAATAATCACATTGTGGTAAGCAACTAAGTCTTCTTCGTCAAAGTTCCATTTAGCAACTAGTAATGAACGTATTTCTGCTAAAACAGCATGAAGTTGTTCTTTAACAGCTGGTATTTGTAAAGCTTCTAAAATTGTTTTAGCACCAGCATGTGCTCCGGTGTATGCTGATGTCGCATGACCTGAGTTTACTGAGAACAATTTACGTTCAATAAATGGCTCCAAATCTTCTTCGTAATGCACGCCTTCTAATTGAAGGTCTCTATTTTTCATACGACTTGTTTCAACAACCCACTCATTAAATGGTTCAACGACAACAAATAATGGATCTTCATGGATCTGAGCAGGAACAATTCTATCAACAGCCGCATTGGGGAAACCAACAAATTCTTCTACATAAGCTTCATTTTCTTCAGAAAGGTATTTTTTTACTTCTTCCAGTAAAAATTGTGACCCCCCAATCATATTTTCACAAGCCAAAACATCAATTGGGTTATTATTTCCATCTGCTTGACGTTTTTGAATACCTTTTGCGATTAATTCTGCTATAAAAGGCAAGATATTTGGCCCAATTGCTGTTGTAATAATATTAGCTTCTGCAACTGCATTAACAACTTCTTCAGGATTGAGACGGTTATTAATTCCTGAAACATTTTCAACTAAGATATGACGTTTGCCATCTTCAGCAATCTCAATTTCATAGGCATGTCTGTCATTTAAGGCGTTGATAATAGCTTCATTAACATCAACAAATTGAATTGAAAATCCATTTGCGGCTAATATTTCACCAATAAAACCACGTCCAATATTTCCTGCTCCGAAGTGTACTGCTTTTTTCATTCTTTTTCTCCTTTAGAAAGCTTGTAAGAGTATATTAAAAATTAGTCGACTGAGTTTAGTAATGCAATAATTTGACTTTCTGTTTTTGCATCAGCTAAGCGAACAACGTTATCAACATCTGCACAGAAGATTGAAATTTTTTGAATCAATTGTAAATGTTCATCACCAATTCCAGCAATCCCAAATAGTACTGTAGCTGTTTGAGGCGCTTCTTCTGTTCCGAAATTAACACCATCTGGTACTTGAACAACAGACAATCCAGATTTAATCACTTTTTCTTTTGCTATATCTGTACCATGAGGAATAGCAATAAAATTACCCATAAAGACTGATAGTTCATTGTTACGATCAATCATCGCCTGAATATAATCTTCTTCAACGTAACCATTTTCAAATAGTAATTGACCACAATAACGGATTGCTTCTTCCTTGTCATTAAATGACTGGTTTAATTTAATAAGTTCTGGTTGAAATTCCATCTTAATTCTCCAATTTTTTAATTCTCTCTGTAAAAATCTGATTTAGTAATTGATAGATAATATCATAGTTTGCTTTTTTATAAATTTCGGTGTAGAGATGATTTTCAATGATTGATTGACTAATGGCAG
Source organism: Streptococcus parauberis NCFD 2020 (assembly GCF_000187935.1). Lineage (NCBI taxonomy): Bacteria > Bacillati > Bacillota > Bacilli > Lactobacillales > Streptococcaceae > Streptococcus > Streptococcus parauberis. The sequence goes on from NZ_AEUT02000001.1 coordinate 641,443, forward strand.
TCATCAAATCTCTAATTTCATCTCCCTCATCAATGCGGGTTAGCATAATCAAAACACGAGTTACTAACTCATCTTGTCCATTCATTGACTTAGCCATTACTGGGTGTTCCAGCTCCACAATTCTAAAAATGGACTTGTCCGTTTTACTAGACTGAGTATGTAATAAAGCTAAGTTAGTATCAGGAATAGCCATTGGACTATCGTGAAAGCGACTAATTAGTTTATTTGCCAGATAAGCTTTATCTGCCACAAAATCCAACTCATTAATCAGTTCATTAATGGTTTGATCAAATTGCTGTGAGTTATCTATTCGATGCAATGAGAATTCTTTGAGGATTAGCTGACTTGCAGATAGGTAATCTTCAAAATTTTTTTGATTGCTGATCGCGTCGCTATCTCGCAACTTAACATCTCGATTTAATTGAACCTCTTGAAGAAACTGTTCGATTTCAAGAATTTCAGCTGGATTTGGGAAGGTAGATACTAGTCGAATGCGATTATCATTTAGTAGCTTAGTCGACAAAATGGCGTCATAGGCATCGAAGTCTCTTTCTTCCAATCCATTTGTCCCTTTAGTATGAATCATTTCAATAAAAGGAGCAATATTTTTAAGGCGAGAAACTAATAACTCAGTTGCAAGTGGCCGCTCATCTGTTAGCAATAAGATTCTAACTGGATAAATCTGTGGACTTCTGCGTAAACTTGATGCAAAATGTAGGGTCAATAATTCCAGTTCACTATCTGTTCGTAAGTAGGCTGGGAAAATTTCCATGACTAATAAGGTAATGACCCGATGTAAATATTCATTGTGGATTAATGCTTCTTGTGCTAAGTCAGCAATGTTTCGGTCAGTATATAGGATTGGTACTGCTAAATTCAATCTAATATGATTGAATAAAAATTTAAAAAGTGTTTGATCCTTTGTAAAATTAATTTTTGTATAAAGGGAAACCTTATCAATTAAATTTGACACATTATAATAAAATTCACTGTCAAAATTCTCTTGAAAAAGAGGTGTTTCTTGTCTTTTTAATATCAAATTATCAAGCATCTTGGCAAAATATAGAATTTCTTGAATAGCATATAACTCATTCATTTCAATTGATAATTTTGCAAAAACTCTTTTTGAAAAATCTAAGGCAACTTTACTTACCGGCTGTTTGTCAACATCAATTAATGACCAGTTGCTCAATGCCAATAAGATAATGAAAAATTGGACTAGTTTAGCATCCATCTCAGGTAAATCTGATTGATATGACTGAAAAATATCTTTGGTCAAACTGAGTCGTTTTTTACTAATAAAGTCAAAATACTGTGTCTCTAAGTGCCAATAATCAGATAAATGCAGGTTATTAGCAAGAAGGATAGCTAATAGTTGACGTTTCTTATGAAACTCATCAACTATAGTATATCCTTTTTGTCTACTAACAGTTAGACCAAAATCAGCTAAACGTTTTTCAATATCACTAATATCTTGAATAATAGTAACATTGCTAACACCAAGCTGTTCTTGTAAGTACTCATTTGTTACTTCCTTTGTTTGAATTAACAAAAAATAAGTAATTAAATTCAGGCGTTCCGTTTTTGTGAAGTTTTCCTGACTCGAAAATTCGGATAAACGGTCAAGTTGGCCAGTTAAATAATATTTTTGATCTTCTTTGACAATTCCAATATTCAGTGTATTTAAAGAGTTTGTCAAATCATTCAGTACACGATAAACTGTACGTCTTGAAACTTTTAAAATATCACTTATATTATCAATTGAAAGCTTCCCATAATTCAGGAAAGCTTTCAATAATTGTTCTTCACGTTTTGTTAATAGCATATGTTAATTATACACCATATTTAGTCTTATTTATGCATTCTATCAACCATTTTGTCATATTCTGGTGTAGTAACCAAACTATCTACTACAAGAATTTGAGCATTTGGCGCATATTTTTGTGCTTCTGCTTGATTAGCAATGTTAGATACAACTAAAATGTTTTTGGCATTGAAACGACCAAGTTGAGAATTTTCTACTTTTGATACAGGAATATCGACTTTTCTCACTTTGAAAATTTCGGCTAAGGTAGCTTGACCCATTGTTGCAGATCCTTTTGCTTCTCCATAAGCAAATACTACTTCATCAATATAGTTCAAATCAATAGATTCTTCAGATCCTGAATCTTGATTTGGAGTTACAAGACCAGCTTCAGGCTTTTTTGCAAGTTTCGCTACGATTTCATCATATTTTGGAGTTGCTAAGAAATTATCAACAGACACATGTGAAGCACGTGGTGTTTTTTGTGCAGCACGTGGTGCTAATTCTTGTTGAGTAACAATCAATGTATTAGTTACATCTGTTAAGTTTGAGATTGCTTTATTTGTAACTGGGATAGCAAGACCAGCTTTTTTAACTTTATCACGAAGGATTGAAGCACCCATTGCTGAGCTTCCCATACCTGCATCACATGCAAAGATAATTTGTTGAATATCATCGTTTGCAAATTCTTCTGAAGCGACACCGTTAATAGATTGGCCTTTTGATTCTGCTTTGGCAGCTTTAGTAGCCGCTTGTGCTTCTGCTAGGGCGCTTTCATCATCCTCAGATTTATCTGCTTTAAGAATAACAGAGGCAATTAAGAATGATACAGCTGCTGCTGAGAATACACCGGCTAGAACTGCTAATAAGTTACCTACGTAGTTTCCTGCTTTTGGAACCATACTAACGATTGCAAAGATAGATCCAGGTGATGCTGGAGCACCTAAACCAGAACCTAGTAATTGGTTTGTGAATGTACCTGTAACACCACCACCGATAACTGCTAAGAATAAAGCTGGTTTCATCATTACATATGGGAAGTAAATTTCATGGATACCACCAAAGAAATGAATGATTAATGCACCCCATGAAGATGATTTAGCTGCGCCACGACCAAAGACTAAGTAAGCTAATAAGATACCAAGACCTGGACCAGGGTTTGCTTCAAGTAGGAAGAGGACAGATTTTCCTGTTTTAGCAACTTGTTCTGCACCAAGTGGTGTAAAGATACCATGGTTAAGAGCATTGTTTAGGAATAAGATTTTTGCTGGTTCAATTAGGATATTTGCTAATGGTAACAATTTCATATCAACAATTGTTTGAACACCATTACCAATAGCTGTTGTAAATACTGCAACAAAAGGACCAACTAATTTAAAGGCAATTAAAAGTAAGGCAAAACCGATTAAGCCTGCTGAAAAATTGTTAACCAACATTTCAAAACCAGGACGAATTTTTTCTTGGAAGGCTTGGTCAAATTTTTTGATAGCCCATCCACCTAGAGGACCCATAGCCATAGCACCAATAAACATTGGAACTGTTGAACCTGCAACAGCACCGAAGGTTGCAATTGCACCAACAACACCACCACGTTGACCGTGAATAACATAACCACCAGTATACCCAATTAAAATTGGGAGTAAGTATGAGATCATTGGACCAACAGCTGCACCAAATTCTTTATTTGGTAACCAACCAGTTGGAATGAATAGGGCAGTTAAGACACCCCAAGCAATAAATGCACCAATATTGGGCATAACCATATTAGACAAAGCTGTTCCCAGCTTTTGTACTTTAACTTTAAGTGAAGATTTTTGTTCCATCAGAACGCCTCCTAGTTTATTTACATTATTATCTTATCACGAAAGCACTTTTCCTAAAACTCAAACTTTGGCACATCTTTTGTGACAAAAAAAGACATCTGTGACACAGACATCTTTTTGGATTAAAACTATTACTCAACAGTTACTGCTTTCGCAAGGTTACGTGGTTTGTCGACATCAAGCCCACGTTGTAATGATGCGTAATATGCAATTAATTGAGTCGGGATGACCATTCCAATAGTAGCTAAGTAAGGGTGAACTTTATTAACAACGATATCGTCGTCTTCCCGTTCTAAACCTTCTTCTACTACGGTTAATACGCTAGCGCCACGAGCAGAAACTTCTTGGATATTGCCTCTCGTATGCGCAGCAACTAATTCGCTAGATGAAATCAGTCCAATGACCGGCGTACCATCTTCAATCAGAGAAATTGTACCGTGTTTTAATTCACCAGCGGCAAAGCCTTCACATTGAATATAAGAAATTTCTTTCAATTTAAGCGAAGCTTCCATTGCTACATAATAATCGTTACCACGACCAATGTAGAATGCGTTACGAGTAGTTGCTAATAATTTTTCAACTTTTGAAGCAATTAAATCTTTTTCAGAAAGTGTTGCTTCAATAGATTGTGCAACAAGAGACAATTCATGAACTAAATCAAATTCAATAGCTTCTTTTTTACCATTAGCTTCACCAACAGCTTTAGATAGGAATGCAAGTGCTGCAACTTGTGCAGTATAAGCTTTTGTGGAAGCTACGGCAATTTCAGGACCTGCATGAAGAAGCATTGTGAAAGTCGCTTCACGTGAAAGAGTTGAACCGGGGACGTTTGTTACTGTCAAACTTGGAATACCCATTTGATTAGCTTTCACAAGTACTTGACGACTATCAGCAGTTTCTCCTGATTGGCTAAGTAAGATAAACATTGGTTTTTTACTTAGTAATGGCATGTTATAACCCCACTCTGAAGCTACACCCATTTCAACTGGAGTGTCAGTTAATTTCTCAATCATTGATTTAGAAGCAAAACCAGCATTGTAAGAAGTACCAGCTGCAAGTATATAGATACGGTCAGCTTCTTGTACTGATTTAACAATTGCTGGATCAATAACCATCTGTCCAGATTCGTCTGCATAAGTTGAAATTAATTTACGCATTACAGTTGGTTGCTCATCGATTTCTTTCAACATGTAGAAAGGATAAGTTCCTTTTCCGATATCAGACAAATCAAGTTCAGCAGTGTATGAACCACGTTCCATTTGATTGCCTTCATAGTCAAGAACAGTTACTGAATCTTTGGTAAGAATAACGAGTTCTTTATCATGAATTTCCATGAATTCACTTGTTTCACGAATCATAGCCATTGCATCAGAACAAACCATGTTATAGCCTTCACCTAAACCAATCAATAATGGTGATTTGTTTTTAGCGACATAGATTGTTTCTGCATCTTCTCTGTCAATAAGTGCAAAAGCATATGACCCTTCAATAATTGATAATGCTTTTTTGAAAGCTTCCAAAACTGACATACCATCTTCATCGACGAATTTACCAATTAAATGAACAGCAATTTCAGTATCAGTCTGACCTTTAAAGTCATGACCTGCCAAATATTCCTCTTTCATTTGGAGATAATTTTCGATAACACCATTGTGCACTAACACAAAGCGTCCAGTTGCTGAGGTATGCGGGTGTGCATTTTCTTCCGTTGCTTGACCATGTGTAGCCCAACGTGTATGTCCAATACCTGTATGTCCTGCAACGTCTATACCGATTTTAGCACGAAGATCTGCAATTCTTCCTACAGATTTTACTAAGCTAGATCTGTCACCATTTGCAACAAAGATTCCAGCTGAATCATATCCACGGTATTCAAGTTTTTCAAGTCCTTGCATTAAAATATCAGTTGCATTTCGATTACCAACAACGCCAACAATTCCACACATAATTTACTTTCCATCAGTAAGTTTTCTTACTGCTTTCTATATTTTTCATTATATTTTTAAAATTGGTATAGTCTAATTTTACATATCAGAAAACCTGTATTTAAAGTATAAACCTTTGATAACTTCTTGTCAACAATTAAATTGGTATAGTTTGATAAAAATTCTACAAAGAAAAAGTAGAGTAGTTTTACTACTCCACTTCTACGAAACCAAACTTATTAAGAGGTAAAACTCTGAAAATAACAATTCCTTTAATTTTTGATTTATCAATCAAACCAAATGACCGACTATCATCTTTGTTTAAACGATTATCATTTAGCACTAAAAACTTATTTTGCGGAATAACATCTGTTTTTCCCTCAGTAAGTGTTGAGATATTAAAATCATCGGTATACAAAGAACCCATCGGAGCCGTTGATAAATAATCTGTTTTTTCTTTTTCAATATAAGTTTGAGGCTCAACTCTATCATTTAAGTAAAAAATGTCATCCATATATGTGACTTTTTCACCTTGAGTAGCCACCACTCGGCTCATATATTTTTTCCCATTCATATTATAAACAACGAAATCTTTATATTTAGGGGTTATATTCTTCTTTATTGTTATTAAATCACCTGGTTGTAAATAGGAATTAGCTGAATTATCTGTTACTTTATAAGTTGAAAACACAAATATCTTTAACAAAATTGCAACTATTACTATTATCAAAGCAAGTATAATGTTTCGTATAAAATCTCTTTTTACCATGTTTGCTCCTAGTCTTTAATCTATTATAACATGATATTGATAATAACTAAAGTATGGTAATTTCAAACTGTTTGAAAATTCCTTAAATAAGAAAAAGACATAAGCTAATCTTATGTCTTTTAATATTTATTTATTTAACAGTACGAACACGCATTGTGTTAGTTCCTCCAGAACCAACTGGTACACCGGCAACAATAACAATGTTGTCACCTGATTTAACAAGACCAGCTTTAAGTGCAACTTCTTCAGCAACTTCAAACATATCATCAGTTGATGCTGGTTTAGTAGCAAGAACTGGAATAACACCCCAATAGATCATCAATGCTTTTTGAACTTTTTCATCGAAAGTAATAGCAAGGATATCCGCATCAGGACGGAATTTAGAAATTGAACGAGCAGTGTAACCTGATTCAGTAATAGTTACAACTAATTTAATGTCCATTGAATGTGTAGCATCTTTAACTGCTGATGCAATAACATCTGTTTTATTTGTACGTGGGAATTTAGAAGAATCTAAACGACCATATTCGTTAAGCAATGTTTGTGCATTCTTATCGATTGTAGCCATTGTACGTACTGATTCTACTGGGTATTTACCATTTGCTGATTCACCTGATAACATTGTTGCATCAGTACCATCAATAACAGCATTGAATACGTCTGAAACTTCTGAACGAGTTGCACGAGGTTTATCAGTCATTGTTTCAAGCATGTTTGTTGCAGTAATAACTGCCTTACCTGCAGCATTAACTTTAGTGATAATCATTTTTTGGAATACTGGAACCATTTCGAATGGTACTTCAATACCCATATCTCCACGAGCAATCATGATACCATCAGCAGCTTCAATAATTTCATCTAAATTATCAATACCTTGTTGGTTTTCGATTTTAGCAAATAATTGGACATGTTCATTACCAGTTTCACGACAAATTTCGCGAACTTCTTCAACGTCTTTTGCAGTACGCACAAATGAAATAGCGATAAAGTTTAAGCCTTGTTCAAGTCCAAAACGAATGTCAGCATTATCACGTTCAGCTAAAGCTGGGAAAGGAATCTTAGTGTTTGGAATATTAACACCTTTTTGATTAGCAATCAAACCATCGTTTTCAACGACAGTAACAAATTGACGTGTTGAAATATCTTTTTCAACAATTTTTAAGCCAAGTTTACCATCATCGATAAGGATTGTATTACCAACTTCAACTTCATCATAAATATCAAGATTACCAGCTACACTCAAAGCAATAACTTCACGAGTTGATTTGATACCTTGTTCAGTAGCAACGCGAATAGTTTCACCAGTTGTATAACTAAACTCTTTAGAACCATCTTCAAATAGTTCTGTTCTCATCTCAGGACCTTTTGTATCCAATAAGAAAGCTACTTTTTGACGAGCCATTTCTTCGGCACGACGAACTGTCGCCATACGATCACCTTGCTCTTGGTGATCACCATGAGAAAAGTTGAAACGGAAAACATTTGCACCAGCTTCGATTAATTCAGCAATTTTTTTAGCTGAAGCTTCAACATCAAGTTTGCCAGACCAGTAGCCATCTTCACCGTATTTTTTACCACCACGGATTTCTACCGCAGGACCAAGTGTTGCAACAATTTTTACGCGTTTATTCATATTATATGAAACTCCCTCTTTTTTGTCGAATGTCGACGATATTACTATAATTATTGTGGTTTTTATACCTAATTATCTATTTAGTGTACGGTTTAATTCTGCAAAATCTAAACGTGCTTTGTGTGGATTATTAACAACAATTTTACCGTCATCAGTAAGTGAGAATAATGCTCCTTCTTCTGAAGTTCCAAGAATTGGACTTTCGACAAGTTCTTCATTATGGATACCTACAGCTAGACCACCTTTTCCTTCTTTAAGAAGTTTCACAGCATGTGAACCCATCCAAGAAGCAATAACACGATCTCTTGCAGTAGGTGAACCCCCACGCAAAATGTGACCCAGGTTTGTTACACGTGTGTCAGTATTATTGCCAGCTTCTTTGAGCTCTTTAGCAAATTCCTCACCACTCTTAACACCTTCAGCCAATACGATAATATGATGGTTTTTACCCTTTTTATTAAAGTCTTCATCAATAGTAGCAACTACTTTATTAATGTCATAACCTTCTTCAGGAACAATAATTTGATCAGCTCCACTTGCAATACCTGCCCAAAGTGCAATATCACCAGCGTTACGCCCCATTACTTCAACTACAAATGTACGACCATGACTTGATGAAGTATCACGAAGTTTATCAATAGCTTCAACGGCTGTATTAACAGCTGTATCGAAACCAATTGTGTAGTCAGTTCCAGCGATATCATTGTCAATAGTACCAGGAATTCCGATTGCTGGGAATCCATGTTCAGTAAGACGCATAGCTCCATGATAAGAACCATCTCCACCTAATACCACAACACCTTCAATACCATGTTTTTTTAATTGTTCAATACCAGCTAATTGACCTTCAAGTTGAGCAAACTCAGGATAACGCGCTGAATACAAGAAAGTTCCACCACGAGAAATTTTATCACCAACATCTCTAGATGAGATTGGGAAGATGTCACCAGCTACTAAACCTGCGTAGCCATGGTTTACACCAAAAACTTCCATTCCTTCATAAATTGCTTTACGAACAACTGCTCTAATCGCAGCATTCATTCCAGGGGCGTCACCACCACTAGATAAAACAGCAATACGTTTCATTTTATAGGTACTCCTTTTATTAATTTAACGACTTTATTATAGCATATTACTTTGAAAAATACTTCACTAATAGACCACTTTTTACTTATAAATCGTTTTCATTGCGATTGTAGCGATTTCATTTTCAAAATCATTTGTGATAGCAATAAACTTACCATCAATTGCGAGCGTTTCCTTAGATTCTTGATAGTGAATAATAACCGGAACAGATCCTGGATATCTATCTAAAATATTAGCTATTAGAGCATCCTGATCATGATTTTTAAGTAAAATCCAATAACACTTTTCCTGAGCAAATTGAATTGAGGATAATATCATCTGCAAGCGATTGTCACGCTCTTTTACTCGACCAGATATAAAATAGAGTTGGCCTTCTTGTAGCATGTCCTTGACCTTAGCATACTGCTCTGGGAAGATTGTCACATCGAATTTTTTCTTCGTATCAGTCACCGATAAAAATGCCATTTGTTGCCCATTACTTTTAGTTCTGATAATTCGAATAGAATCAATTTGTACTAGAATCTCAGCATCTGTATCTTTAACAAGTTTTGTGATTGGTGTAAACTGTTTTCGCGTCTTCTCAGCTAAAGCTAATAGAGGATGTTTACTCAAACCCACCCCTATTATTTCTTGTTCAAGTTGATATTTTTCAGAATTTGAGTAATCATCTGCATCAACCCAACTAAAAGAAGAATCCGCAAATAAAGAACCAAGTTCATTCACAAATACAAGCAAAGCTTCACAGTTTTCGATTACTTTTTTTCGATTAGGTTCAAATTGATCAAATAGGCCAATTTGAATCAAAGGAATCAGTGCTTCTTTTTTCTTATATTTTTCAGGAATTCTAGTCATAAAGCTTTCAATTCCACTAAAGGGACGATTTTCAATAATCCAATAAGCAAAATCCCTTGGAAGACCTTTAATATTTTTCATCCCCATTAAAATGGTGTTTTTTTCCACTTTATCAGTATAGGGAATATTATTAATACTTAAAGGGATAACTTTAAAATCAGAATCCAGAGCATCACTGATATAATCACTATTTGAGTAATTCATAATAACATCAAAAAAAATACCAGGGTAATGTGCTTTAAAATAGGCCAGTTGAAAAGCTAAAGCTGAATAAGCAAAGGCATGACTCCTGTTAAAACCATAACCAGCAAACTTCTCCATCCGTTTAAATAACAACTTTGCAGTTTCAAGTGAACGACCTAATTGAGCAGCACCAGCTAAAAATTCAGATTCGAGCTTCTTCATTTCAGCACTATTTTTTTTGGACATAGCTCGGCGCAATAAATCGGCTTTGCCTAAACTAAAACCTGCGAAGACTTGGGCAATCTGCATAACTTGTTCTTGATAGAGCATGATGCCATATGTCGATTCCAAAATAGGAGCAATTACGGGATCAATTAAATCAACGACCTCCTGACCATTGCGCCTTTTAATGAAATTGTTTGTATAATCACTGGCACCGGGACGATTTAATGACGTTGTCGCAACAATCTCTTCAAAGCGAACAGGTTTAATCCGCTTCAATAAACTAATAGCTCCATTTTGTTCAAACTGAAAAATACCTTTAGTATCACCACGCGCAAACAATGCTAAGGTATCAGAATCTTCTAAATTAATATCCGCAATCGAAATATCAATACCTTGATCTTTAAACAATTTCTCTTTCATTTTTTGGACAAAAGTCAGATTGCGTAAGCCAAGAAAGTCCATTTTCAATAAGCCATTGGCCTCAACTGCCACTGCATCATACTGAGTAATCATCATATCATCGCCAAGTTTCAAAGGGATGTGGTCAGTTAAATTATCATCACTCATCACAATTCCCGCAGCATGAATTGACGTCTGCCTTGGATTACCTTCAATGCGCTTAGCAATTTCAAAAGCCCTTTGATACTCGAGTCGACTATTAACAAATTGTCTGAAGCTTATATTTTTTTCATAAACGGAATCAAGTGTATCTTTAAAACCTATTTTTTTGGTTAAATGGCTCAGTTCATATTCAGGTACTCCGAATCTTTTGAAAACATCTCGAATAGCTTGTTTAGGTCCAAATGTTGAAAAGGTTACAATTTGAGCAGAATGATCACTACCATATCTATTTCGAACATAGTGTAGAAATTCACTTCGGTAAATATCGGGTAAATCAATATCGATATCTGGCATACTATAGCGTTCTTTGTTTAGAAAACGTTCAAATAGCAAGTCGTTTTTTATTGGATCAATTCCAGTTATTTCAAGACTATATGCAACTAAAGAACCTGCTGCCGAACCACGCCCCATCCCCATGTAGTAGCCTTTACTCCGTCCAAAACGAAGTAAATCCCAGACAATTAAGAAATAATCATCAAAGCCCATTTCTGAAATAATTTGCAGTTCTTTTTCTAATCTTACTTGGTAATCAGGCAACCAAAGGTTCTTTTTCTTTAGTCCTTCTTCGGTCAATTGTCTTAACTGATCCTTAGCAGGAATTTCCCTATTAAATCTTGGCAATTTTAGTTGTGAATCAAAGTGATATGAAATAGTCGATGTGAGATTCTCGAGATTTTTTAATGCATCTGGAAATTGCACTTTAAAGAAATCCGTTACTGTTTCAACAGAGTCTAAAAATTGACCTTGCTCTACTAATGATGTTTCAGTCAGGTTTACATTATCACGAATAGCATGTAAGGTTTGAAGACTTTCTCGATCATTATCAGAGAAATATCTGACTTTCCGTAATGCAATCAGAGGATTATCTGTTGGATTTGATCGAGTATCCGGATAGACTCCAAAATATGTTTTTAATGGTAAGTCTATAGCTTGCAGATTTGCTTGGTCGGGAATTATTGCAACTAGACCATCTTTAAAATGCTCTAAGTCTATTTGATTAAATTCACCAGACATTTTGGACGTTGAAATCTTCAGAAGATTTTTATACCCTTGATTATTTTGAGCAATTAAAAACAGGGTCATTAAATTGTCTTGACTAGGGTAATCTATCTCTAGACCTAAAATGGGTTGGAGGCCATGTTTCTGACAACCAGTAATAAAATGATAAGCTGCATAAAGGTTATCCTTATCCATGATACCTATTGTTTTATAGCCTAGTTTTTTTGCTTCTGTAAAATAATGTTCTAAGTCAACCAGACTATCCATGAATGAATAAACTGTTTTTGTATCTAATTGTGCAAACACTGACTACTCCTTTCCTAACTGTTTTCTTCTATTATACTATGAAAAGCCATTTGATGCCTTATTTTTATTTTTATGCATTATATGATAAAATTGTCGCAAAATATTAGTTTACTTGACATTTCCAACTATTTTCTGTACCATTGATATAGTACAATTCAATATGTCTTACATTTCAATTGTGATTGAATATTTTTAGAGAGGGGAACATATGTCTTGGAATTTTGATGAAAAATCTCCCATCTACGCACAAATTGCACAGCATATCAAAATGCAAATTGTCAGTCAAGAAATTAAAAGTGGTGATCAATTACCAACAGTTAGAGAGTATGCAGAAAATGCAGGTGTTAACCCAAATACTATGCAACGAGCTTTTACAGAATTAGAACGTGAAGGCATGGTTTATTCGCAACGCACCGCAGGACGATATGTCACTGATGATCAAGAACTGATTTCTCAAAAAAGACGTGAACTTGCCAAAGAAGAGCTAGATTCTTTTGTAACAAATATGTCTAAAATGGGTTTCAGTAAAAATGAAATTCTTCCAGTTTTAGAGGCCTATATAAAGGAGGACAAATAGTATGGGACACTTGTTACAATTGCACCATGTTTCTAAATCCTACAAACGAAAAAATGTTATAAATGATCTAACACTTACCATTCCACCAGGAAAGATTATCGGTTTACTTGGTCCAAATGGAAGTGGAAAGACAACTTTAATTAAATTGATTAATGGTCTAATTCAACCAAATAAGGGTGAGATTGTTATTGATGGATTTAGACCATCAATTGAGACAAAAAAAATTATCTCATATCTTCCAGATACATCATACCTTCGTGAAGATATGAAAATTGCTGATATTGTTGAATTATTTGCTGATTTCTATAATGATTTTGATAGAGCAAAGGCATACAGTTTATTTAGAGATTTAAATCTAGACTTGGATGATCGTCTAAAAAATTTATCCAAGGGTAACAAGGAAAAAGTCCAATTAATATTGGTTATGAGTCGTAAAGCAAAACTATATATTCTTGATGAACCAATTGGTGGAGTCGATCCTGCTGCCCGTGATTATATTTTAAAGACAATTATTAACAACTACAGTGAAGATGCTTCAGTACTGATTTCAACCCATCTCATTTCTGATATTGAACCAATATTGGATGAAATTATTTTCCTTAAAGATGGAAATGTTCATTTAAGCGGAAATGTTGATGATTTAAGAGAAAGTCATAAACAATCCATTGACTCACTCTTTAGAGAAACTTACAAAGTATAGGAGGCACTATGTTTGGAAAACTATTAAAATATGAGTTCAAATCTATCGGTAAATGGTATTTTGCGATAAATTTAGCAATTATTGCCATTGCAGGTTTACTCTCAGTAACCATTAAATGGTTGGAAATTGGCAGCAAACCTCAAAGTGCCACAATGTCACTGCTCAACCAACTCCTACCATTAGCCCTAAGTCTAATATTTGGATCACTAATTACTGGTTCACTCTTAGCAACATTGTTAATTATCATCAATCGTTTCAATAAAAATATTTTCGGACGAGAAGGATATTTAACAATGACTTTACCCGTCTCAGAACATCAATTAATATTATCGAAACTAATATCATCTTTAGTATGGGGATTCTTTAATGGATTGATTTTAATTCTAGCAACACTAATTATGGTCATCCCCCAAGTATCATCGAGGGAAATTAATGGTGTAATTAAAAATGTTAGTGACATAATAATGAAAAACCCATCAACCAGCGTTCAAATAGCTGTCTATTACCTATTATCTGCTATTGGAAGCGTCTTATTAATCTATTTAGCAATTTCAATTGGACAATTATTTGCTAATAGACGTGGCTTAAAAGCGTTCATTGCCTATTTTATCATTACTATCGCTGTAAGTATCCTCTTAGCATTTATCAACTTCCAAATTTTTGATATAAAAACTACTAATTCTAACCTGATATTTAGTCAAAGGTTTTATTTAATTGGAATTGTTGAAGCACTGATTGAAACCATTATTTTCTATCTAGCTACATATGGAATTATCAAATACAAACTAAATTTACAATAAAAACTTTAACCATTTAGGGTTAAAGTTTTTTTGTTATAAATCCTATTTAATAAACCACCTAAATAAATCCTCTCCGAAAATAAAGAGATAACTATACCCAATAATTGAAATAGGTTTAAAAATCATGATTATACTTAAAAATCGTTTAGAGGACATGTTTGTTAAGCCAGTAATCATAACCATAATATCGGCAGGTGATATTGGTGAAGCCATGCAAAAAATAAATAATTTCTCATACCCTGGTGTTTCAAGCTTTCGCTCATAACTGTAAAAAGTTTTCTCATCCACAAATAATAAGATAAACTTTCTCCCATATATTTTAACAATAATAAACAATAGGTAACTGCCAATAATAATTCCTATATAATTATATATAAAACCCTCAATAGGTCCAAAAATGAGAAATCCAGCAATAGTTGTCAGTCCACCAGGTATAACTGGAAAAACAATTTGGAAAATCTGAACAACGATAAAAATAACCGGACCCCAAAATGGATAGGCCATTACTAAATCCTTAAGGGCATTACTATCATTCAGAATCCCTAATCGATAAGCCCACAGGGCAAGGAAAAAAGTACCTACCAAGGCTAATAAACCTAATATTTTAAACAATTTTTGCATAAATTTATAGGTTTTTGAATTTTGATCTTTCATAATTTTATCATACCATAAGCAAAGATATTTTGCTATCTAATTTATTTTTTGTTATAATACTACAAGTAAGTTAAACTTACCCTTTATATTAAGGGGTTGTTACGGATTCGACAGGCATTATGAGACATGTTTTGCGACCCATCGGCAGATGTAAAATGCCAGTTAAATATAACTGCAAAAAATACAAACACTTACGCTTTAGCTGCCTAAAAACCAGTTAGCGTGACTTCAACAAGATTGCTTGTGTCCTGTTAGAAGTCTCAAAATAGCAAGCTACGCTAATGTGTCCGTCTAGCCACCTTAGAAGAGATTAATAGACTCGCATCTTAATGGCTTGAGTTATGTGTCCTTAGTATGTTAAATTAATACATAACCTATGGTTGTAGACAAATATGTTAGCAGATGTTTGGACGTGGGTTCGACTCCCACCAGCTCCATCTTTATTTCGTAAAACTTACTAAACCTTCTTAAAACCTTGTTAAATCAAGGTTTTTTATTTTGTTCTTTTCTATTCCTTTCTATTCTTTCTTACATAAGAGACAACTAATAGACAACTAGTTAGCTTTTTTTGTATCCTTGTAAAAACTTTCTTCTATTAAATATAATAATTAATATTTTTATTTCCGCTATAACCGCCATTTTAAAAAATGTCCGTTGTAGAGGACATAAAAAAAGCCCCCACTATTAAGTGAGGTTTTTTATATCTTATTAAGTTTGAATCCTTGGATATATCTTACGTGAGCAGGATATCCTTTACTTACATGTTCTGTTTGGATTCCAGTGTATTGTTTTTTGATAAAGTCAACTTCTGCTTTATTACTTACTTTGCTATAAGTTCCACGGTCAAAATTTAGTAATATGTAATCGCCTTTTTTATATCCGTTTAGATCTTCATCAAATACAAGTAGTCTTGCGCTAGTTTGTTCATTGGATGCCACTGATTTGGTCTCCTTTGTTTGTGGTTTAGGTGTTTCTTTTTTAGGCGTTTCATTGTAATACTGTTTAACTTTTTCGATATACGCTGGTACGTCCATAGCTTGGGGGCATGCGGTTGCAAAAACCGACTTATGAGGTACGATAGTTTTATTGCTTGGTACAATTCCTAGGCGCTTACAAATTTCAGCTACTAGCTTAGCTCCAGTCTCAATTGTTTGAGCTGAGAAAGTGGAATTTTCTCCATTAATTTTATTGTTTACATGCTCTACACCAATGCTATTTTGGTTAGTGATTGCGCCTGTTCCTCCACAATGCCAAGCAGTGAAGTTTTCGCCAACACAACCAACAATTTGATTATCGTGTACAATGTACTGTGCGCTTGCTTCTCTTCCGCCAGTCCAAGCATCAACTGCACTTTGTACTGATAAGCCATAAGTGCCATGCAATACAATATATTTAATAGATTTTATGTCACGTTCTCCCCAACTTCCAAAGATTTCAGGACGTGAGCTAGTGATTAAGTTTGAGTAAATATCTCCATTTACGTTTTTAACTTGCATTTTCGCTCCTTTTTTAACTCTAAATGCTGTTGGATACGTTGCTGAATAAGGCAACATGACAAGATTAAACGCTGAGCCACCGTTTGGATTTGGGATACCGCCTTGATTTTGACCAAGGAACCATCCATAAACGCCGTCAATGTCACTATCAAAAATAGCTACATGGCTAGATGGTGTAGCAGTTGCAACCTCTTTAAAGATTGCAACATCACCACCTTCCATGGTATCGACCTCATCGAAATAGGTTAGCATGCCATTTGTTTTACGTTGCTCCCATAAGTCTTTTGCATATCCACTATGATTTATAGGGTCAGTGTTAATGATTGGAATGCCATTTGCCACGCACAATTCTGCGAAACCGTCCCAACACTGCCAGCCAAAAGCTCCTCCGTCATGATCATAACCATTATTTAAAACTCTGCTTTTAAAATCAAGGTATGCAACCATGCGCTACTCCTTAATTTGGCTGATATTCATCAAGATGCATGCAAATCCTGCCATAAGTACACCAGATAGCCATACTTGCCAATTGACATCACTGATTAGTGCACTTGTACCGAGCAATCCCAGACCAGTTTGCGCCATCGTTTTGATTGTTTTAATTAATACATCTTTTGACCATTTTTCTAAGTTCATTTTTTGTCCTCCTTCTCTTTCCACAAAGTTTTCAACTGTTCATCGTGACTAATAAGCTTATCTTCTACAACTCCGATTCTTTCCTCGTGCTTATCTTGAGTATTTTGCAATCGGTCTCTGTGTGCTCGAGAATCAGCCCATTTGTAATCATTGTCTTTTAAATCGATGTTAAGTTTGTTGATAGCGTTTTTTAGTCCTTCCATTGCTATTTTGTTATTTTCAAGCAATATTTTGATTGGTGCTGATACATATTTTAAAAATACAATGATTGCTACTAATGCAGTGCACCATTGTGAGATTGCTGTGATGTCAATCATCCGACCACCTCCCTCCAATTTGCTGGGTAGTCAGATGGCGAATATACATTTGTATCAGCTAAGCTTTCGTATACTTTGCCATTAAACGTTACTTTATCCCCTTTTTTGTATGCATCATGTGCGCCTGTTGGTTGTTTGAATTCGTCAATAACTACGATTTCAGCACTTGTACCGTCTACTTGTTCAATTGTACCGGTGGCATTGATTAAAGGCTTATACAAGCTCGCTACGCCATCTGGTAACCAATCTGATTGACTGCGATGCGCTTGGATAACTTCGTATAGATTATTATTGTAGCTAAATATGTCTTTTGCATTATAATCGTGCGCTACTTCGTAAGAAGGATATTGACTAGCAATTTCTGTTTTTGCTTCTTCTGACAAGTCAACTGATTTAATCAATGTTTTTATAATTGCAGTTGTTTTGTTAGTTTCGTCAACTGCTTGCTTAACCTCTGACATTGCTTTTTCTGCAGTATCTTTGATTAAATCAATTGCTTGTTTTACTTCATCAACCTTTTGCGATGTCACTTGATTATCGTATGTTTGCACGTATTTATTGACAAGCCACTCAATAGCTTTCGATTTCAAATCGGCAGCTTCTACTGTTCCTTTTACGATGGCAGTAAAAGAGAGGCTAACTTGTGGGTCAGTCTCTCTAACAACTATTTCAGTTTGATTCGATAATTCGTCGTAATACGCTTTACAATTCAGAGTCATTTGCCACCTCTTCCCCTTTTGCGTTTAGTTGTGCTTGAAGTTCTTCGACTTGCACCTCTAAAACAGTTTTATCATAGTTTAATTGTGCCACTTGCATTGCTAGTTTTTGTATAATTTTATCGTTCATGTTTTTCTCCTTAAAAACCTAAATCTTGGAAGTATGACTGACCGAGATTTTTCATCCCGGAATTAAATGCTCTCAATATCTCAAATAAGTTCCAGTCTTTCCCTTTGTAATCGGTATTACTCCAGTAAAGCCTTCCTGCGCCAGAAAATGAATGATTAAATGTTATAGTATCGCCGTACAAATCAATCCTATCTTTTGTACTATCTGACCTAAAAATACGAATTCCAGCGAAGTAGCCTTCTGATTGACTGTTAATGCCTGCGTTGTTTGATGTAACTCCAAATCCTGCGTAAACTCCACCGTATGAATCATCGGCCAATTCCATAAATCCAGTCTTATCATTCAATTTTCTAAAAATCGCATTTGTTGGACTGTTAAATTCAATCGTGGCGTTATTGTAAAATGATAATTTAGAACCATTCAAATCAATCTTCATGTTTCCATTCAGCGCACTGATAACACCACCATTGATACGTTCGCCAGTAATGTCAATTGCTTTTACAGATGTGATGAAAGCAGTTTTTGCAGTCAATTTATTAACTAGTGCATCATCTACAGTCAGTTTATTTATCATTGCGCTATCGACAACCATTTTTTCAGCGGTTATGCTTCCTGCTTTAATACGATTAGCATCAAGATAACCAGTTTGTATCTTCCCGGCATCTACGTTAAGTATGTGTGCATCTTTAATGACGGCATTATCTATTAACGTTTGACCATCGAGGTGGATAAGTCTACCTTGCAATGTAATTCCATTGTAGTCCATATTAATTCTTGTTATTATGTCTTTCGAACTATTTAAGACTTTGATTGCATAACTATCAGCAAGTTGTGTGACTTGCGTTTGTGTGGCAGTTGTTTGTTTTGCAGTACTAATTAACTGTAAGTTAGTGTTATCGCTAAATTCAGTTGGGATTGCTGAACCTTTAACAATCATCATTTGGTGGAATGATACTGTTCCATTTTTGACAATTTTTACATTTAACGCATACTCGTCTATATCAATAGCTCGATATGGTACAAATGTTCCTGTGAAAACTTGGTTATTACCTGTTTTTGTAGGGTTAATTTGGAAGCTACCAAAAGTGTAATTATTGTACATTAGTTGCACGATAATCCCAGCATCTGGAATAACATCAACATCTAACACAAATCGATAAGCATAAGTTTCACCATTATTTGTGAAGTTTGATGTTATTGGAATCTTAAATCCGTAATTAACATTGGTTGTATTACCTGTACTTGTTATTATTAAGAGATTTGCTGTTGACCCTAAAATAAGTCGTACATCTGCTAAATCATTTGTTTTTTGCCACTTAGACAATTTACTTGGGTCATAAATAATATTCCCATCACTACTATCCTCAACTGCCTTACTAACAGTCGTTTGGATAACTTCCGAAGTTGCAACCATGTTTGTGATATTTGTTGTGACATCGCCTTCGGTTTTTCCAAGCACACGTTGGTACATATCAGATGTTTGTTTGACCGTTTGAAAGTCTGATTTAGTAGTATTGTAATCATTTTGAAGTGTTGAGATATTTAAATTAATACCGTTTACAGTCTGGTCAAACGTTGATGTGTTTACCTTGGTTCCGACTTGCGCTGATAAGCTTGCGTAGTTTTGGTCTACAGTTTGTTTGTATTCAGCAATTTTAGTATTTGTGTAATTTTCAACATCTTCAGGGGCTGGTGACCAGTCTGTTGAGATATTGCCTTTTTCAATTTTGTATTTATACGGTACTGCGTTCGCTGTGCTTGCTGGTTTATAGCCTCCAGCATTTGGGTAAAAAATGACCGCTGTCCTAGTATTGACAGCGGGCTTTTTAAATTTAACAGTTGCTTTGCCATTAATAATCGGAACATTATTGTTTCTTTGCTCATTGTCATTTGCGCTCGTAGGATTACATAATCCAATCGTTACTTGATTATCTGGATTGTTGACAATATCTTTTAACCAAAGCGTTACCGTGTAATCTTCCTCAATTGTGTCGAGGTATGTTGGCATTATTACAAATGCATTGCTTATAGCTCGTGGATTTAAAACAGTGTCGGATTTTTTAAATCTGTTAACTCCACCGACTTGAATGCTCTCAAATTTTGCAGTCAGTCCATTTACATCAGACGTCAATTGAGCTTTGCTTGCGTAAGTGTTAGACACTTCTGTTCTTAATGCAGTTGTCTGCTTTGCATTTTCATCCTTGACATATGTTTGCATAGCAGTCGTTCTTGTGCCATCTTCATTAACATAAGTTTGTAATGCTGAGATATCAGTCTTTATACCATTAACAGTTGTCTCGATGGTAGTTTTGTTTGTCTCGATATTATTTGCATTTGTTTGTGTTGTACGCTGTAAACTAGTTAATTGAGTATCAATAGTTTGTTTATATTGTGCAAGTTCGTACGTGCTGTCTGTTTGATTAGGCACCCAGTCTGTTGCAGTGCTTCCATATTCCACTTTGTAAGGCTTAGCATATACACCAGCCATTGAAAATTTAACAGATGCTACGTTTGATGCAAATGTAAATGTCTTAGAATATTGTGTGTTTTGTGCTGTGCCATACTCACGACTAATAAACTTACCAGAACTATCGTATTTAGAAGCATAAATTACTACATTAGCTGGAACGGTAACAGTCACTTCTTTTTTAGTTGAGACATCTATTTTACCTGTTGTAAAATCTGTTGTCGTTGTTTTGAATGTACCGTCAGAATCAATATAGCCATTAGTTAAATCTGATTTTGCTATCAAGTTCCCACTGCCAACTTGAATTTTAGAAAGCGTAGTATAAACGCCTTCCAAACTATCCTCAAAAGTTTTAACAGATTGTGTCACGCTATCTACACTTCCAGTTAATCCGCTGACAGTTTTATCTAATTGAGCCACAGTCGTTTTTGTACCGTTTGCGGTTGTTTCTACTTGAGTAACACGACTTGATAATTCGTTTTGCTTATTGGCTTGATCTAATACGTCAGATTCAGCCTTTTTTAAGTCTGTAACGACTTGTGAAGATGTTGCTTCTAAGCTATCAATGTCAGCTTGTAACGTTGTCTTTGCGCTTGATAAGTCATTTTTCACCTTAGTTAAATCATTTGTAACAGTCGTGACGTTACTTAATGCTAAAACAGCTTTTGCATCAGCATCCTTAATAGCGCTATCCATGCTATTAGCCTGTGCTTGGACTTCTGATATTTTACCATTAACAGTAGCAATTTGTTCTTCGGCTTTAACTTCCGAAGCTACGATTCCTTGTTGGATTTCCTCTTTTAAATCAGATTGTTTTTTGTCAAATATAGCGTTAGCATTGTCTATCTTGCGTTGCAGTTCTTCTTCTGTGCTATTATTAACATTCAAAATTTCCGCAACTGCTCCTGATAAACCGCTTCTACTAATTCCGCCTGACCAAGCATTTTCGCTAAACGTAAATTCGGTGTAGACTTGTTCTAATGCATCGTATTTATAAGCTACAATTTTAAATAGGCCATCGACATGGTGAGCCTTGCTCTTAACAGTTACATAATCGCCCAAGTGGACTGTTTGTCCGTCAACTTCAAAGGCTTTAATTGTATATTTTACTTTTGGTTTATCGATTTTTTCAACACTAAATTTACGCTCTAACCACCTCTTCATTTCTGCGCCATCAGTGATATTGTTGTTTGTAAATGTAGCTTCGTTAACATATGGCAAAGCATCAATAATAGGACTATCTACTGTGATAGATAATCCTTTATCATTTTCTCCAGTGATACGTGTGACAACTCCTGTTGTGTCACTTTCTCGTGCATAATCTTCTAGATTGTAATGCGTTGAGATGACTGCTCCACGGTTGCTACCACGTTCATTTGGTATTGATATAGAGTAGTTGTCTCTGACTATCTCACCTTCCCATGTTCCTACGATACTGTGTTTACCATCTAACAATAGATTATAGAGCGTATCCTCTTTATCAGTCGTAAACGTATGTACATCTGTAATATCACTATCAAATGTAAATGGCATTAGTGCAGTTTGTGAGCCTGCAATTAATAAGTCTAGTGCAACTTGACAAGACTTAGTAATAACATTAAGTGGCTTTACCTTGCGGATAAAAATATCTTCAGTAATGTGATAGCACGTCAGCACAACTTCATCTAATGATTCTACTTTATTTTTAATCCTAAAAAATTGCTTGCCATGTTGTGGTGTTGGTGCGGATATTAGGTCATTTTCTAGTAGTAACAAATGGTTATCAGTATCTGATAATGGGTATTTAACGATTAGTTTATACTCGCCATTTCTTTCTTCTTCAATCTCTGCAAAATAGGCTTCTGGTAGTGGACTACCGTTATAATCTACTACGCCGGTTTTTGCTCCATAATAATAAAGCATTATTTATACCCCCAATTCGTTTCAACTTTTAAACTTGCTACTCCTGCACCTAAAACAACTCCATATATATCTTTATCTGGATCAACAGTCACAAAATCACCCCTCCATTTAACTTGATTACCAGTGCTATCTCTAACCGATGGCATTTGTTGATTATTAATCATAACAGTTGTCTTAACTGCATCGATTAATTCGACGTAATTTCCAGCTATCGAAAAATAGCAGTCTGTTGTTGATTCAGGAACAATGGTAATTGTTGGAAATGCTAAGGCAGTCCCTTGCGTATTATATGAGCCATTTGCAGTAAATGTTTGAGTGTCAATTGTCGTCATATATTTTGTCGGATGACAATTAAAAGTTACGTCAGCAACCCACGCTCCAAAATCATCCACTCTAAACTCAAAATCATCAACTGTATAGCACCAAAAACGGATACCTTGAAGTCGTTCATTCATTAACCAAAAATTCTCTTTTGTCAGTAATTCTGTAAATTCTAACACTTGCATATAATCACAGTCTATCAAGCTAATATGATAGCCACGTTTTACCATAGAGCGATGTTTATTGGTTGATTTGATAGCGCCTGAAATGCCGTTATGCTCAATTAGCCTTGTCTTTGAACTCGAGACTTTTAAAAACGGATGGTCTTCCACGATAACCTTAAAAGGAAAAGACGATGTCCGAACACCGTCAATGATTAATTCATTATCAATTATCATGCTCTACCTCCTAAGGATGATTGTCGTCTTATCTCGTAAGCAAGTCTGTTTGATACTTCTTCCGCAATGCTTGTAATGTCATTGTCATTTCTGACTACTACATCAGATATTTTAACTTCAATAGCATTGTTAGTATTCATCGTGTTGGCAATACCTTGCCCAATCATGCCAAGTGTCTTACTGTTAAGTGGTAAGATAGCTTCGTTTCCTGCTTCTCCACCTACCATTGCTCTATTTCCATTCATGCCAAATAATGTTGGCTTTGTCATGATACCACCTTTTGCAAACCATTGGACGTCGATGGATGGTCTTGTTGATGGGTCTGTAATCCAGTCTATTGGATTTACTGAACCTGAAGCGGAAAAATATGGCAATGGAATGTGTGGCCATTGAAATTGGAAGTTAAACAATTCTTTAATTGCTTCAATTGCGGTTGCTACTGCTTCTTTTGCACCATTGATTTTCTCGGAAATTGTATTAAAAATTGCATCCCAAATGTTTTGAACAACACCCCAAATACCATTTAGTGTATTTGACATAACAGATAAGATTGCATTAATAACTGTACTTACAATATTTAATATACCGTCCCATGTTGATTGTAATACGCCTTTGATTGTCTCCCAAGCACCCGACCAATCGCCATTTATAACCTGCATTACTGCCTTAATAACACCTAAGATGATATCTAGCGCTGTGCTGATAGTCGTCTTGATGATTTCCCAAGCCGAGAAGATAATTGTTTGAATATTTTCCCACTGTGCTTGCAAATAAGGCCACAAGGTTTCCATGACAAACTGGATAGTTGTGAGAATAAAATTCCAAACTATCTCAGCGGTTGACCTGATTAATTCTTGATTTTCAATCCACCATGTTGTAATTTCTCCCCACATTGTCATTACAAAATCATAAATAATTTGTACAACTGTTTGAATAGTGGTTGAAATAAATTCCCATGCGATTGTCACTGCCTCTCTAAAACCCTCATTAGTTTCCCAAAGATATTTTAATCCAATGACAAGCCCAGCTATTGCTAGCGCAATACCAGCCACAATTCCGATGATAGGCATTGCCCCAGCGATTAATGCGCCTATTGTGGTTCCTGCTGCCAAAGCTGCCGCTTGAAGTGCAATAAAAATTGGTGCTAACACACCAACAGCGGTTATGACTAAGCCTAAGACAACAGAAAATTCTTTAACTGGTGCTGGCAAGTCTTTGAACCATCCTGCAAAGCTTTTTAGTATATCTCCTAGTGTTTCCAATACTGGTGCTACAGTTTCAATTAAAGTTCCACCGAATTCTGCCATTGCTTCTTTAGCCTGATTAGACGCTACTGTTAATTTATCAAATGGATCCTGTGTTGCTTCAAAAGTTTTGCTTACTGTTCCAGAAGCTCCTTCAGAAGCTTTTGCCAAATCGTCAAACGTTAAAGCGCCACGTTGAATAGCATCAACCATTCTTGGCGCCGCCTTGCTTCCGAAAATCTCAGAAGCTATTGTTAAGGCTTCTGTCTCATCCTTGCTATTTTTAATTTGGTCAACAGTACCTTTTAGACCTTCTTCTAATGATTTCCCATCTTTTGCATAGTTTACACTTGCTTTTGATAATGATGTCAAAGCAGATGCCGAATCAATCCCTGATTTTTCAAACTTACCAATTAAGTTTGCCCCTTCTTCAAAAGATAGACCAAGCATTTTTATTTGTGGCGCACCATCTATTGCTTTCTGTATGATATCATCAACTGATTGGTCGGTTTCTTGCGCTACTTTTGTAACATTATCAAGCACCTTACCTAAATCATCGTTAGATAATCCGAAAGCTTCTATTGCTTGCTTAGCAGACATGGCGGAATCAGTTACATCCGTTCCGTTAATCTGTGAATATTTAATTAATTGTTCCGAAGCGGATTGGAGTTTTTCTCCAGTAAATCCAAATTGGGTGTTTAAACTTCCAATAGCATCACCAGCTGTTTGAAAATCTGTTGATATTGAACCAATGACCCCACTTACTACACTTTGAAGTGATTCTAATTCCTTACCAGTTGCGCCGGTTTTAGTTGCAACAGTATCCATTGAGTCGTCGACTTCTTTCCACGCTTCGACTGCCATTTTTCCTGCTTCAACTAATTTTTGTCCAACTTCTTGTGCAGCATCTGCAACTTCCATCATCACATCAGCTTTTAAGTAGCTAGTTGCTTCTTTAATGCCTGCGCCTGCTTGCGCAGATGAATCATCTAACCCTTTCATGGCACGGTCAATTTCCATTACCTCAATTTCAGCTTGGCCAATTTCATTTTGTAACCTTTTCCACTCTTCCGTGCCGATATTATCATTGCCAAGAGCAGATTGTTTGTCCTTTAAACCATCTACTTTTTGTTCAGCGTATTCAGCTTGTTCACCGAGCAATTTCATTTTTTGTTCTGTTAACTCGACATTGCCGGGATCTAATTGCAATTTACGATTAACGATATCTAGTTCTTGGCCAATGTCTCCAATTGCTTTGTTGAGATTTAAAATAGATTGTGGATTGCCTACATCTTCAATATGTTGCTTTGTCTTGTTCATCGCAACATCGACAGAATTCATTTGCGTGGATACTTTTTCTATCTCAACTTGTAGCTTCATCCACTTATCAGAGCCAATTTCGTCTTTTCCAAGTTGGGCTTGTTTGTTTTTTAGTTCTTCAATCTTTAAAGCACCAAGCCTTGCTTGCTCTTGTAAGTTCTCTAGCTTTCTGTTTAAAAGTTCTGTATTGTCTGGGTCAAATTTAAGTTGTCTATTGATATTGGTAAAGTCTTTTTTAAGTGTTGATAAAGCACCGTTTATACCTTTTACCGACTTGTCAAATTCAACTGTATCTGCTCCAAATTTAACATACAGACCTTCGTAAGTTTCTGACATATTACCTCCTTTCTTTAAACCATCGCACTCAATAAATCAGAGTTAGACGCTGGTTTTTTAGTTTCTTCTTTGTGTGACATTTCTCTGAATAGACTCATTAAATAATTAAAATGTTGTTGTTCTGCCCAGTCCACATCCACACGTAATTCAAAAATAACTTTATATAGTTTTTCAGAAGTGATTACTTCCTTTGTGGCTTTTTTTTATCTTGAGGTACATTCTTACTATTGCTTGAAAACTCACGCATGATTTCGCCTAAAAATTGCACGTTTAGTAATTCACCAAACCAATCTGACATTTCAGCATTTTCGGCGGTAAATGTAGATTGAATAAACTTACCGTTTTCGACTTCTCCATAGATGCATGGAATTGCTCTTGCTAAGAAATTAAGAATTACTTTGTCAGCCATGATTGGTAAAAGTTGTGTTTGTTCTTCTGGTGATAGTTCGCTCATTTTAGCAATATCAACACCTTTAAACATTTCACCAAAGCGTTTTACTGCTTGTTCGTACTCTGCAAAGAAGTTAGTTTGGTAGCGTTCTTCATATAATTTAATAGCCTTCAAAGAATAAAGAAAACGCACTAAGATAGTGCGTTCTACATCATTCCCAGAACTATCAAAATCAATTGTTGTTAGTTCTTTTTTAATCATTTTATGCTCCTGTAATTGCTTCAGTGATTAGATCTAATACAGTAGTAGGCTCTGATTCAGCAAATAATTCATCAATCTTACCTCGTACTGTTCCTTCAGAATCATCACGCCACACAATTTCTGTAACCGACTTACCTTTACTATCTTTAATAAATGTATTCGGCGAAGCAGTACATGGGATTTCAAATTCTTTCGGTTCAACTGAACTTTCATCTGTTTTTGATGATGATGTTGGAGCTGATGCCTTAACATTTGTGAAGATATGGAATTCTTCAACTTCTCCACCAAAGGCATCTGTTACAGTTTCAGCATATCCCCAAACAAAGTTAGAGTTTACACCTGTGTCGATAAGTGCCGGTGGTGTTGATGATGTTTTTGTTTTCCCTAAGTGATCTAAAATAAATTGTTCTGGAAATTGGTAAGTTGTGATAGTGCCTTCTGTTGTCTTCGCACCTTGCAAACGTACATGTTCTACGTTATCTGCATAGTAAGCATTTGATTCTTGTGATGTCTCAAATGAGTTAGCACGTAACCCTGTAAATTCGTGCGGTGTACCAATTTCTAACCCACCGCTTACTGCTTGCGAAATTTTAGCAAAGAAGCCAAAGGCATTACCGTGTGCTACTTCTCGTTTGTCGTATGTATAAGTCATATTTTCTCCTTTTATTTAGCGTTTAATTTAATAGACTTTAATTCTTCTAAGTAGCGTTCCTTGTTAACCATATAAGCTGGTCTGATATGTTCTTGTGGTGCTACAAAACCACCGTTTTTTTTAGCGTGTCCTAATTCCAATAAATGTGTTAACGTTTTTTCTTTTCCGGTATTAGCGACAATATAAGTCGAGTCGGTAATCGGAAAATCTGTCCATCCATTCGCATACTCACCACCATTTGCACGTTTAGGACTTCTACTACGTATATCATTTGCAGTATTCTCTGCATGTTTTTTCGTTAATTCTTTTACTTGTCCTGATATATCGAATCTAAGTGGTGATATCTTTACGCTTCCTGTACTCATTTACCAAGTTCCTTTTGTTAATATTTCAAAACGATAATGTGTCGCAAAATAATCTGTATCAATTTGCTTAACATCGTGTGTTAAAGGTTCACAATTAAAAAAAGACAACATCAAGTCTTGTATGTTGTCTAATTTCTTTTTGTGAAAATGTGTAACTTGTACCATTACTTTTTTAATGTGGATAGTATCATCAGCAAAAAGGCTTTTGTTTGGTGATAAACGATAGTACACAATAACATTGTCTGGTGATGATGTTTCTTCTCTCTCGAGATAATAGACATCGGATTTCAGACTATTGGTTTCTAGGATATCTTGTATCTGACTTCTTGTAAAAAACTTTTTAGCCATTAAATCAACTCTCCTAACTCAATTATCATAAAGTGTTTATCGACCATTGGATTAATGGAATTGATTTTGTATTTTTTACCCTTCCATTTAGCATAGTCTAGATTATCTTCTTTTAAGCCATCACGCACGATGAAGCGTGCTGTAATGACGTAACCTTCAGCCATAGCCTTATCTCGTCTCGCTTGGAATACCTGTTCTTCTTCCGCCTTGACTTTTTTCTCTGATAAGCTATTTTCGTAAACACCTTTTTCAACCTCAATACGTTTGTTATAAACAAGTATTAATGATGTTCTTGATGATTTCATCAAATCACCTCACGATCATATCTCACTTTTAATTGCATAATGAGGTTACTCATTTCGCTATCTATCCATTCTTGAGTAGTTCCGCTACTTGACATTAACGTTCTGTCGTAGCGCTGCAAACAGTATAAATGTAGCCATTGAATGACGATATCACTATCGTCATCTTTTAGGCCACTCCATTTATCTGTTGTGTTGTCTATGCGTGTGACTGGTATTGCATTATTTTTTAAGTAAGCAATACCCCCATTTGCATATAGTAAAAGCTGTTTGTCATAGATTTGTTCCTCAAGGTCAATCTCTAACAGCTCTTTTAAATCGTCCAAGATTGCCATAGGTTAATCTCCTGACTAAGCTTGTTCAGTAAATTTAACTGCACCTTTGAATGCTGATAAACGACCACCCATTACGGATGCAAGCTCGATGTGACGACGGTTAATTGTAACGTCATAATCTTCAAATCGGTCAGCTGATACATTATCACCGATTAATGTGTATGCCTTGTCAGCAAATGCAATTATTGGATTTGTAGCTTCATTCATCCAGTCGTAAACAAAAACTTGGTAACCAGCAATTTGACCACCGTTTGACGAAATCGGTGCGAACGGTTGTAAGTCCATATAACGACCTTCTGAATCTTTTGCAAGCTTCATTTTACGTGCTACAGCTTTTGAAGTGATGATAATTGGAGTACCGCTTGCCATAATTTGGTCAAGTCCAGCTACCAATGCTTCAAATTGAGTATTTGTAAATTCTGCCACAGATGTGTCAATTGCTTGTGTTGCAAAAAGGTTAGCTTCTGTTTCTTCAGCGATTGATTTAATTTCGGTAATTTTATCTTCATCTTCTGGTGCTAAACCGTCTCCAATCACAATTGCACGCTCAACTGCACGAATAAATCCTTGTGCCAACTCTTGCATTACATGATTAAAGTAAACACCGTTGACATCTTTTTTAAGGTCAGCATATTCAAATGCGTGTTTAATATAAACTGTTGCTGAGTTGATTGCGATTGATACGAAATTAATATCTGTATCTTTCTTAGTTTTTCCAGCTAAGTGACCTTTAGCAAAGTTTTTAACAGTTTGTAGAGTGATTTTAGCAGCATAACGAGGATCTTTAGATACGTGATTTAAGACACCTTGATAGTCTTCAAATGCGTTCTCAATTGCAAGTAAAACTGGTTCTGGTAATACTGCTTCAAGATTTGTAACACCTTTAGCTTTTAGGTTTTCTTCCCACATATTAGCAAGTGATTTGCTTGATACACCTTGATTATCAGCAAGTAATTTGGCGTAATCTAATCCAGCTTGTTTAGTTTTTAAGTATTCAGTCATTGTTTTCTCCTTAATGTTGTTAGTTTCGTTTAATTTTTTAGTAGCTTCTTCAAGCGCTTGTTCGTCCGAAGTAATTTCGGCATCCAATGCGTCAATTTCTGTTTTAAGTGTTTCTGCTTGAGCAAGTAGTCCATCTGCTTGTTCTTTCAGTGCAGTGTATGCGTCATCTTCAACGGTTACTGCTTTTAATTTCGTAGCGTTTTCTAGGCTTTTTTCTTTAACCGAAGCAAGTTCTGTTTGCTTGGTTTCTAAAGCCTCACGCTTATCTTGTAAGTTCATTTAAATACCTTCCAATTTCTTAATTAATTCTTGTTTATCAAATTCCTTTTTGATTGTGTTAGCAATATCAAGAGATTTAACTGCGCTAACTGTCGCACTTGGATTAGCTGGCACAGTTACAATAGATGTTTCTAATAATTCTGCTTCTTTGATTTTTACTCCACTGTACATTGACTTATTGTCAATTGTTTCATAATCTTTAACTATAAAACCAATTGAGAATGAATCTAAAGCACCCATTTTCATAAGGTCATAAGCTTTTTTAGCTTCAGGATCATTCAAATTAAAAAAGCCTTTTACTAAAAGACCTTTTTCATCTGTTTCTAAATCAAATCGACCTAAGACAATATTCTGATTATGATTGAAACACATCGGAACTGAATTACTTGCTTTAAGCGACTTATCAAAACAACCTTTTTCCATGATGTCGCCATCTCTGTCAACATTCCCAAAAGTAGAACCATACCCCTCAAAGTGATAGCCTGAATCTTCTTCTAATGCTTTTAGTTTAAAATTCTTTTTTAGTACTTCCATATTTAAGTATCACCTCCTTTCTCTGCTCCGACTTGAACTGCATTCTTGTTACTTTCAAATACTTCACCGCCGACATATCCCGGTAAGCCAAGATACATTTCACGCAATTCATTTGAGTTCATAAGCCCAGAATATTTAGCCTTGAACGTAAATTCTGACAAGTCTTTGAGACTGGTAATATCTGTCATGTCAAAGTAAACAACTAGCTTGTGTCCTTGCGTTCGTGCAGTCTTACTAAAATATTTACGATTAATTTCTTCATCAATAACACGTTGGTACAATTTCAACACGCTTGAGAAGTAAGCTCTATACTGTTCTTCGGTGTAGTCGCAAGTAAATAACTTTTCGTTAATTCCGAAACCGTTATATAATTGAGATTTTAAGAATTCTAAATCATCACTACTTGCTGATGAATAAACGTTCTGTAATTCTTGGAATTCTTCTCCTTGTTCCAAATAGCCAATACCACCATTTTGAGCAGTTTCCATCATGCTTTCAACACGCTTTTTAACGCGATCTTGCAGTTCTTTGTCTGCTGCCTTAGTACCAAGTTTTAAAAAACCTTTGAGCCATGAATTCTGTTCATCAAGCTTGTTTGAGATTGTCATCAAGTTTGCATCAATGATGTTTGTGATTTGATTTAACTGTACTGATAAATTTTGTTTAGGATTTTTAAATATCCAAACGTTATTGATATCCAGTTCAATGTCAAAATCATCAATACGTAACTTAACTGAGTGTGTCCCCCAATCATAAGCCTTGTTTGCTAAATGAATTTCTGTTAGCACGCCTTTTTCGTAACGTGGCACAACAACTGCAACTCCCTCTTTAATCATCGTTCGGACAACATCCGACCAAAAAACAATAGGTGTGTCGTGGTCATTTGGAGATACAGTTAACACTTGTGCTAAATCGCTTTGTTCAAACCACTGCATTTCATCAACCGCATTCTCATGTCTAGTCACTTTTACGTGCTTAAAACGAAGCATAGCAACATCTGTCGATATCTTGTTATAAATGTTATCCAAATAGATTGAGTTGCGCTTATAGTAATTCTGTGAGCGTCTCAGATACACATCTGTTGATTGTCGTCTATCTCGTCTCAATATACGTCTAAAAATTTCTTTTAAGTCCATCTTCTTTTATCACCCCCTTTCTACTCATAGTAATAAGCTAAATCTTCCCTATGTTGCTCATAGACAATAAATGCATCTAGCTGACTAGCGAATACGTCAATTTTGTCTTTGGCTTTTGCTTTATTTGGAAAAATATTTCCATTAGCATCCACTTTAACCATTACATTTGAGTGATTCCATGTCGATACCTCATCATCAAAAATGATTTTACCCATCTTCGCTTTTTCTTTGTAAACTTTTAAGTGAGAAGATAAATTTTTGACTGTCTGCGGTACGTCGTAACAGATATCACCATAATAATCATTAAACAGTCTCACTAACTCTTTAGCATTCCATCTGTCATATCCAACCGCTATCGGTAATATGTGTTGTTCGTTCATAAACTCACGCAAGTTATCAAAGATATAACGCTGGTCGTTGTAGTCTAATTCGTGGATATGCAGTAAACCTTTAGTTTCCCATTCAAGATATTTCAGTTGCTGGTCTCGTGGTAGACTATCGATTGTTTGTCGTGGCATGTATTTTTTATTGATATATTGTCTTTCTTCTCCATTCACAATCATAAATGAAATTGAGCATATGTCATTTACATCTGACAAGTCGGCACCTAAGACACATCTTGCAGTCTTATCCTCATCACCTTTAAATAAACTAGCATCAAACTTATCTATCCAACCTTTACATTCGTCGTTTGTGAAATAAGCAAGGTAATTATTAATCGGCAAATTGAAAGTCTTAGCCATCAATTCAGCTTGCTTTGCTGGATCGTTACGACTGCTTTCGATATCTTGTGCGATAGTTTCTTTTTCGGTAGTAATCCCAAGCAAAGGCATTGCTTTCATCCACAAATCAGGATTGTTGATTTCTGACACATCGTCTAGCTTATATATCCAAGGCATGACACTATCGTTTGTGACTTTACCTGTTAAGACATCCATCCAATATGAATAATACCTATCAAATAACTTATCTCGTTTAGTACCATTTGTTGATATGTACCAAGTCATCCAGTTTTTACGCTTACGACTTGAACCATCATTAACAACTTTTATAAAGTCATCGTCGTATGTGTGTACTTCATCGAAGATATTGTAATGCGCATTAGTACCATCAAGACTTTCATAGTCTGATGTCTTAATCGACATCAAACTATTTGTCGTTTCGTATAAGATACCTTGTTTAGTAGAGCGTATAACATCAGCTTCACGCATGTAATAGAGTAAACTATCCTCGTTAGACAACATTGCCCTAGAAGCATTAAATAGGAATCCTGCCTGCTCTCGTGAGTAGGCAAGTAGTTGTATGTCAGCTCCATATTCCCCATCAATTATCTGGCCAACTTCACCGATGGCACTTCCTAATGTTGTTTTACCAGTACCGCGAGGAACAATAATAGGCACCTCATGAATAAGGCGCCTTTCTTCTGTAATTTGGTATTCTTCTAATGTATCATGATTTGTTTTAGTGACTAAAGCCTCGTGATAGAAACCCCACGCACTTTCTAACCAAACTTTTTGCGGTAAGGCAAGTTTCAACTTCCCAGATTGGCCTTTTGTGTTGCTGCATTCTTCTTCGATGAATTTAATCCGCTTGTCTGCTTCATCCTGCTTAAAAATGTATTGCTTTTTAAAGCGTTTGATACGTTCTATTTCTAGTTTTGTCGGAATTGATACTGGTATTAGCCCAGATTCAACCATTTCAACATATTTATCAAAGTATTTCATTTTAACCATAATTTGCTAACTTCTCCTTTATCATATTGGATAAGTTATCAGCTTGTGGTTTGACTTTCTCAATGTCAGACATGATTTTCATGTTTAGCTTTTGAAATTTTTCCATTGAGTCTAGAATAAATTTGTCAGGTATCTCTCCACTTGCAATCATCAAGTCAATTTCTTTTTGCAAGCTATCAATTAACTTTTTATTATTATTAAATTGAGTTTTTAACTGCAACACTTCAAACGGATCAGATTTTTCTAAAAGGTATAAATCTTTCACAACTGCTTCATCTATTATTTTGTCTAAATCAATTTTTTTAGTATACTTTACTGTTTGTCTAGCTTCCTTTTTTAGTTGTTCAAAGTGAGTTACATCTACATCATCTTTTGTTTCAGAGACAATGCCAAGCTTTTTCCTATATCTATATAGCGTTGTGCGTGATATATTTAGCAATTCAGCAGCTTCTTCAAGTTTCAATTTATACCTCCTTTCTGTTTCAAGTGTCAAAAAAAATGGGAGAGAGTTTTACAAGAGGAGTACAACCGTTATTCTGGCGCGGTTTTCGAGCGTTTCATAGGGGGGTTATGAAACAAATCAATGGAACGATTATCTAAATTAAAATTTTTTTTATCTCCAAATGTTTTCGTTTGATGACATTTAAAACAAAGCAATTGTAAGTTATCTTCATTAAGTGTGATACTCTCGTCCATATAGTTCTGTGGTGTGATTTCTATGATGTGGTCGACAATAGACTTGCCTTTGATTAACTTACCACACATGTCGCATCGCATCCGTCTATCGTTTCTGATTTTATTTCGTAATGGATGCCAAACTTTTTTATTATTGTAAAACTTTATTTGCCATTGCCTAAACCAGTCTGGATGTTTCATAATTCCTCCATAATAAAAAGCCACTCAATGAGTGACTAGAAAACTAGAACGACACTAATGTCCCGTCCCTTACAAAAGCTTTCGCTTTATTAATAATTGAGATAGCAGGATTCGAACCTGCGATACTTCCGATAGTTATCTCAACCAAATAGTAAGTTCGATTTATTATATGGTAATCGTCTAATCATATGTAGACCAGTTTGTTAATTGTTATCTCTTCTTACTATTCCGATAATACAATAATACAGTAATACAAGTGCGACTAATAGCGGTATTTGTCGCAAGCTATATAATCCCATAATAATCTGCAAAGATTTCCAATATCCTAGCTCGTTTACGATATATTGTAGCTCTGTCGTAACATGTTTTTTGTGCTATTTCTTCCCATGAGTTAACACTACCTCTTGACCATCTTAACCAGAATATTTCTGTTAAATCGTCGTCTAATGTGTCTAGTGTGCTCTCTATCGCTTCTTTCTGTGCGTATAAGCTATTTAACCGTTTATCACTATCCCACCGTTCTATGATGTTCTCTGTTGGTTTAGAAATGCGGTTAGCTTTTCCACCTCCTATGTTTGTGTCTTCGTTTGGAATATCTGTTACTTCCAGTTTTCGTACTGCAATCTTATGTTCAATACTTGGATATTCGAATAGTAATTCATCCAATGCTTTTAATTGCGACATACTAAGTTTCCCCACTATTTGCCCCCCCATTTATGGTATAATATAGTTACGAACTAATACCAAGGCGCTCTTTCGTGGGGCGCTTTTTGTTGTCTTATCGGAGTAGCTATACCTCTTTTCTTTTTTTATTTTCGGACAGGCACACGATCCGTATTGAAATTCTCACGATGCCTTATTGAATAGGATATAACCGATAATATCCGTTAGATTTAGTATTTATGACGTAAGGAGACCTCCATTTTTTTAATTTCGGTTAATACCAACCGAGCGAGTCGAACGCTCGTGATACCGTTGTTGGTTATTTTAGTTGCATAATCATATCAATATGCGGTGATAGAATAGGAATTAATGCTCTGGTTATGCACCAAACGACAATAATAACTGCTGTCAATATACTTGTATTTTTGAGCACCGCCTTTTCTCTTGTAACATCATTATTAAAATCAATGGCCACCTCTAAACTTGTAAACGCCCATAAAAGAATAAATAACAAAGGTATTACTAATGCACCTAACCATGATATAGATTGTAAAAACCTATACCACTGCCATTCATGTAACAACCGCTCATAAATCTGTGGTGCATTCATATTCAGACTGCTTACAATTTTCTCTAGTTCACTAGCTGATATATCTAAAATCTTTGCTAGTGGTTTAATTAGTTCGTTCATTTTATTTTCTCCATTTCAGCTACTGATTCAATTGTAAGCCAACCTTTAAAGTCATTTTTACTGCAATTGCCAACTAAATTATATACTTGTTCAAAAAATTCTAAACCTGCATGATACTCGTTTTTAGCTTCGATTTCTTTGTCCATTCCAAAATCTTTAAAATATCCTCTTACTAGATATATCATTTCAACTCCTCCAATTCTGACAGCGGAACAAATTCAAACTGTGGAAACTGTTCTGCTTCTTTGCGTTTTATACGACGTGCCTTATTGATATTTCGTGTCATAACTAAAAAGCCAATCCTACTTCTCCACAGAACGTAATAATTCTCATCGATTTTTGACTGCAACACTCCTAACTCTTTATTCATTCTATGTCCTCTTTCTTTTAACCCCACGAAATAAGAATAAATCTATCTAAAATCATATGATTACCAAAAATAGTATAAATAGACTCTGTTTTTAATTTTTCAACTTTAAAACCTTCACCAAGCCGATTTTTAAGCAAATCAATTGTCCTTTCGTCACCTAATCTTTTTGCAAGATATTTATCTGGTTCTTTTCCAATATTGATACGATAGGCGTTGTACCCTTCCATAGCTGTTTTTTTGATTTTTGCTTCAAGGTTACATTTATCAAAATACCGATTAAACCATTTCTCATGGCTTTCGTCACCTAATTCTTTTACTTCATCAAATAAACTCATTCCGTCACCTCTTTCGCCCATCTAAACGCCCAGTCAAAATCTTTGCGGATTTCTTCTTCGGTTAAATACATGCCCTTTGTAAAATCATTAGTTGAGTAAGTTGTTACAATTCTTACTTTTCCTTCCACCCATTTTTCAAGTCTCAAAGCTTTTTGCTTATCATTCGGATTTGGAATCTCCACTGTATACAACTTCTCTTTTTCGACTGTGTAGCCGAATTGGTGCATGTTGATTAGTTTGCGAACTGGATTATTTGTTTTTTCCATCCAATAATAAAAGTCATCTTTTTTTGGTTTTAAATCATAGATTGACATTTGATATAAATACAAATCATATTCTAAATCTTCCTTATGCTCTTCATACCACTCAGCCACAAACTTCGGCACGACTGTTTTTGGTTGGTCGAGTTGGTCTAATATATTTATTGCAAATCCTGCAGGAACCAAACCTGTTCCTTTTTGGCATTCTTTAATAGCTTCTTTCGCTTCTTTTTTATTCATTTGTTACCTCTTTCTTCTTCAAAATGTAATAAAGGTGTTCTTCAAATTCGTTCATCAGCAACCACCTCCGCAACCTGAATCGATTCGCTCTTTAAATATTTCAATGTCATCTACCACATCTGCCAACACTCGTTTTTCTTGGTTTATGTCTTTTTCACTTGCACCGTCACGTTCAATATAATGTTCTAATGCGTGTTTTAGGATGTGTAATCTTCTAAATTCGTTCATGCTGTGCCTCGCTACAATATCGTTTAAGAAGTTTACTTAGTTCTTTTTCGTACTCATCAGGCATAAGCAATTCAGTATATGCCCGCATTTGTAATTTTTCATACTCGACTTCGTATTCTTGTCTTGTCATCCCTATCCTCCATTTCCAGTAAGTTCAAATTTCATAAACGTCATCCAGTGAGTTGTTCCTCGTTGCTGTCCAAAAAGTGGTCTAAACGGTATTGCTGATAAAACCTCTTTTACATTTACCTGACAATCAGACCATTTAAAAACTAAAGTGCCACCAACTTTTAAAGCTCGCATACATTCTTCAAAGCCTTTTGAAATATCTTCTTTCCAGTTGTCTTTATCAAGTTGGCCATACTGTGCTTTCATAATTGAATTCTGGCCAACATGTTTTAAATGTGGCGGATCAAACACAACCAAGTTAAATGTATTGTCTTCAAATGGCATATTTCTAAAATCTCCAACAACATCAGGTTGAACATTTACATGCTTCCCATGAATGTCAAATGTCTCTTGTCTGATATCCATAAAAATGGTATGTTTTTCATTTTTGTCAAACCAAAATAACCGACTGCCACAACAAGCATCTAAAATTTTAATTTCTGACATCTTCACCCTCCGTTCTTCGTTAATTCCGCAATCCTAGCAGTCTTATCAGCTGATTCTTCACTAACTTTTTTAAGCTGTTTCTGCGTTCTATCTAGTTGTTTAGTTAGTCCGTCGATTTGTGGTTGGTAGTAAACATTAGAAATGTATACACCAAGACTAAAAATAATAAACAGGAACACTGCGAGTAACAAATTTTCTAACCAGTCTGTCATTCTTGTACCTCGTAATTCAGTGCATTCATCAAAAACGGATTATCTTCTGCAATTTCTTCTAATTGATAAACTTCAACAATTTCTCTTTCAATAAGTTCATCAAGTATTTCTTCTTTTGCTAATGCTCTATTTGCATAGTCAATTGGCAAAGTCATCATTCCTGCTTTATTGTTTTCTTTCATTCTTCCACCTCTTTATAAGACAGCGTAACTACTAACTTCCTACCTGAACCATTGTCAGTCAATTCAGCAGTACACACTGTTGAGTTGTCATTTCTTAAATAAACCAAAAGGTCCATTATAGTTGCATTCAAAAAATCTTGTGGTGTTTTAATTTCAATGTTGTTCATTCTTCCACGCTTTCTAGTTCGTAAATGTTGCCGATGACTTCATTCTCATCTACTTCGCTCCAAAGCGATATTGCTTGTTTATTTTTATCATCAACAATCAACCAACTACCTTCTAAAAATGTGACAACACCTTTTATTTCATCAACTATCTGTTCACCTTTGAACTTAGGTATTGAAAATGTTTGCTTAACAATATCCCCTTCAAAAATTTCTTTTCCGTTTTTATCAAACAAACCTGTGGATTGCATCAAATGGTACTCACCATCATTTAATATCGTCGTAAAAAATTCATCAAATTTATCACCAATAGGTGAGCAATGTGCAGCGAGGTTGTTTTTTGTCCAAAATAAACCTCTAACTCCACGCATAATCTGTTGATTCTTATCCCAAGCTCTAAATTTTGGTATCATTCCACTTCCTCCATTAATTTCCTCATACGAGTAAGAACATTTTTGTCTGGTAAGTCTTCCTCGTTATATAACCGATTAGCTTTATTTGCTGAAACGTTTAGCATTTTGCCAATCTCTACATAATTATCAGTATTTAACCAATCTTTAAAATTCCTTAGTTCGTCCAATGGTGTTAAATACTGCTTGTTGGTGACAGTTACTGCGAACTTTGTTTTCAATTTATTGCTTCCTGTGGTCATATGTATAAACTTTCTATCATAGCCATTTTGTTTTTAATTCTCCTAATGGCACGCTGTTTTTCTCTCTCCTCCGATTCATCAACTAGATATTTCCTAGCAATAGCAAGTTCCTTCATCGGATTTTTCTCTCTTTGGCTTACGGACAAACTGATCATGGCCTTGAATTCTTTTTCAGTGTAATATTTTTCAAAATATAGCAATTTTGACGGCGCTGGTAGTCTCCCAATTCTTTTTTGACTGTGCACAAGATTGATATATTCTGTGATATGTTTTCCCATCTGTCATTCCAAATTCGTCATACAGGCTTTTTCTTATATCTTCATCAAATCTTTTGTAAAATTCATCTACTAAATTCATAATTCTGTAATTTCAACCTCAATTCTAGGATTTGGACTGTATACCTTTTTTGCAACCAGATAGCATATAATGTTGTCATCAGACCAAACTTTATTTGATTTTGTGATACTGTCAAAAACAGACTTTACTAGATTATCGATATCAGGAAGCTTGTCGTGCCATATAAGTTCTTTAACAAACCTGATGAACTTTTCCTTAGTCGACTGTCTTGAACGCTCTGACGGCTCTTTTTTGAGTTTCTCAGGGGCTTCCATGAAGAAAGTGACATCTACTTTTATTGGTGTCTCGTAAAATGGCCCTTTGTATAGATTTTTGACTAGCATTGTGCAAGCACGTCGCCAAACTCTCATGTTCCTATCTTCTCTGACAATAATGCGATTGTTTTTTATTGATGATCGTGGTCTGCTCTGTGGTTTTGGTTCTATCGGTATTATTAATTTATAAGTATTCAAATATATCTGTCTGCCTTCCTCTTTCAAAATAAACTGGTTTGAAAGGTACTTAACATTTCTGATTGTGCCTTATTGTAAAAATCTTTCTTGATTTCAAACCCATAAGCACAGCGATTCATTTCAATGGCGGCTCGAATAGTTGACCCACTTCCAGCTACTGGATCAATAACAACATCCTCAGGGTCTGTAAAGATTTCAATTAATCGTTTTAAAACTGGTATTGGTTTCTGTGTTGGGTGAATTGTTGGATATGAGCTGTCCTTTTCCCAAACCATATGATTTAGAACCATTGAGCCATTGTTGTTAAATTTCGGTAGTTTATCACGATATAAAACAGTTGCTTCTTCGGTAGCTCCAACAATTTTCATATTTGCTTTTAAAACTTGAGGGCTTGATTTCTTAGTAAAATACAATGGATATGCGTTATTAAAACCATGCTTTTTTCCACACTGGATAACCATCTCTCTTTGTTGCCATGAATGAAAGACTATCATCGCTGGGGCTTGCCCTTTTTCTTTTGGTTCTTTTTTTAGCAACCTTGCACAAAAATCAAAGAAGTTATTAATTTTGAAATCATTATCAGTATCAAAGAATGACTTTCCAGCTAGTTTTGACTCTCCGTTTTTATTACTACCATTTTCATACCACCGCGGATCACTTGCATAAGCGTTATTACCTAAATTATATGGAATATCTGCGATAATTAATTGCGCTCTTGGAATTTGATACCGTTTTGCATTTTCGAAGTGGTCATTAAATAATTCATATCTAGCCATTCTTACCCTCCAACCAGACCGCTAACATTAAGCAATAATTGGCCATGTCCTTAAGGGTGTCTGATAAACTTTCTTTTACATTAGCTTCGCTTTTTATTAGGTTTTTTAAACGAGTAAACTTATCCATGATTCTTGTAACGCCTGCTATGATACCTAACTCATTTAACGATTCTTCAAATGAACTGCCATAATCTGCATTCTTCTTCAAAAACGTTTGAAAATTTTCGTCGTATACTTTTTGCATTGTTTCTGCGTTTATCTTATCCATTCATCACCTCAATTGGTCTCTCTTTTTTAACTGTTATCGGTAAGTGATTGTAAAACCATTCAGCCTGTTCCATTGTGTCAAAGTAATGTTTTTCATATTCCGTCACAAACCAATTTTTACGTTGCTTAATTAATACTTGATATTTTTTCATCTTCAATTATCTCCAATGCATCTTCCACAGACCTAGCCACACCAGCTAGTGCGCCTTTAGATTTTGCTACTTTCATAAAATTTTCTTGTTCTGGTCTTACTCGACCTTTATTGTCTTTTACTTCTATAAAAAATATTTGTCCATCTTGCCTATATCCAAATAAATCTGGGAAGCCTTTAGGTGCTCCTGTAGAAAACCATCTACCATCTTTCATCTTGACTTTGCCAACATTTATCCTAAAGCAAGGAATGCCTAACTTTGTAAGTTCCAATCTAATAAGAGATTGAATATCGTGTTCCGACTTTTCGTTTTGCTGATTCAATAGTTAGTTCGAACTCCTCTCTCGTAAATACATCTCTACCTTTAACAGTTCCAATGACTGAAGACAAATCATCAATATCAATATCGTTTTCAAACGCCCAACAAGCACCCTTAAATAAATCATCATTCCTGTTATACGATGTTCCAGTGGCAACTCTTTCATAAGCTTCTCTACCTTCATGGTTTCCTGTTGATTTTGGTTTAACAATTGAACCACTAAAGTAAGTAGTAAAGTTTTCTTTTGGCTTGAATATTTCTTCTTCAAATTTTCCATTATAGTAAGGTAAGTTTTTAACTGCTTTTAAAACCTCACGTCCATCAGATGGGAAAATTTTGACATAGTTATTGTCATGCGCTTTGATATCAATACTTGGAAGTACACTTGGTTTTTGTGAGTAATTAACACCATCACGTTTTTTAAACAAGACATGCATGCCACCACTTTTTGTGATTTCCACAAACGTATTTTTAAAATTACCAATCAATTCTTCTTTATATTCACTTTTTAATAGAGAAGAATAACCATCTAAACCATTGTTATAACGTTCTGTTGATAGCACTGATAGCAAATCAACACCAAGCGTTTTTATCATCGTTTTTAATTCTTTAGCTAATTTTTCATCTGTCATTTTGTGAGTATCAATATCTATACACCACATTCCTCTCATGAGTAGTGCATAGTCACATTCAAGCCAATTAATGCTTTTTATAATGTCCTCTGTTATTTGGATATCTTTAAATTTAATTATCGGTCTACCAGTCTTTTTGTTAAGTGGTATGACTTGATAACCTTTTTTTAGAAATGATAGTGCTGTAGTGTGGTGCATTTAATAATTACCAAATCGACACTTGATAAAATCATCTAATAAAGCTTGTCATATCAACCAAAACACCTAATACAGTTATTTTTTTACACCCCAAGGGTCTATATATATAATTAATACTTAACAATCATTGTTTAGACTTAATTGTTGTATTAAGTGTTTTCTTGTTTTTGTACTCTCTAAGCGTTGATATGACTGACTTTTTATTGCACTTAATAGAACTACTTAATTAAGTGTTATCAAGTGTATCAAGTGCAAATTTGTCAAATCTATTTTTATTGATGACTAAATACGTCGCTTTCCTTTCACCATTAATAGTTTTTGTTTGTTGTTTGACTCCTATTTCAGATAATGCTTTTCCAATAGCTCTGCGATTAGTTCCATATGTTTGTTTAGATAAATCAATTATTTCTTTTTCTCGAGGAACAAACTCAACTTCTTGAAGTGCATTTATCAAAGCGATTTGAAACTCGTCTAAATCAATATCATTAAAAACTTCAACATTTTTCCAGCGATATTGACCGCCTATTTTATTGAAATACTCAAGCGAGTTGATTAAGAAGCCAATACATCCAGAAATTTTAGGATTTTTATCACGATCAGTGAATGCGTTCCAGTATTTTCTAAAAATCTGTTCACGCTCAATATCAGTTTCTTTTTTAGGTCTATCTTTAAATTGAATTAAGACTTTCCGTCCGTCCATTTCATCTGATAGCGCAACTGTTCTGTTTGTATCTACACATAGGACTGATGTTAGATTTACCATTGACTGATTTTGTCCGATTGCTCGTGCTACGTGTGATTTTTCAGTAGCTATAATTTTAAGGACACGTTCCATTGCGTTACCTTGAATATCCCCCTGTTCTGTTGCTAGTGCCATTTCTCCACCAGAGAACATAGACCAAGCTTGCAATGCTTCAAAGCCATTACTTTTGAGCGTATCTAACTCAACATCAATCTTATTAAAGAGTCCAGATAGTGCTATGTGACGTAGCCCCTTCCCCGTCCGTACCCCAGATTTTGAGATAAAGAAATTTGTTTTAGGTCTGACACCGCATGCAACTTGAGCGATAAAGTAAGATTGTAGTATTGCGTTGTTTAATGAATTATCATCTGCGATGACATATTCGAGATATTCTTTTGCAATTTTTCGTCCATCCATAGCAGTTTCATAATCGACATCATAATATTTAAAATACGATACGTTTTGCATTGGTGACTCGTTAATAATTTCAGATTTTTCAAGATCAATAATAAAATCACGCCCAGCGATTTGGTAAGGTTCTAAATAGTTTATTGGTTTAACGTTTAGTGTTTTGTGTACACCGCTAAGAACTTCTAGAACGTGACCAGAATCTTTAAAACCGTATCTACTTTGGAGTGTGAACTCGTCAATTAATTTAAACTGCTTATTTCTTACGTCGTATAATTTACTCCCATTAAAAGTGTAAATGCCTAAAATGTAATCAATGACTAATTTTGCAAACGGTGGGAAGTTGTTCTCTACCTCATAAACGAGATATTCTGATTTTTCTTTTGATTGTTTGACTTCCGTTGTTCCAAATAAATATTTAAATGTTTGCCTACCGTTTGAAGTGATATACATAATATCTTCATCTTTAACGAGCGTTGAAAAATATAATTTTTGAATATATCCACTAGGATCTATTGGAACTATTTTAAAGAGTTGTTTTCTAAGTTCAGCTTTCATCACTGACTCCCCGAAGACTGGAGAACCCCAGTCTGCTTCGGTTGTCAATTTCGAAATAGCTTCTATAAATTCATTATTTGTCATTTATCCCCCTGATATTAAAATGGTAAATCATCTTCTTTTAAGTCAGCTTGTGAAAACCCTGTGCTATCTGTTTTTTCTTTCCATGTGTGAGCGATATTTGGGAAGTCTGTTTTATTAAAGAATTGAACTTTAGGTGTGACTTTACCGTTGTAATTATCTAGTTTAATTTTTCCTTTAGCAGCTCTACCT
Organism: Streptococcus parauberis NCFD 2020; assembly: GCF_000187935.1. NCBI lineage: Bacteria > Bacillati > Bacillota > Bacilli > Lactobacillales > Streptococcaceae > Streptococcus > Streptococcus parauberis. Next base: position 685,642 of record NZ_AEUT02000001.1, read on the forward strand.
TTAAAATCATTAATAAAATCTTCAAAAGTTGCATAATTTTTTTCTTGACCAATAAATGCGCTAGCTTTACCCATTAATTGTTTTAAATTATATTTATTTGTAGCAGTTAATCGATACTGACGATCCCACACACGGAAATTTTGCATGTCTTGTTTGACGTCGTTTCGGACGACAAGTTCTAACGTAACACTGTGGTTTGTTCCGCTCTGTGTTGGTTCTTCGTATGCATCTTTTACGATAAATTCATAAAATTTTTCTTCAAATGATTTAAATTCTTGTACTTCTGAAAAATCTGTTGTAAATGCCATTATTATTTCCCTCTTAATCTTTTTTCTAGCCAATTCTTGGCGGTGTATATTTCTTTTTCTGACTTGCCAGTTACTTCTGATAGTTCTGACATTGTAGCTTCTGCCCAATCAGACATGATATAAAAGTAAAGCAACTTATAAAGTGGTTTTCCTTTACCTTCATACTCAACTCTAGCTTGAGCAATTTTCCAATTTTGTTTTAAATCTTTACCAAACTTCTTACTTGCAAGTTGCGATATTTGGAACTCTTGTTTTTTAATTAACTCAAGTTCTGCTTCTACTTTTTCCTTCTCAGCTTTATCAGCTAATTGAAAGTCGTATCCACACATTTCACAAATTTTAACCGTTAATGGATAACATGCTGAACACTCAGGGCATTCTTTAAAACTAACTTCATTGGTTTTGTTATTTTTCTTTTTCCATCCACCGATGAAATACTCGTTCCAATCGTGAGGCGTATCAGGTAAACCATGAATCTTATAGTTGCCTACGTGATCGAGTATGATTGCTTGTTTATCTGGTTGATATCTCATTGACCTCATAGACTGTTGCAAGAACAAAACCAAAGACTTAGTAGGTCTGCAAAGAATTGTCACTGTGCAATCGGGAACGTCAAATCCTTCAGATATTAAGTCAACATTACAGATAATTTGTATCTTACCCTCCCTAAAGTCTTGCATAAGCTTATCTCGTTCTGCTTTAGGTGTCTTGGCATCTGCATGCACTGCGTTAATTCCAAGCATTTGGAATTCTTTTGCGAATGCTTGACTTGCTTCAACCGAGTGAGCGTATAAAATGGCTTTCTGACCATTTGCCTTTTTTATGTACTCTTGGGCGACATCTCCAAATATACTTTTACCAAATGCATCATCAATTGATTTATTTGAATAGTCACCGTTTTGAATTTTCAACTTATTAGTATCTATTGACAAGACACTATAGTAGTTATAGGGTGCTAAATTGTGGTTGTTTATTAACCATTCAACTGTTTGACCTTCAACCATAACTTCATAAGTATCTGTGAAACCATCTCCAGATAGACGCCAAGGTGTAGCGGTAAAACCTAATCTTGGAACATCTGCGAAGTATTTGTAAATTATCTGATAAGTATTAGCTTTACCGTGGTGACCTTCGTCTGTAATGATAAGTGTTGGCTTAGTTAGTTCTTCTAGACGATTCTTAGCTTTACCAACTGTAAGTAAGTCAACCTTTGACATATCAACTTCATGGAACTTAAAACTGTTTGTAATTTGGTCTATTAATTCTTTTCTGTGGACCAAGAATAAAACGTGTCCGTTTCTTTTAGTAGCTGATTTTGCTATGTCAGATATAACAACCGATTTTCCGCTGCCTGGAGGGCTAACTATCATCACATTGTTTGTTAAAATTTGTTTTCTTGCTCTTTGTATTAGTTCGTTTTGGTAAGGGTGTAATTGATATACCGTTATTCATCACTCCCTTCGAAATTCCAGATTTCGCTTTGGAGTACGAACTCAACATCCGATAATTGATTTTTAGCAAAGGTGCTATTAGACGGTTTTAAAATGAAACCTCTGTTACCAGTTTCTTCACTAATAACCAATCTAGCAACCATGTTCACTAACCCCATAACGTTATTGATAATTTTTTCACGAATTTGCGGGATAAACTGGTTATATAATTGACCGCCGGGAGTTTCAATTTGTCTTGTCGTTTCCCACGCAGTGTATACTTTATTGACACCTTCCCAAGAATTGACGTATCTTATTAGATCAGTTAGATAAAATGAGTATTTATTGTAATCTCCCATTTCTGGGATTCCCATAGCTCTTCCATCTCTAGTTTTACTTTGCTTAGCTTTTTCACCTAGCCACGCTTGTTCTAGTTCTGAAATGTTATCAATGACGATGTTGTCATAATCTGTTAAATAGTTATCATGGATTTCTTTTAATAGTTTTTTGAATCCTATTTCAACATCTGTCATATCTGCATAAACAACATCTATATTTTCAAGACCTGCTAAAACATTTGTTGTCCTATCAACATCAATGACTAAAGTCTTACCGGGCAAATATTTAATTGTTGTCGTTTTGCCAGTTCCGGGAGGTGCGTAAATTAACGCTGAGAAGTTTTTACCTTTTTGTAAATCTGTCGCTTTAGTTATCTTCAATGTCTAATCCCTCCACATAATCGTGAGCAGTATTTCTATAATCAAAGTCATTACGTTGTTGTCTGTGTTTTTCTTCAAATATTTCATCTACCACTTTTTTGTTTAAATGCTCCGAATATTCATCTGCTAAATTATTTGCAAAGTCATTCATTCTCCTGTTAATTTCATCTTCTATTTGAGTATCGAATAAATCAATCTTGTCGGATGTTATATCTCCATGTTTGCAGTTATAACTCGGTACTATTTGAATTTTTCCGAAACTTGTCATGTACGTTCTATAATTTTTCAATCGTATGCCCTCGCTTTCCAAGTTACAACTGGGTCATCTTCTTCGCAGTAAGGACAATTTAAATCTCTGTAATCAGAAATGTTTTCCCAAGCCTTACCGCAATTTGTGCAATAATATTCTCTAACTATCAATATGATTCCTTTCCTTAAAGTCGTTAACAACAACATCGATATTGTATAAATCATTTGTCATATCTTGGTTTTCTTTTCTTAAAAAAACATTTTCTTGCTCTAACTCTAAATTTCTATCTAGCGCTTCTTTTAGATCTTTTTCTAATTTTGCTTTCTCTAGCTTCAACTCATATTCACGATGCAAGACTTCTTGCAAATCAACAATATAATCTTCGTTTGGAATTTTAGAGTCACCCATTAAATAAGCAATAGTTACATTAAAGTAGTCTGCGACACGACTCCAAAATGCATTGTTATGCAATCTAAGTTGGTATATCTCGTAAGCGTTTATTTCTTGTTTAGCAATGTATAAACCTTTTACTTTTAACTCTTGCGCCAATTCTTCTTGAGTCAATCCTTTTTCTTCTCGTAGTTGTTTAAGTCTATTCATTAGTCACATCTCCCATCATTGCCCGTGCAAAATACTTGTTAAATTCATCGTATTTCTCAGCATTATGTTCCCATCCATCGTTTTGGATAGTCCACTCTTGTTTTTGTTCTACTTCTGGTTTTGTAAATAGCCAATTAAATAATTTCATTTGTTCATACTCCTTAAAAATCGTTGGACGTCTTGCAAATCGTAAGTGTATTTGCCACCTTTTACTTTTTGGTGGTATCTAAATTTACCTTGGTCACGCCAATTTTCTAAAGTAGTTCTACCCCATCCAGTTATTGTTTGGAGTTCTTTAATGCTGACCCAATCAACTTGTCTATGTTGTATTGCTACTTCTTCTGCAATCAGAGCCTTTAATTCTGACCTGCTGATTGTGATGACATCATCCATTGATTAGCACCTCCTAAAATAAAATTTCTTCAGACACAACTTCTTTACTAGCAGTGAGCCCAAGATTGAATTTTTCGTTTAGACGTTTGATGACTTTTAATGTCTTATCATCTAAGTCTTCAAATTGAATTTTTTCAATACCGTTTTTAATGGTGGTAACTTGGATTTCTTCTTTTGTTTGATAATCTCTTTTATTGGTATTTGTGTTTATTTTTTCTTTACCATTATTCAAAATGTCACAATATACAACTTCTAGTTTTTTTATATTGTCTTCAAGATGTTTTATCATAGAATCGCTTACGAAATTTTCTTTCTCAACTCTACTTTTTGTATTCCAAATATAATTGTCAGAGACACCACAAATATTTTCTAAGATTGTTTTTTTTGTAATATTTTTTTTGCTTTTGATTGTATTTAATGCTTCATTGAAATTTGACAATGATTCCAAAAACTCTTTAGTAGATTTTTTTAAACATCTAGAACCAGATGGTTTGAAATTGAAATTAATATTTTCATAGTAGTCATAAAATTCAACTTTTTTGGTTTGAAAATAAATTGCTAATCGAGTAACAAATTCATCACTTACTGTTTTGTTACGGTTTAGTTCGATATCACTAATGTATTGTTGAGACACACCGAGTTTTTTAGCTAGTTCAGTTTTTGTTAACCCTCGTTTTTCTCTCACTTCTGTTAATTTTGCACCATTAAAATGTAGCCCGCTCATTGTTATTCCTCTTTCTACGTGGTATAATTAAATAAATTAATATTTGTGTGAGTCCGACTGCTATCGGACTTTTTTTGGTATAATCATCTCGTTGGGAGTAATTCATTAATTGTCATTACTTTGTCCTTTGGAAGATTAGTTCTAAGAGCTTTAGCTAATTCATCAGAATCTATCGTTAAATCGATAGGTTCTTTTTGTTCGTCCAACATAATATTTACGTTAAACTCAAGTATCTTTTCCTTATATTCGAACATTAATGCGTTAATTTCTGCAATTGCTTCTTTTGCTGTGTTACAATAAATGTTAAATTTCAATACTTTCATTTCTTTTCTCCTTTTAATTAATCCGTCCAGACTGTTGAACGATTCCAAAGTAATTTGGATTCCATTGCTCAGGTTCTTCAACTTCATCCGTGGTTTCAATTGTGATTGTGTTGTCTGACTTAAGTAACATAATCAGCAAAGGGAATAATATTACTATTACAGTCAGACTTTGTGCGATTGTTAGTTCCATGTTGTTTCCTTTCTATATGATTTAAAATCATATGGTGAGTAAATTTTTAAGCCCCGAGAATATCGCTGGCTTTTACGTTAAACTCATGACATAATCTAACTAAGTGAGTACCTCTAATTGATTCGATGTTTTGTTCCCATCCAGCTACTGTTGACTGTGCTACATTAAGCTTTTTAGCTAGTTCGGTTTGCGACATCTTACCATTTTTAGCTCGCAATTCTGCGATAGTTATTGTTGGCTCTCCCAAATTTTTACCTCCTTTCTAATGATTCAGAATCATTTCGTTTTGTTGATAAATTAATAATACATGATTTGAAATCATATGTCAACAACTTTTTTGATTTTTTATCATATTTTTTTATTTTTTATCGGTTTTTCATTGATTTAAAATCATTTCTACTATATAATATACTTATAAAACATCAAGGAGAAAAATAATGGTTTCTAAAGAAGTTTTCCCAGAAGTTGGGCGAAGAATCAAACAATTAAGAGAATCTAGAAATATTGAACAACTTGAATTAGCTGAACTAATGGGTTACAAATCTCAAAGTACAATTTCAAAATGGGAAAGTGGAACTAATCTACCTAATGGTGGGAAACTTGTTAAGTTAGCGAAGGCACTCAATACTACTACTGATAATATCTTGTTTGGTTCTGAAATAGAACGAAAAGAAGAAACTATCGACTTAAAAAATACACCAGCTAAAAGAGTAGCTTTTGACGGACGTGTATTTGATGAATCTGATATGGATTTTATGAATTCAATGATGGAATCTTATCTTAAAAATAAATACAAGGATTAACATATGAGCGATTTATACTACTATGACGGACGTGAGTCAGACATAAAAGGTTTTTATGATTATGAATATGACGTCATCTTTATCAACTCTTATCTTGATGATATAGATAAAAAGAAAGTCTTGTACCACGAGTTAGGACATGTTGGGCAGTACCTAGAGAACTATGAACGAATGAAAGAAAAGTTTGAGACACAGGCGAATCGCAATATGATCCATCATTTATTACTGGAATACATTCCATCACTTGATTTCATAGAGGATTTTAACGTTTGTAGATTTATGGATGCGTATAGATTGAAAACCATTTGCGATGAACAGATGGTAGTAAATGAGTTTAGGAATTTAATATAAAAAAGGAGATTTATTATGTACGATTTTTTTATTAATATTGGCGTTTTAGCAGTTTTGCTATTGCCTGTTGCAGTTGTTCTTTTGATTATTGGGTTTGCTAAGAAAAATCCGAAAATCAAAAAATGGTCTAAATATGCTTTTGCTGGTAGTGGTGGACTATTGCTGATTTGTATTATTGGTGCAATGGTATCCCCACAGGATAAAAAGGAAGTTGTTGAGCAACCTAAAACTGAAGCAACCAATAAAAAAGAAACTAAAAAAGAAAAGAAAGCCGAAACTAAAAAGCCTATTGAAAAGAAAAAAGATACTAAAACAAAAGAAGTTAAAATTGATACTTCAAAATCAAGTGAAGAAAAAACAAAAGAATCAAGCACGCCTTCTTCATCCGAAGAACCATTTGACCCTGCTTCTTATCCGTTAGTAGATTTTAATGCATGGAATCATGATGATGTAGATTACGCTTCAAAACTTCAAGTGACAGGAACTGTTATTCAAGCGATGAAATCAAATGAAGGTATGAATTTAAGATTGGCTATTAATGATGATTACGACCAAGTCGTTTTAATTACAATTGAGGATTCAGATTATAAAGATGTTATTGCTGAAGATGACAATGTAACTGTCTATGGATTAAATGCAGGTCTTACTTCTTATAAAACAGTTATGGGAAACGAGCAAACAATCCCAGCGATGCTAGGTACAAATTATACCGTTAATTCTTACGGACAATAAAAAAAGCCCCACTCCAGCCGGCAAGCATTCGAGTGAGGCAAAGTTTGGAAAGAAAAGAATGTCTTTTCTTGTACTCTATTTTAGCAAAAATGAAAGGTTTTATCAATGGAAATAGAATCTTATAAAAAATCGAATGGTAAGACATATTACAAATTTTTATTGTATATCGGAATTGTAGACGGAAAAAAGAAATACATAAGACGGTCTGGATTTGAGACTAAAGCAAAAGCTAAAGCGTCATTGATAAACTTACAAGCTGAACTTTCAGAACCACAAACTAATATGACTTTTGGAAAATTAACTAATCAATGGCTGAAAGAATATGAAAAAACTGTACAAGGTAGCACGTACTTAAAAACAGAAAGAAATATCAATAATCATATATTGCCAAAATTAAGTAATGTAAAGATTGGGGATATCACACCACTACTTATCCAACAATTGACAGAACAATGGTGTTATGATCTAAAATACGGCGCTAAAATTCTCGGCATTGTAAGGAATATATTAAACTTAGCTATAAGATATGGTTATTTAAATAGCAATCCAGCTTTGCCGATAACTCCTCCTAAAATTAAACGAGAACGAAAAAAGAATAACAACTTCTACAGTTTGGATGAATTGAAAATATTTTTAAAACTAGTGGATGAAACTGATGATATTGAAAAGATAGCTTTATTTAGGTTGTTAGCATTCACTGGAATACGTAAAGGAGAGCTTCTAGCGTTAACTTGGGATGACTTGAACAATAACACTTTGACTATAAACAAAGCTGTTACTCGTACATTTACAGGGCTAGAAATAGATGTTACAAAGACTAAATCAAGTGATAGATTAATCAGCTTAGATGATGAAACGGTTGAGATATTGAACGAATTACATGAGACGTTTCCGACATCAACTTTAATGTTCCAATCTGAATCAGGTGGAATTATGACACCTAGCCTGCCACGAAAATGGTTATTACAATTAACTAGTGATACCAAGTTGCCACCAATTACAATTCACGGTTTTAGACATACACATGCTAGTCTATTGTTTGAGTCAGGTCTATCATTAAAACAAGTTCAACACAGATTAGGTCATGGTGATTTACAAACAACAATGAATGTTTACACTCACATTACACAATCAGCAGTTGATGATATGGGGACTAAATTCAATCAATTTGTAAGTGACAGACAACTTCATTGACAACTAAATAGCGAAACCTATTGATATCACTAGTGCAAAGTAACTCCCACCAGCTCCATCTCGACTTCTAAAAAGTCACCCGTAACTTACCAGAATCTTGATTTTTCAGGGTTCTTTTTTGTTTCTACAGTTCTACTTAGCTAATATTATTTAGACCTACATGTATTATGACAATTATATCTTAAATTTTTCATAATATCATAGTACAGATGTTATGTTAGGAATCAATATTTTTAAATCCTTAAATTAGTTGATTAAAGAAAATACTCATTTTCAGGGCTACCAAGTCGCAAGTAGTAAAATACAAGAAAAATAAAAAATGATATAATAATAGTAACTATTTAGATTTGGAAACCGATTATGACTATAAAAAAATTAGTAACTATCCTTTTAATCCCAACAATTTGCCTTGCTGTTGCCGCATGTTCTAATAAATCGGATAAAGAAAAAAGTAAAGATGATAAAACTGTCTTAGAAAACAAAAAAAATCAAGTTGCACCTCAACAAGATAAACGTTTAGCATTTGATAAGATAAAAGTTGCCTCAGCAAAAGATCAATTCAAAGGTGGCTCTACGCTTGAAGAATTAAAAGTACTCTATGGCGAGCCAACTAAACATGAACAAAAACCAGCTGGAAATGTCAAATTAGACATCTACTCTTGGACCTTTGATCGTGTTGAAATAACAATTAATATGTTTCAAAATTCAACTATTGTTAAATCAATTGCTAACTTTGCCTTTACACGAGATTTGAAAATATCACTCAAAGACTACAATAAATTAAAAAATGGAATGACTTACAATCAAGTAACTAAAATCTTAACTGAACCAGATGATTTTACTATGGCTTCTTCTTCTGAAAGAGATCAAATCCAAGCAATTTGGATCTCTGGATTAAAGACGAATAATCGTAGTGCTAATATCACTCTTATATTTGAAAATGATAAATTAGTAAGTATGTCACAAAAAAGTTTAATGAAATAAAAAAAGAAGATAGAATGTTCTATCTTCTTTTTTTGTAAAATTTGAGATTGGCCAGTAAAAAAGACATTTTTATAAGACATTTTTAGTTTTTTTCTATCCACCTTGAGAGAATCGAACTCCCATCTCAAGAACCGGAATCTTACGTGATATCCATTACACTAAAGGTGGTAACACCATAATAGTATACCATATAATAGATAAATTGAGAAGATGGATAAATAATTTTTTTAGACAAAAAAAGCTAAGAAATCTTAGCTTTTACTTGATTATAATTCAATATCACCGAACAAGTCAGCCATAGAGAAACCAGTTTGAGTTTCTGGTAATTCATAATCACGTTTTTGTTCACGTTTTGGACGACGTGGACGTGATTGGCGTTCGCTGTTGTTGTTATTGTTATTGTAGTTGTTTTCGCCTTCAGCTTGTGCAGGACGTTCTTCAAGAGCTTTGATTGAAAGTGATACACGTTCATCAGCAGCATTAACTTCAAGAACTTTAACAGTAACTTCTTGACCTACAGAAAGTACATCTTTTGGATTTTCAACACGGTTGTGAGAAATTTGTGAAATGTGAACAAGTCCATCAATTCCAGCTAAAACTTCTACGAAAGCACCAAAGTCAGTTAAACGTTTAACTTTACCTTCAACTACATCGCCTTGAGCAAGTTTTTGTTCAACACCATCCCATGGTCCAGGGGTTGTAGCTTTAAGAGAAAGTGAAACACGTCCAGCTTCTTCGTCAATTGAAAGTACTTTAACTTCAACTTCTTCACCAACAGAAACAACTGATTTAGGTGAAACATTACGTTCGTGTGATAATTCAGTCACGTGTACAAGTCCATCAACACCACCAAGGTCGATAAAAGCACCAAAGCTTGTTAAACGAGCAACTGTACCAGTTACAACTGAACCCTCAGAAAGTTTAGAGAAGACTTCTTGGCGAGCTTCTTTAGCTGCTTCTTCAATAACTTCACGACGAGACAAAATGAAACGGTTTTCTGCTGCGTCAACTTCTTTGATTTTAGCTTCAAATTCTTGACCAACAAATTTTTCAGTGTTACGTACGAAACGAGTGTCAATCATTGAAGCTGGGATAAATCCACGTAATCCTTCAAATTCAACTGAAAGTCCGCCTTTAACAGCGCGTGTACCTTTAACAGTAACAACTTCACCTTCGCGACCAACAAGTTTGTCCCATGCTTTACGAGCTTCTAAACGTTTTTTAGATACTAGGAAAGTAACTGTATCAGTGTCTTTACCTACAACTTGACGAAGAACAAGCACTTCAACAGTGTCGCCAGCTTTAACAAAATCGTTGATATCAGCATCACGATCGTTAGTCAATTCGCGAAGAGTTAACACACCTTCAACGCCAGTACCATCAATAACAACGTTTGCTTGACCGTTATCAACTGTTAAAACTTCCGCAGTGACTACATCACCTGGGTTTACTTCGCTAACACTGTTTAGCAAATCTTCAAATTCATTCATTCTAAAAAATCCTCCAACAAAAGCTAGCTTCAACTAGCTTTTGATAACAATATATTTTCTCAAGGTAGCCCGCAACGACATGTTTATCTTTGACGGTCTCAGCTTCCACTGATACCTTTGACTGGGGTAGCTGGATTCGAACCAACGCATGAGGGAGTCAAAGTCCCTTGCCTTACCGCTTGGCTATACCCCAAAAAATGGAAAGAGAGGGATTCGAACCCCCGAACCCGAAGGAGCGGATTTACAGTCCGCCGCGTTTAGCCTCTTCGCTATCTTTCCATAGCAACAAAAACTATTCTATCATAGATTTTGTGTCTACGCAAGTGTTTTTGACCACTTTTAGTGATTCAAATTATAGCTTTCAATGATGTTTTCAACAGCTTGTTCCAAAGTCTTGAAAAAACTTTCAACTGTCGATTTTTTCAAAACTGCAAAGCGATCATCCAACTCTGCAATCTCACCAACAAGTCTTTTTCCGATTAGTAATTGATAACCATCAACTTTTTTGCCTTCAAGTTCAACTTTACTTTCGACCAGTTGAATTTCAATTTTTTTATCTTTTTTACTCATTTCTTACCTCACTTTTATCATTTTACACAAAATTAAATGAGCTTGCAAGAACAAGCTCACTAAAATTAATCAACTTTGACAATCCAACCTTCAGGTCCCTCGATATCTCCAAATTGAATCCCAACCAACTCATCATATAATCGACGCGTAATCGGACCAACTTCTGTTTCACTATAAAACACATGAAACTTATCTTGATATTGTATACCACCTATTGGTGAGATAACTGCGGCAGTACCGCAGGCTCCCGCTTCCACGAACTGATCCAAGCTGTCAACAGGAATATCCGCTTCAATGGCCATCATTCCCAGACGCTTCTCAGCAAGTTCCAAAAGGGAATACTTGGTAATCGATGGTAGAATTGAGGGACTAATCGGAGTGATAAACTGATTATCTTTGGTAATACCGAAGAAATTAGCTGCTCCTACTTCTTCAATTTTAGTATGAGTTGCAGGGTCAAGATAAATGACATCAGAGTATCCTTGCTCTTTTGCACGTTTACCTGGTAAAAGAGATGCAGCATAGTTGCCTCCAACTTTAGCAGCTCCAGTTCCGTATGGAGCTGCTCGGTCAAAATCTGTTGCAACAATAAAGTTTGAAGGTACAAGACCGCCTTTAAAGTAAGCACCTACTGGCATTGCAAAGATAGTAAAAATATATTCGTCTGCTGGTTTTACACCAATAATATCACCAACACCAATTAACAATGGTCGTAAATACAGGGTTGCACCAGTACCATAAGGTGGAACATAATCTTGATTAGCAGTGACTACTTGTTTAGCAGCATCAATAAACATGTCAGTAGGCACTTGCGGCATCAATAAACGATCAGCTGTGTCTTGTAACCTTTTCGCATTTTGATCAGGTCTAAAAAGTTGAATCGAACCTGTTTTAGTCCGGTAAGCTTTCATTCCTTCAAAAGCCTGTTGACCGTAGTGTAATGCAGGTGAACTTTCTGAAATATGTAAGGTAGAATCCTCACTTAATCTTCCTTCTTGCCACATACCATCTTTAAAATGTGCAATATATCTAAATGGTAATTTATGATATGCAAATCCTAAATTTTCCCAATCCATTGTTACTGACATAAGCCACCTCATTTCTACTTTTTTATATTGTACACTAAAAACGAAATTATTCAAACATTTTTTATTTTCTGAATTTATCATATACAATAAAAAGAGTTGCCTCTTTTTATTTTAGTCTTGCTGAGAAGACCTCTTGGTCAGAAATTGCATCGGAAATGAAGGAACCATTACTTGTTCGGTCAGATAGATTTAGATTATTTAACTGAACTTCATAAACTTGACCTGTTTTTGAAGTAACCTCTAAGACAGACGCTGCTTCTGTTTCTTCTTCTGGACTTGTAAATAAATCTATCTTACTAGATTTAAGACTTCCTTTTACGCTATCAGCTAAGAAGACACAGTGTGGTTTACTCTTTAATTCTCTTAATACGAGTAAGCCCCGATTGGCACGACTAGTTTGCGGAATATCAGTAATTGCAACACGTTTTAAACTTCCTCGTTGGGTTAAAACAAAGAAACTATCAGACTGAACAATGAAAGCAGATGCTATGTAGTCATCATTTTTTAAGTTCATTGCTTTGACGCCAGCTGATTTTAAGCCTTGCACGGGAACCTCTTGGCTTGAAAATCGCAAAGCATAGCCGTTATGGGAAACCAAAGTGATATCTTCAAAGAAAATTGGTGAAATGCTTATTATGCGATCTTGATCATTTTTGATTTTAGCATATTTAGTTGATTTTGAACGGTATGTTCGCCATGGTGCTAAATCTTTTCGTTCAAAACGTTTGATTTGTCCTAATTGGGTGACTGAATAATAAGTTCCTTTTGTAAATTGATCAACAATTTCAACATGTAGGACTTCTTCATCGGTTCCGTAATTGGTAATAGTTTGTGATAAGTGTTCACCAGTGTCCTTCCAACGGATATCAGTTAATTCATGGATTGGACGGTAGATCACATTTCCAAGATTTGTGAAAATGAGAAGATGCTGAGTTGTCTTAGCAGCTTCAACAAATACCAATTGATCATCATCACGTTTTCCAATTTCATCAATACTTGAAGCATTAAATGATCTTGGACTGGTCCGTTTAAGATAACCACTACGGGTTACACTTACAAAGGTTTCTTCCTCAACAATGAGACTAGCTGTGTTAATTTCAATTGTCTCTGCTTCAACTTGTAATTCTGAGCGACGCGCATTAGCAAATTTTTTCTTAACTTCACGAAGTTCACGTTTCATCACATTAAACATAGTTGCTTCATTACCAATGATTGCTGCCAACATTGTAATCAAATCACGTAATTCTTTTTCCTCATTTTGCAAGGTAACGATATCTGTGTTTGTTAAACGATAAAGTTGTAGGGTCACAATTGCTTCTGCTTGTTCTTCAGAAAAATCATAAGACAATTTTAAGTTTTCTTTTGCATCACTCTTATTATCAGATGCTCTGATAAGGGCAATCACTTCATCCAAGATTGAAAGAACACGTATCAAACCTTCAACAATGTGTAACCTTTTTTCAGCCTTTTCTTTATCAAATTGTGAACGTTTGACAATAATATTCTTACGGTGGGCAATGTAAGATGACAGAATTTTAATCAGACCAACTTGTCTTGGTGTGTAGTTGTCAATTGCCACCATATTGAAGTTATAGTTGACTTGCAAGTCAGTATATTTCAAAAGATAATTTAAGACGTTTTGAGCATCCGCATCTTTTTTCAATTCAATAGCAATCCGTAATCCAGTACGGTCTGACTCATCACGAACTTCAACAATTCCTGGAACTTTATTGTTGACACGGACATCATCAATTTTCTTAACTAAAACAGATTTATTAATTTCATAAGGGATTTCTGTCACAACAATCTGTTGTTTACCACCTTTAAGTGTTTCAAATTCTGTTTTCGAGCGGACAATAACACGTCCTTTACCAGTTTCATAGGCTTTTTTAATTTCCTCTGCACCTTGAATGATTCCTCCAGTAGGAAAATCAGGACCAGGTAAAAATTCCATCAGCTTGTCGAGTGATGCTTTAGGATGGTCAATCATGTAAACGACAGCGTCTATGACTTCAGCTAAGTTATGTGGTGGAATATCCGTTGCATACCCCGCTGAGATACCAGTTGCACCATTGACCAAAAGGTTAGGGAAAGCGGCTGGTAAAACAGTTGGTTCTTTTTCGGTGTCATCAAAGTTCCAAGCAAAAGGAACTGTTTTTTTCTCAATATCTTGTAAGAGATAGCCAGAGATTTCGGATAGGCGAGCCTCTGTATAACGCATTGCGGCAGGTGGATCACCATCCATGGAACCATTGTTACCATGCATTTCAACAAGGGTTTCTCGATTCTTCCAGTCTTGAGACATCCGAACCATGGCATCATAAATAGAACTGTCACCATGGGGGTGAAAGTTACCCATGATATTTCCGACAGATTTTGCTGATTTACGGTAACCTTTCTCAAAGGTATTGCCGTCCTTGTTCATTGAATAAAGGATACGACGTTGAACAGGTTTCAAGCCATCCCGAATATCAGGAAGAGCCCTCTCCTGAATAATATATTTGGAATAACGCCCAAAGCGTTCTCCCATAATGTCCTCTAAGGACATGTTTTGTACGTTTGACATAAATTAAGATACCAAGCCCGTCAGTTGCCAAGTAAAAATAGGAAATCGCCAGTTCATCCTGATGAGCTAGGAGATTTATCTTTTTTACACAGCAACTAGGGCGGGTTCAATTCCTTTCTTTTGTTTTGAAAAGAGTATTGTATTTTGAAAGGATTATACTGAACAGAGGGGTTTAGCCTTTGTTCAATTCCTTTCTGTAAATTTGAAAAGAGGTTGAATGGTTATTAATTAGAATCTGATCTCACCAAAGGGTGGATTCAATTTCATTTGTGGTGAAAAGAGCATTTTTATTTCTATCTGAATTTGAGATAATTCATGCTATTAAACATCCAAAACTGAATTCTCTTCCAAAGTAAATTTAACATTGTCTTCAATCCATTGGCGGCGTGGTGCTGCTTTATCCCCCATGAGGACGGATACTCTGCGCTCTGCACGCGCTAGGTCATCGATTGTGACACGAATCAAAGTTCTTGTTTCAGGATCCATAGTTGTTTCCCAAAGTTGATCGGCATTCATTTCACCAAGTCCTTTGTATCGTTGAAGCATGGCTCCTTTGCCAAATTCTTTACGAAGATCATCTAATTCACCATCGGTCCAAGCATAGGCAATCTTCTCTGATTTTCCTTTGCCCTTAGACATTTTATAGAATGGTGGTAAGGCAATATAGACGTGGCCTTCTTCAACAAGCGGACGCATGTAACGATAAAAGAAAGTTAATAGGAGGGTCTGAATATGGGCACCATCGGTATCGGCATCGGTCATGATGATGACTTTGTCATAGTTAATATCCTCAATAGAAAAATCAGCACCAACTCCAGCTCCAATAGTATGAATCATGGTATTGATTTCTTCATTCTTGAGAATATCAGCCATTTTCGCTTTTTCTGTATTTAAGACTTTACCACGGAGCGGCAAGATAGCTTGGAACTTACGATCACGACCTTGTTTAGCTGAACCTCCGGCAGAATCCCCTTCGACCAAATACAATTCGTTTTTCTTTGGATTCTTAGATTGGGCAGGCGTTAACTTACCAGATAAAAGCCCCTTGTCCTTCTTGTTCTTCTTGCCGTTTCGTGATTCATCACGCGCTTTACGGGCAGCTTCACGAGCATCTCTTGCTTTAATCGCTTTGCGGATAAGATTGGAAGCCAGTTCACCATTTTCCAACAGGAAGTAAGTTAACTTGTCTGATACAATCCCATCAACTACAGGCCTAGCCAATGGCGAGCCAAGTTTATCTTTGGTTTGTCCCTCAAATTGCAAGTGCTGCTCTGGAACAAGAATTGAAAGAACGGCAGATAGTCCTTCGCGGTAATCTGAGCCTTCCAAGTTTTTATCTTTTTCTTTGAGTAAATTAGTCTTTCTGGCATAATCATTCATTACTTTAGTAATGGCTGCTTTTAAACCAGTTTCATGGCTACCACCATCTTTTGTACGAACGTTATTGACAAAAGATAAGATATTATCAGAGAACCCATCGTTGTACTGAAGAGCAACTTGAACTTGAAATTCTTGATCTTGCCCTTCAATATAGATAACCGGTGTTAAGGTTTCTTTATCTTCATTCAAATACTCAACAAAGTCCTGCACACCATTTTCATAATGGAATTCTTCAACAACTGGTTCATCACCCCGCAAGTCTGTCAGCGTCATTTTCACATCTTTAAGAAGGAAAGCTGACTCTTTTAGACGTTCAGCAATCGTATTAAACTTAAAGTCGATGGACGAAAAGATGGTTTCATCAGGCATAAAAGTAACTGTTGTACCAGTTTTTGATTTTGGAGCAGTCCCAATTTTTTTAAGGGTAGAAACTGGTTTCCCACCATTTTCAAATCGTTGTCGATAAACTACGCCATCTCGAGTGATATCAACTTGTAACCAAGCTGACAAAGCATTTACTACCGAAGAACCTACACCATGTAGTCCGCCTGAAGTTTTGTAGCCACCTTGTCCAAATTTACCACCCGCATGCAAGACAGTAAAGATAACTTGGACAGTTGGAATCCCCATGGCATGTTTACCAGTTGGCATACCACGTCCACTATCTTCAACACTAACAGAGCCGTCTTTGTTAATGGTAACTTTAATAGCATTACCAAATCCCGAGAGAGCTTCATCGACAGCATTGTCGACAATCTCCCATATTAAATGATGAAGCCCAGTACCATCAGTTGAACCGATGTACATCCCTGGACGTTTTCTTACAGCATCCAAGCCTTCTAAGACTTGAATGGCATCATCATTATAATTATTTATAGTTATTTCTTTTTTAGCCAATTCTGACCTCCAGATTTTTTCATCTTTCTTATCTTACAAGTTTTTTTAAGATTTTGCAAAGTTATTTTTTTCTTTCCTAAAAAATTTCCTAAAATAGTCGCACAATTATCCTTTATGGTATAATATGGCTATGACTTTACTATTATTAATTATTATTGCCTATTTCTTGGGATCAATCCCTACTGGTTTATGGATTGGCCAACGTTTCTTTGGTATCAATTTACGTGAACATGGTTCAGGAAATACCGGCACAACCAATACTTTTCGAATTTTAGGAGTTAAGGCTGGTCTTGCGACTCTAGCAGTTGATGTGCTTAAAGGAACTCTCGCAACTTTATTACCTGTCTTAATTGGATATACAGCAATCTCACCACTTGTCATCGGCTTCTTTGCGGTCCTTGGCCATACTTTTCCAGTCTTTGCAAAATTTAAAGGTGGTAAGGCTGTTGCAACAAGCGCAGGCGTTTTACTTGGCTATGCACCACTTTACTTTATCTTCTTAGTCCTTGCATTTGTGATTATCCTCTATCTCTTTAGTATGATTTCACTATCAAGTATTTCTGTAGCTATTATTGCTGTAATTAGTGTCTTAACTTTTCCAGCTATGCATTTTCTATTACCAAGCTACAATACCTTTTTAGTTGTCATTGTCTGCTTACTAGCAGCAATTATTATCTACCGTCATAAAGACAACATCCAACGGATTCGGCAAAAAGAAGAGAATTTAGTCCCATGGGGGCTCAACCTCAGCAAACAAAAACAAGATTAAAGCAGAGCAATTAGCTCTGCTTTTTCTTATTCAGCTTCTTGATAGACCACTTGTCCTTTACAGATTGTGTATTTAACTTTACCGACTAGTTCTTCACCGACAAATGGTGAGTTACTGGCTTTTGAAGCAAAGTTTTCAGTGATTCGTCGTTTTTCCTTATCAGCGAAAATAACCAAGTCTGCAGGGCCATTCTCCGCCACATAACCAGCTTCGAAAGAATAAAGTGATGCTGGATTAATGGTCATTTTAGCTAAGAAATCCATTAATGACAAATGGCCGGTTTCAACCAAGTGGGTTAACCCTAATGAAAGTGATGTTTCGAGGCCAGTCATTCCTGAAGGTGCTTCCCATATTTTGTCGACAGCCTTCTCATCTCGGTGATGAGGCGCGTGGTCTGTGGCAATAACAGAAATCACACCCGACTTAAGCCCTTCAATTACTGCTTGACGGTCACTCTCAAGACGCAATGGCGGATTCATCTTAGCATTAGCCCCTGCAGTCAGCAAAAGCTCTTCCGTTTTTGAGAAGTGCTGAGGCGCCACTTCAGCCGTCACATTGGCGCCAATGGCTTGCGCAAATTCAACCACTTTGACTGATTCGGCTTTTGACAGATGTTGGATATGAACGTGTGCTTTACTGTCGTAAGCAATCATCACATCTCTGGCAATCATACTGTACTCTGCAACCCCAGTGGCACCACAAAAATGATAGTGTTGTTGAGCTATATTTTCGTTAAACCCAAGAACGCCATTCAAAGCAGGATCTTCTTCATGCAGAGCAATGAAGGTATTATTTTCACGGGCTAAGTCAAAAGCTTCTTTTAAAACTTTTGAACTTTCTAAAGGGATGCCATCATCTGAAAAAGAGACTGCACCAGAAGCCAGTAAGCCTTTAAAATCAGTCAAGTTTTTGCCATCAAAATTGGTCGTTACGGAAGCATTTGTATAAATGTTAATCTTTTCTTTGGCAGCACTAGCTAGCACTTCTTCCAAGACCTCAACAGTTGAAATGGCCGGATTGGTATTAGCCATCATTACTACCGATGTTACACCTCCAGCTGCCGCAGCAAGGGCACCCGTATGAATATCTTCCTTGTGGGTTTGACCAGGTTGTCGAAAATGAACGTGAATGTCAACCAAACCAGGTGCAACAATATAACCTGAAGCATCTATGACTTCAGCCCCTGCTTTTTCAATTGATTCAGCAATCTCAACAATTTTATCGTCTTCAATCAAGATATCAACTTGCCCATCAAAATCTGATTTAGGGTCAACTAATCTACCATTTTTTATTAATAACATCTCTACTCCTCTAAAAAACTTACAACTAAGCTAACCAATCAATAGGCTTAATGCCATGATCTTCCAAAAAAGTATTGGTCTGTGAGAATGGTTTACTACCAAAAAATCCCCTATATGATGATAATGGACTTGGGTGTGCACTTTCAATAACTAAATGTATTGGATTGGTAATTAATTTTTTCTTCTTGCGAGCATAGCCACCCCAGAGGATAAAAACAACAGGGCTTTCTTTTTCATTTAAAACTTTAATAACGGCATCTGTAAAGGGTTCCCAAATTTGTCCTGCATGAGCGTTAGCTTGGTGTTCAGGAACAGTTAGGCATGCATTCAGAAGCAGAACACCTTCTTTTGCCCAAGGAGTTAAGTCATGATGGTCACGATGCCCAATGTCGGTCGCCAATTCTTTTAAAATATTTTGCAAAGATGGTGGCGCAGCGATTTCCTCCGGAACAGAAAAAGAAAGGCCTTGAGCTTGATTGGGTCCATGATAGGGATCTTGACCAAGAATTAATACCTTGGTTTGGTCATATGGTGTTGCTCTCAGTGCATTAAAAACTTTTTTACGGGGTGGATAGATAACTCCTTGACTATAAACCTTATCCAGAAAATGATTAATCTCTGAAAAATAGTGCGCTGGTAAATGGGCTTTAATTGGCTCTTGCCATCCTGAATCTTTCATAAACACCGACCTTTCAAACTTTCTATTAGTCACATTTTACCACAAATCTGATAGAAAACCCCTTGAATTCAAAAATTCAAGAGGAATAATCGGTTTTTCTTAATATGCTAGTTTTTCTTCAATCACAGCCTGTGATTTTTCCAAAACGATTGTAATTCCCCAATAGATCAAAGCAACTAGAATATACATAGACATGTAGTCCCATTCACGACTACCAATGATTTTAGCATTCTGAAAAATGTCCGGTACCGTAATCATCGCTGTCAATGAAGAGCTCTTGACCATATCAATGATGACATTACCAAGTGATGGCACAGCAATCCGAAAAGCTTGTGGCAAAATAACTTGTTTGACGATACTAGCATAAGGTAAGCCTAAAGCACGCGCAGCCTCCCATTGACCAAAATCGACCGCTTCAATTGAGCCTCGGAACACCTCGGCCATATAAGCAGCGCTGACCATGGTAAAGCCAATCAAAGCGCATAAGAGTGCTGGTAATTGAAAACCGTAATAAGGTAGCCCAAAATAGAGGACAAAGAGAACCACAATCATTGGTACTCCCCGCATAAAGGAAACGTAAAATTTAATCAGCTGTCTTAGCCAAGTTTGTTTAGATCTGCCTAGGAGAGCTAATATCAACCCTAAAAATAATCCTGAGGTAAAACTTAATAGAGAGATTCCTAAAGTATAAGGAAGGCCACCTAAGACATAACCTAAGCTTTTCCAAATTAATTCTAAATTGATCAATCATGCTACCTCTCTTTACCTATTACTCAACATCTTTAGTGTCAATTACAGGAATCTTTTTATCTCTACCAAATGGTACTGTTAAGTCTTGACCACCATAGTAAGTTTCAGATATCTTTTTCAAGCTACCATCTTTTTTCATGGCTTTAATAGTCTTGTTGATTTCTTTTAATAGACTATCATCATTTTTACTCATAACAATCCCTTGTTCAGTTGGATTATATTGAACATCAGCCATTTTTATATTCATTTTTGGATTTTGTGACTTCATAAAATCAACAAACAATTTTTGAGCAGGGTAATCATTTGGAATAAAGTCTGTACGTCCATTAGCCACATCATTTAAGTAAACATCATTGGAAACATTGTCATAGGAAACTAGTTTTGCACCAAGTTTCTTAGCAATTTTCATTGATTCTGTTCCTTCAGCACCAGCAGCTTTTTTGCCTTTCCAGTCACTCAAGTCTTTCTTGGAAATACCTGAAGTACCATCTGCACGAACAATTAATCCACCAACCCCATATTTATAAGGTTCAGACATATTGTATTTAGTAGTACGTTTTTTTGTGACATCAAAGTTATTGATTGATAAATCAACACGACCACTGTCTAGAGATGTAAACGCTTGATCAAAACCAGTTTCAACAAATTTAACCTTAACATGAAGACGTTTAGCAACTTCTTTCATCATGTCAACTTCATAACCAACTAGTTCATTTTTATCATTCATATATGAAGTTGGTTGGTAAGTTTTAGGGGTACCAACGGTAATAACGCCTTTTTTCTCAATCTTATCCCAAGAACTTGTTTGAGAAGATGTATTTGAAGAGCAAGCTGACAAAGTCAAAGCAGCAAGTCCTAGTCCAACTAATGCATAGTGTCTTTTCATTAAAAGAGACTCCTTTTCTTTAATAAAATTAGTATAGCACTGTCAGTTTAAATATAAAATGATAATGCTTACAAAAAAGAGAAGCTATCCTATAATAGACTTCCCTTTTTAAACATGTATTATATAAAAATAAGATTATAACATTAATTTTCCATTATCTTCGAAGAGTTGTGCTACTTGCAAAAGAAGATCTTCTCTTCCTTTAGCAGCCATGAATTGTATACCCAATGGTAATTCTGACTTGGTTTGGTGCGTTGGTAAATTAATTGCTGGTTGCCCAGTCAGATTCGCTAGGGGGGTATAAGGATTCAAAGCAAGGCCTGGTCTAAACATTTCTGTCACCAATTGCATCTGCTCAGCAGGCATAAACTTTTCAGCATTGGCCAATTTTTCCAACAATTGAGGACTAGGATTAATTTGACCATGTTTGGGCGCAACATCATGAGTTGTCGGCGTGAGCAAGAGATCATAAGTCTTATGAAAAACGTCCATAATAGCACTGTAGTTATCCCAAACATGCATCATGGCTGTGTAATCTTTAGCCAAAATCATTTGTCCACTTTGATAGATAGCCCAAGTCATCGGCTCCATATCAGCCTTAATAACTGGACGACCCAAAAATTTCTCAATTCCTGCAAACATACTCGCCGTCTCAACTGAATTCATCACATAATAATGAGAAATCAATTCTTTCATATCAATTGGCGCAGACTCTAGTTCCACAACCTCATATCCTTTGTCTTTAAGAAATTGCACAGCATTAAGCACAGCTTGCTTCGCCTCAGAACCAAGATCAGTACCATCAGGATTCTTAGTCAAATAGGCCACCTTCATATGTGGTAATTGACTATCAAACAGCTCTTCCTTTGTCAGAATTGGCAAGGGAAATGGACTCTCCAACTGACAATCTTGCAAGTAGTACAATAAATTTCTCGTATCGCGAACAGATTTAGTAATGGCAAACTGGACCGCTGCCCCCTGCCATCTACGGTAAGGATTGGGACCAGATGGAATTCGTCCACGTGATGTTTTCAAGCCAATCAAACCATTAAATGAAGCTGGAATCCGAATTGAGCCACCACCGTCACTTGCTGGTGAGATAACTGTTATGCCGGCCGAAATTAAAGCTGCCGCAGCTCCTGATGAACCACCTGCATTACGGCTTTTATCGAAAGGTAAATTAACAATGCCAAAAGTCCGACTATCAGAGATATTTTTAAAGCCATATTCTGGTGTATTGGTTTTACCTAATATAATAAAGCCTAAATCTTCTAAAGCCTGAACATAATAGTCTGTCTTACTTGCAATAGTGTCTTTAAACAAAATTGAACCTGAACCAGATAATTCATCTTTCATATCCATCCCTAAGTCTTTTAAGTAAATTGGGACACCAGCAAAGGGTTTATCTGTAAAGTCACGTTTATCAGCCTCTTTCAAAGCCTTTTCATACCTAGTCGAAATGATGGCATTAATGTCTGGATTCAATGCATTTGCTTTTCTAATAGTGTCCATTACTAATTCTTTAGGACTAACTTGTCCAGCTCGCACGGCCTCAGCCATAGCAGTTGCATCTTTAAATTCCATGTTTTAGTATTCTCCTACTAATTTAACTTTCTGACTATCTAGAATATGACCCTCAATAGCATTCATGAGGTGATTTAAATAAAAGCCATTTTCTAACTCTAAAACTGAATCCAAGGCATAGACCACCAAATGATAGTCATGATCCTTATCAGGTGGTTTGGGGCCAATATACTGTTGGTCGATTGTCTTCACTTCAGCAGAGAAAAAATTGCTAACTAATGAATTTTTTCCTTCCAAATGCTCCTTATTCTCAAGAGAAAAATTTCTAGCAATAGTGCACTGGTCGGTTTTAACATTGGCAACTAACCAATGGATGTAAGGAAAACCACAAACAGGAACGGCATCATAATCAATTAAAGTCCAGGCCAGTGATTTTGTTCCATTTGGTAGCTCCTCTATAGAGAAAGGAAAGGATGTAACAGCCATTCCAAATTCTGTTACTTGGGCATTTTTAGCATAGTCATCTGGGATAATTAAATTATTAAATGGAAAATTTACTTTCATTCTTAAGTCCTCAATCCTTTAAAGAAAATCTAGTCATTATACTGGAATTGGTTCACTATAGACCATTTGGTCATTTAAATCAAAATAAGTACAGGTTTTTACTAACAAGTCAACATCCCACTTATAGATACCTGCATCAGCAGTATCTTTACAAAAAGTTGGAAAATCTGTTTGACCAGATTGGTGCAATTTTAACTGTTGCATAAAATAATCTTTATCTAAATTTTCAGCAACCGCTTCAACTTGAAAGGCTGCCATTGCCACTTGATTACCATC
Source organism: Streptococcus parauberis NCFD 2020 (assembly GCF_000187935.1). NCBI lineage: Bacteria > Bacillati > Bacillota > Bacilli > Lactobacillales > Streptococcaceae > Streptococcus > Streptococcus parauberis. The sequence continues at coordinate 709,383 of NZ_AEUT02000001.1, forward strand.
TTTATCATTATAAATAGCTTTCCCATCTTTAATGTTAACAGTATTGCTAACCATTCCTAGATCTAGAAAAGCTTGTACCAACATTGGAAAATTACGGCCGCCAAATTCCTCTTGAGCCTTTGTTATAGCATCTTTAGTTATCATTTCCTCTCTCCTTTATTACGTCAGTTATACCATAAAAGAAGATAAATCACCATTACTTAACACGGTCTAAAATTAGCATCAGTTTTCAGAAAAAGATGGGTTATCAGATTTTAAAGCGTTCCAGTAATAAGCTGCTTCCTGATAGCCTTGATGTTCATACATATCCCGATTTTCTTCTTCGGAAACAAGGATTAATTTTTTGAAATATTGGGCAGCAGTTCTCTGTAAAGCAGAACCAATTCCTTTACCACGGTAGTCTTCAATCAAAGAAAAATCATCGATCTCTATATATTCTCCATATTCCCAAGCAGTCACATCCCCAACTAATTTTTCACCATCTTTAGCAACATAGATTCGAGACCCTTTTTCAGGCAAATGCATGCGATTGTATACTAGCATCTGCTTAGCAAAATCTTCACCATAAACCAAACTTTGTTGGTATTTCAAATCAAGATAGTCAGAAAAATCTGAAGCATGTAATTCCTCAATGGTAATTGATCCAATATCTTTTTGACTAAGTTTTAAATTACTAAACTGATTTGTAAATATAATATGTCGCGAAAACTTAAAGCCCTCTTTCTCCAAGTACTCTTTAATCTCTAAATCAGGGTAATAATTCTCTGGAAAATTAAACATAATATATTTGTGCGGGTAATTAATTTGCTCCTCTTTTATATAGTCAATATCTTTAGCCAACTCCTCAATATTTGGGACAAGCTTATAATCTATATAGTTGGAATAATAACGTTCAGAAAGAATATCATCCTTCATGTGAGTAAAACGGTCAGTATCTAGATATGGCATCTTATTTGTATTTAAAAGTTCTTTATATCCCATTGTTCAGAATCTCCTTCAATTTACATTGTCACATCTAATTATAACACTCTCCAACAAAAAAAAGCAGGAAGCACCTGCCCTTTTACTTATTTATGCCAATTTTCTTGGTCCTCTTTAAATTTCTTTAAGAGCTGTAAACCGTCAGCATCAATGTAGCCTTTAACTTTAGCCACTCTAATTAACTCTGAGTAATTAGACAAAGTAATTAACTCGATCCCAGCCTCTTTGAAACTAGCTGTTGCTTTTGGAAGTTGATAAGTGAAGATAGCAACAACTCCTAGGACTTCTGCTCCTTCCCAAATAGCTGCCGCAGCCGCATCTAATACCGATCCGCCAGTTGAAATTAAATCTTCAATGATAACCATTTTTTGACCAGGCAAGACACGTCCTTCAATTTGATTACCAGCTCCGTGATCTTTTGGCTTACTACGAATGTAAGCAAAAGGTAAGTTCATTTTATCAGCAATAATAGCACCATGAGGAATACCAGCTGTTGCTGTACCAGCAATCACTTCAACCTCTGGATAATGCGCTTTAATTGTTTCAACAAAGCCATTTTCAATGATGGTACGTGTTTCAGGGTATGATAAGGTAATTCTATTGTCTGTGTATATGGGGGATTTGATACCAGAAGCCCAAGTAAATGGATCTTCAGGTTTTAAATAAACAGCTTTAATATCAAGTAATTCAGCAGCAATTTGAGATGATAATGGCATAATAGGCTCCTTTGGTGTTATATAGGGTAAATAAATTTCTTAAGCATTCCATTCAGCTTTAATGGCATGGTATGAGGCCACAGGATCGTCTGCAAGCGTGATTGGACGACCAACAACAATATAGTCACTACCAATTGTTTTAGCTTGACTAGGTGTCATAATACGCTTCTGGTCACCAATATCAGAACCAGTTGGACGAATGCCAGGGGTTAAACAAACAAAGTTATCTGGCGTTACTTCTTTAATTGCTTCAACTTCATGTGCTGAACAAACGACACCGTCTAATCCAGCAATTACAGTCCGTTTAGCATAATGTAAAACAGATTCTAGAAGTGTCGATTGAATGTTCTGATCTTCACGCATCATTTCTTCACTGGTTGACGTTAATTGTGTCACTGCAATCAAGATTGGACCTTGACCTAAGCCCTTACGCGCAGCTTGGAGCATTTCAACACCACCAGCAGCTTGGACGGTTGTCATATCAATCCCCATTTTTGACAGAACTTCCATTGTCGACATAACGGTGTTAGGAATATCGTGCAATTTCAAATCAAGAAAGACGCTGTGACCAAGCGCCTTCACATAGCGAACAATTTCAGGACCTACGGCGTAGTAGAGTTCCATCCCTATTTTGACATAAAGCTTTTCTTCTTTGGGAAATAAACCTAAAAAAGATTTCATTTCTTCAAATGACGGGAAATCAAGAGCAATAATCGGACGTTCTTCGTGCATGGAGTTTTCCTTTCTGGGCTATCCATTTTAGGGATAAAAAAACCTTACTTCCAAAGAAGCAAGGTTACCGAAAAGTTGGCGTGCAAATACACCCCTTTTTGTCATGTAACCTTAGGAGCCTCTCTGGACTTTTTTAAAGGTATCAAATTTTCTCCTTATTATATCTTTTTTTAATTAGACTGTCAAAGCTTTTTCAAAGGCAAAACTGGAATTTGCTTAAAATCTGAACAATAAAAAAGCCTATCTTAAAGATAAGCTTTATTTTAATAATTGTTCATTTGCACTAAGTGCCTCCGGTGAGGAATGTTTTGGCCCTTGATAATGCTTAATAAAAGCATCTTCTTCAATGTTGACCATTTTAATATGTTCATACAAAACAGGAGGAACGGGCACTTCTTTGAGTGACATCACAATGATTTTCAAAGATGAAAAGACATCAATTAAGACACCAAAAACACGAATTCTTTTATCTCCAAGGATTGCTTGAAAAACATCTTTATTTTGGCAAAGTTCAACTAGATTCTCAAGACCACGAATCCAAGTATCTACAATTTGCAAAGTCTTGTTCATTAATTTGAATGCTTTCTCTTCATACCAAAACGTTGATTCAATTAAACGTTGCTGATAATCCAATTGATTAATTGCAGAAACAATTTCACCCAACTCAGATTGAACAGATTGAGCCGAAAACTCGCCACCTAAAATAGACGGCGTCCTTTCCACTAATTGGAGTTCATCTTTAAACAGTGTCAAATAATGAATACTGACCAATAATTTTTGAATTAAAACTTTATGACTACTTTGTTCAGTACGACTCATACGACACTCCTTCTTTGAAAACTCTTCCATGGAAAACTATACTATTAATATAACACAAGACTATTAAAAGGGCAATTCAATTTCTTGAAAATTAGATGAAAGAGAAAGTTAATCGCGTCTGAATAGATCTCTCGTATAAACTTTTGATTCAACATCGTCAAGGCTGTTATCATAGCGGTTAGCAATGATTGCTTGAGATAGTTTTTTAAATTCTTCAAGGTCATTAACAACCTGGCTACCAAAAAATGTAGTTCCATTTTCTAGACTAGGTTCAAAAATAATAACTTTTGCACCTTTAGCTTTGATACGTTTCATAACACCTTGAATTGAAGATTGTCTAAAGTTATCACTATTACTTTTCATTGTCAGACGATAGACACCAATAATAATTTCTTTTTCCAGTTCAGGATTATATTCACTTGATCCGTCATAGGCTCCAGCCATTTCCAAAACCTTGTCCGCAATATAATCTTTTCTTGTACGATTACTTTCAACGATGGCTGCCATCATATTTTGAGGAACGTCTTTATAATTAGCAAGTAATTGCTTTGTATCCTTAGGTAAGCAATAACCACCATAGCCAAATGAAGGATTATTATATTGATTCCCGATCCTAGGGTCTAAACCAACACCATCAATAATTGCTTTCGAATCTAAACCTTTAGTTTCAGCATATGTATCAAGTTCATTAAAGTATGAAACGCGAAGAGCTAAATAAGTGTTAGAAAAGAGCTTCACTGCTTCTGCTTCAGTAAATCCCATAATTAATGTCTCAATTGATTCTTTTAGGGCACCCTCTTGAAGCAAATGGGCAAATGTTTCAGCCTTAGCTGTAAGTTCTGGATCAGATTTATCAGTGCCAACAATAATCCGACTTGGATAAAGATTGTCATATAAAGCACGAGATTCTCTTAAGAATTTCGGACTAAAGATAATATTAGTTGTATTATATTTTTCACGAACACTTTCAGTAAATCCAACTGGAATCGTTGATTTAATGACCATGATTGCTTATGGATTAACCTTTAAAACAGTCTCAATAACTTGCTCAACTGCACTTGTATCAAAAAAGTCACGTTTACTATCATAATTTGTTGGCGCAGCAATGATGACAAATTCTGCATCTTTATAGGCCTTTTCACCATCTAATGTAGCAATGAGATTTAGGTCTTTATGAGCTAAGTAATCTTCTATTTCGTTGTCTTGAATTGGTGATTTATTATCATTAATTAAGTCTACTTTTTCTGGAATAATATCTATAGCCTTAAACTCATGATGTTGTGCTAAAAGAACTGCCATCGATAGGCCAACATAACCTGTTCCTGCAACTGCTATTTTTTTTCATTTTAGCCTTTTTCATTTGTTTTTAAAACTTTTTTATTTTTTAGTTCAAAGTATACAACAAGGACAAATGGTAGAAAAGAGCCTTAAAAATATTCTAGCCAAAAAGCTAAAATCATTATTTCTATTGAGTTTAAAATTTAACTCATATAAAAATTAAACATTTCAAATCTTAAATTAACTTCTAAAGATACACTTAGTCTTGTCTATTAACATAGATCTAAATTATTGAATCACTTACATATGCTATCTTATGGCATCTAATTTACTTAATTGCTCATCCTTAAGTAAAAATAAAATAATTATGTACACACCTGCGGAAGCAGGGATAACAGTTATAATTAGCATAAAACCAGATAAAAAAATTGAAAATAGCCAATAAATAAGAATAATTACTAAAGATTTTAAAGAATACTGAAACATGTTAAATGCTATTTTTTTAACATTTAATATGTTTCGAACAAAATAAAGATTAAAGGCTAATTCAATTAATTCTGCCATAATTGTTGCAACTGCTGCTCCATTTTGCATAAAGGATGGAATTAGCAAAAAGTTTAAAATAATATTAACTAGTGCTGCTACCGATGTCGTCAATAAGTTTTTCTTTTCATAACCCATAGAAATAAAAAGTTGAACAATAAAATAGGTGTTTAGTGGTGATAAAATTACACGTAAAGCAAGTATTTTTGCAGAAAAATTTCCATCAATAAATGACTTACCGCTAAATACAACTATTAGATCTTTCGAAAGTAAAGCAAGACCAATTGCCGCTGGAATTGATAACATTAAGATAATGCTAATGGCTTGATAAGAAATTTCTTTGATCCTGTTCCACTCCTGTTTTTTAACTAAAACAGAAATTTTGGGAGTGAGAACACTAATAATTGCTACTAACAAACTAGATGTGATATTAATCATCTTTGTAGAAGCTGTATAAAGTCCTACGGAAATATCACCTGACATAAATCCCAACATAGTCGTATCAAGACTAGAAAAAATTTGAACTGATACTGTCATCAAAAACAAGATAAGGATAGGCTTAATATGTCTTTTTAGATTATAATTTCCAACTGGTTTCCAACTAATATATTTTCTTGAATAAACCAAATTGATTACATTAGGTGCAACTAGACTTAACATTTGGAAAAAAGCATATAGATATAAATCTTGTTTCGTTCTTACAAATATCAATATTATAATTACTGAAATTATTTGAATAATAATAGAACGAACCGAAATATAAGCATAATCTTCCATAGCTGCAAACAGCCATTCTAAACCTAGAGCAACTAAAATAATAGAAAACGAATTGATAAACAATAACAGCTTATATGTGGAAAGTTGTGGAAGGAAAAATATAAAACAAAAAAATAATAAAAGTGACAAAATGACAGCTAATACATTAAACAAGATAATTTCATGTGCAAATCGTGTCAATTCTATTTTATTAGTTTTAATCTTAGCAGACTCACGTGTTGCATAACTAACGATACCTAACATAGCAAGCATAGTAAAATAAGATGTAAATGACCTGGCGAATTCAACCCTACCAATACTTTCTACTTGTAAAATATGAGTTACATAAGTATATGAAATTAAAGGAAATACCAGGCTCGACAAAACTTTTAGCATGTTAAAAATGCTATTTTTTATAGTTGATTTCATTTTATCTTCTTACAAACTCCTGAATTGATACGGGGATATCATTATATATTGTACTATAATTATAATAATTGTTATCTGCATTTAAAATAGTGATTAAAAATCCACTGATTACTAGACCAGAATATAATATCTGTTTTTTATTTACATTAAAAAAAGGAACTAAGAAAATTGAAAACTGTAAGCCAATAAATGCAATACGGTTAAAAATATAAAAACCAGGACTAATAAATAAAAATGGTAGTGTAAGTAAATTAATTACTAACATTTGAGAATAGGATTCATTCATTTGGTTTAAAACCTTATCATCAGTGAGATAATACAATAATAATAGATACAATATCAAGATCACAACTGCTCCAAGCTGCAATTTAATATCGTTAGAATTATTTTGCAAGAAAGAAACTATATAAAATTTAACATATCTAATTGGCAGAATCATGGTAATAAAAGTTAAAAACTCTTTAAAAAATACAAGAAAGATCATTCCAATGAAACTCAACGAATAGTATAAATTTCTAGACGGACGTAAATACTTACTAAAGTAGATTATAGGAATAACTAAGATGGTCGATAAGTGGAACCAAACTGATAAAAATGACAATATCACAAATAGTATATATTTTTTTTCAATTAGACAATCAAATGCAAGCAATACTAATACCATAGCTAAAGATTGCTTTAGGATATTTGTAGACATTAAAAAGAATCCTAAAAAAATCCAACTACTGAAAGATAACAAAACATCATTTGAATATTTTCTAATCAAATAGAAAATTGGTAAATAGTTTAAAATAGCTAAAATAACAAAAAACAGAGCTTCATTTTTAGTAAATGATTTAATGACATACATTAAGACATATAAACCATTTTGAAATCTTGTCGTTAATAGTTGATTTAAGCTATGAAACCAGTTATCTACATTACGAAAACTCAAAAGATAATTATAGTAATCCGATCCTGAGTTTGTCCTGATACCAACAATAAATACTAGTAAACAAAGTAAAATTAAATCAGAAAAATATAAACTTCCTAAGTAAGCTTTTCCCCAATGAAATTCTAATTTTTTACTATGTTTTAATAGAAACTTATAAAGCAATATTACTAAAACAGAAAAAACAATAAATGTCACACCCCAAATAAACATTGGACCATATCTAGTTGACATTAATTTTCCCTCCTTTTGAAATAATAGTATAAATTTTTTCTACTTCAATAATCCAATTTTCAATGTTAAATTGTGATTTTTGAATTAATTCAAATGCCTTATCACGATTAAATTGGTTACTTTTTCCAGCCTCAATTGCATTTTTCCACTCATTATTAGTAGCATTATTTTCCAAATATTTTAAATATGGAGCTACTTTAACTAATTTTGTGATTCCGTCACTTAAAGTAATTGTATTCAGACCTGTTGCTTGTGCTTCAATCAAAGATAGTGGGAGTCCTTCATAATGAGAAGTCATAATAAAGAAATCTAAAGCTGATAAGTATGCGACTACATTATCAGTAGGTCCCATAAATTTAACATAATCTGAAATACCTAATTCTTCAACATATGATTTTAGTTTTACTTTATCAGGACCATCACCAATAAGCCATAATTCTGAATTTGAATTGTACTTGTTATAATACGTGAAAACGTCAATTAATTTTGTTTGATTTTTTTGATAGGAGAAACGTCCAATATTACCAATTATGAACTTATCTCCAACTTGATAATCAGTACGTAAGGTATCACGTAATTTAGAGTCAAATTTTAAACAAGTTATATCTAATGCATTCGGCCAAAAAACAACTTCATTTTGCACTCTTTTAGGGAACATCCATTCCGATGCATAATCAGAACACGAAACTCTATAATCTGAAAAATAATTTTGAATATTTTTAAAAAGCTTATGAATTATTTTTCTTTTTCCAGGTGCACTACTATTATGTGAATGGATAATTACTTTTCTGTCAAATAGTTTAGCTATCATTGCATCTACAAACATAATAGAGTATGTTGTATGGATATGAATAATTTGATACTCGGGATGTTTTTTAAAAAATTTGATGAAATTAACAACATGTTTGATAGGATGTTTGGAAATAAAATCAATTCGATAAAGTTTTCCACCAAAAGAGTTGATTTCATCCTCATAAAAATTTTTATTTTCATCATGAACTAAAAAATCAAATTCAAATTTATCTCTATCAATATGACGGTACATTTGCATTATCATATTTTCTATCCCACCAATATTCATTGATCCTATAGGGCAATGTAAAATTTTAACTTTACTCATTAATTTCCTCTAAAAATACTTCAATAAATTTTTCAGTAGCATCTCCGTAATTACTGAAATAATCATTTTTTATTTTTTTCGTATGTTTTGATTGTGCTTCATAATCTAAAGATTTGATAATTTTGATGATATCATTTTCACTCTGTTGTACCCCATTAAAAAAGAGGGACTCATAGCCATCATACAATCCGCGATAAGTTTTATATTCATTATAATCATATGCATATGAAATAATGGGACGCTCTGTTAAAGAGAAATCAAAAATAATACTAGAATAATCTGAAATTAGAAGATCGGAAACAACAATCAAATCATTAATGTATGGATATTTAAACGCATTCACAATAAATGGATGATTTTGAGGAACATCCATCAATTTTTCAACTTCATAGTGGGCAGTCAACAATAAGATATAATCTTCACCCAATTCTCGATACCATTTATCAAAATCAAAAGGTGGTTTTAACAAAGTTGAAAGTTCAGAATCTCTACTATATTCTCTAAAAGTTGGAGCATATAAAATGACTTTTTTATCTAAAGGAAGTCCAAGTTTTTCTTTAAGATTAATGATATCCTCGGGACTTCTTTTAAAAATATCGTCGTTACGCGGTAGGCCAATATTCAATATCTTCGTATTCCCCTCAACACGCCAAGCTCTCTTGATTATTTCCACCTCTTTTTTTCCTTCGAGTACGATGTAATCATGACGTTCCTTAAATAAATCAAAACCATCACGATTTTGTTTAATATCAGCACCAATTTTTTTGATACCTGTCATCCCGTGAGTAAAAAAGATATTTTGGGTAGACTTTTTCATAAAGTTTAAGCCACGTGATGCACTAGAATTAGTAATCCAATATTTAGATTTTATAGCTTCAATAAAGTACGGTAAAGTGTCAATTTTTACTTTTTCGCTTCCAGATACTTCAGTTACTTGATCTGGATTAATAAAAGCCCATTTATACACAAAATCTTTAAATCTAGAATCCTCTTTCATCATTTGATATACTGCCTTAGGACTATCATCATAACGTTGTCCACCATAAACAACAAATAAAATTTGTTGTTTATTAGTTGGAATAAAAATTCCCATTATTTTCATAATGAATGAAAATAATCTTGTATATATGATAAATATTTTTTTCTTTGTCTTTAGTAGTTTTTTTAATTTTTTCTTCATAATATATGTTTCACCTCAAATGTGTAGAATACTTAAATAACGACATAACTCTGGAAAGTCAATATAAATCAAATATCTCCATAAATTTTTTTCATATTAGAAATTATAAATTCTTGACTACATTGATTAACTAAATCTAAGCTATTAGATGAAAACTCACTCATCAACTTATCGTTTTCTATAAGTTTCATTATCTTTGAAGCAAACTCATCACTATTATTGAGGTCTCCAATTATATAGCCATTTTGATTATCAATAGCTAGATCACGATTCCCACGACAATTGCTTACAATAAGTGGTAATCCTGTTGCCATAGCTTCCATTAAATTAACCGGCAAACCTTCTTGTTTTGAACTTGAAACAGCTAAATCAGATATTTGCATTAGCTCTGGAATATCATTTCTAAAGCCAAGTAATTTTACAGTATCAGTCATATTTTTTTCTTTAATCAACTGTCTGTACTCTTCCATTAATATCCCTTTACCAACTATTAAAAGCTTCACTTCGGGAAATTGTTTTACAACTGTTTCCATTGCATTTATCAAAACAGTTTGATTTTTTCGATAACTTAATTCCCCTACATAAATCAAAATCTTATCTGTTCTACTAAAACCGATTGATTGGCGTAAGTTATATTTATCTTCCTTCATTATTGCTTGGAATTTAGCAAGATCGACACCAATACCATTAATATGGTGAAGATTTTTCATATTAAATTTTTCTTTGGCAAGCTTATAATCTTCATTATTAATAGTAATCAAGTGATCCGTATACTTAGATAAAAATTTCTCAATCGGGTAAAATAATAACCAATTCTTTAATGGGGCACCTCTAAAAAAGTGAAATCCGTGAGCAGTATAAATCACTTTACAATTAGGAAATTTTTTACCGACTAATCTCCCTAAAACTCCACCAACAGGAGCATGGCAATGTATAACATCAAATTTTTCCTTTTTCACTAATTGTTCAAGTTGTTTTATAGCCTTAATATTTTTTAAAGAAAATGGTGAGCGTTGGATATCAATATGATGTTCAATAACATTGACTTCCTTCAAACGCTCACTTCTATCTTCAAAATTTGCTGCACCGTGTACTTCAAAATTTAGTGCTCTAAGTGCTTTAATATTTGATTGTTCAAAAAGGTAAAATTGCCTACTAACTGTAGAAACAATCAATATTTTTTTCATTAATTCTCCTAATTATTCCAATTATGGTAAACACTAGTACATGATTGATATAGATATTTATTTTTTGTATAAAACCTAATAGCCTCACTATTATCAATCTGAGTTCCTACTTTTATGGATGTTAATGCCTTTTCTTTTGAAAAATATTCTAATTCATTTAGAAGTTGGCTTCCAATTCCTTTATTAACTTTAGATTTGTCAACTGCAATCAATTCAATTATTGCATGATTATCACTTATTGAAAACAATAAAAAACCTAAGCACTTGCCATTTGGGGCAAAAGTAATAAAGAATTTGTTATCTTTCAAAAAAGCTGATTTCACCCAATTCCAATATACGTTTTTCGCTTTATCTAAATTAAGCTTTTTATCGTTGTAAAATCTAGAATACTTAAATGACTTACTTGCAATTTCTAAAATTGATTCATTCATTTTAAAACTATTTGAAATTGAAAAGCCTTGACCCTTTTGATTATGAAAATAATTATTTAACTTTTGAAATTGAACATTCACATCAACTAAGTAAGACTCTGTCTCTTGACCTATTAATATATTATTATAAGCATTGTTATCTTTGTTATAAATGACAGTAAAATTATCCTTAGTTAATGTATTCTTAAATAACTCTACTTCCTCGAAAGCTATAGTATGAGTTAGTTCAATTTTACCTGAAGTAACTTCAAAAAAGTTTGTATCCCATGCTGAGTGAGAATATTTAAAGGTATCAGTCATTCTTTTTTTTGCTCTTCTGTCATAAACACAGTCTTCCTAATTATGATTGACCAAGCCGTTACAAAAAGTACTTTCACATCTAAACAAAAGGTTAGGTGATTAATATAATAAATATCATTTTCAATTCTTTGTTTCCAAGGAATTGTATTTCTGAAATAAGCTTGGTTATATCCTGTTATTCCGGGACGTACTAATAACTTTCTCTTTTCCGATTCAGTATATTCTTTAATATGCTCAGGAAGATCTGGTCGAGGTCCAACTAGACTCATATCTCCTTTAAGGACATTTAAAATTTGAGGAATTTCGTCAACACTTGTTTTTCTAATAAATTTACCAATTCTAGTTAAACGTGGATCATCTTCTGAATTGAAAGTTGATCCATCAGAATTTCGTATATCAGGGACATTAAGCTTCATAGACCTAAACTTATACATCTTAAAAATTTTTCCATTTTTTCCGAGACGTTCAGCGTTATAAAAAATTGACCCCCTATCTTCAAAATAAATAATTGGTCCAAAAATAATTAAGATTAAAAGGTAAATAGGCAAAAATAGGACAGCGAAACAAATGTCCAACATTCTTTTAAAGAAACTACTATACACTTTTTATATCCTCAACAATTCTCTTAAATGTTTCACTAACATAATTAACTTCTTCATCTGTTAGTTTAGTATGAAGAGGTAAAGTTATAGTATTTTGATAATAAGCCAATGCATTTGGATAGTCCTTAATATCAAAACCCATATTGGCATAAGCTGTTAATAATGGGAGTGGTTTATAATGAACATTACATGCAATCCCTTCTTCAGCCATTTTTATGATAATTTCATTTCGTTGTTCAATTGTAATTTCATCTATATGAGTAATATATAAATGTTTAGATGAATTATAGTGATTACTAATATGTTTTAATGGATTAATCGATGTTCCTTTGAAAAATTTATTATAATTCTCTACAATTTCATGACGACGTTCCAATAATGTAAGATAACGATTAAATTGAGCTAAGCCAATTGAAGCCATGATATCTGTCATATTACATTTATAACCTGGTAGAACAATATCATATTCCCAAGAACCTAATTTTGTTTTTGCTAATGCATCCTTAGTTTGACCATGTAATGATAAGATTTGGAATTGTTTATACAACTCTTCATTATTAATACCTAAATTAGCTTTCCAAGTAATTGCTCCACCTTCTGCAGTAGTGAAATTTTTGACGGCATGAAACGAGAAGGCCGTAAAATCAGCAATATTACCAACCATTATATCATTTTGAGATGCACCAAAAGCATGTGCACCATCAGCAAGTACAATCACTCTACCAATTGATTTTTGAAAATCATTAGTTGGTTGAAATAAGTTTTTCTTTTCTTCAACAATATCAAAAATGGTTTTATAATCACAAGGAATACCGGCTAAATCAACGGGGATGATTACTTTTGTTTTTTCATTAATAGCTTTAGATACGAAAGTATAGTCCATTTCATGACTATCTGATTGAATATCAATCATGACCGGTTTAGCACCAACGTGTTCAATTACACTACAGGAGGCCGTATAAGTCATTGCAGGAACAATGACTTCATCACCAGGTCCGACACCAAGTAAACGAAGAGCTAATTCAAGCGCAGCAGTTGCAGAATTAAGACAAACCGTTTTAGAAGTTCCTAGAAACTCAGAAATCTTTGACTCCAATTTTTTAGTTTTGGGTCCTGTGGTAATCCATCCTGAGCGTAATGCATCAATAACTTCGACAATCTCTTCTTCTGTAATATCTGGTGGAGAAAAGGGAATATTCATAGTTTTCATAATTCAACTTCTTTCTATTATTTAATGACATGAATAACAGTTAACATCATTATTTTAATGTCTTCAATAAAAATAAATTTATATTTACTCAATATTCTTTTACATTTTAAATGGAAGTATCTTATCAACATAAGCATCGTCAATTGTCCTACCTTCTGAAGTATACTTATCTAATAACACTTCTTTATGTTTACTTGACAAATATTTCACATTGGCTAGTAATTATAAAGTTATTTTCATCTTATCAGTATATTGAGCAACATATTTCAATATTACTGGTCTAGCAGCAACGAAACTCATATAACCTTCTATAATAATTAAAAGTTGTGGAATTTCATCTAATCTATACTTTCTGTTAAATGAGCTTTTTTGCAATTTTTTATCATTTTTTGTCGTTACTAATAATCCTAGCTGATCTACATGAGACACCATAGTTCTGAACTTATAAAGTTTACCACATTTAGTTACGCGCTCTTGTCGATAAAAACTGGCCATTATCTTCTAATTTTATAAGAATAGCCATTATTAAAAACACTGGTGATAGTATTAATAGTAAAATAACTGCAACCATTTTATCAAAAATCAATTTAAATAATAAAACAGTTTTTTTATTTTCGATTATTGATTCTGCATGCTTCACTACTTGAAAATTTAAAAATTCTTTATTCATTATTACTTTTCTACTCTTGTTTTGCAAAGTGAATCAATGTTTCTTTCAAATTGTCTGCTGGAAGTTGATCCAAGTTTGTTATGATGGCTTCAACTTCTGCTAATGGCTTGCTGGTTACCTTACCAACAAAAATTTTGTCGTGAATCTGTTCACTAACACGTTCGTTAGATGATAATAACTCTTCATAAAGTTTTTCACCAGGTCTGATTCCTGATTCTACAATTTTAATATCTTCTTCTGTGTGACCACTCAATTTGATTACTTTTTTCGCAAGGTCTAAAATTTTGACTGGTTCACCCATATCAAGGACAAAGACCTCTCCACCTTTAGCCAAAAATCCTGCTTGAATGAAAAGACGACTAGCTTCCGGAATAGTCATGAAATAACGGGTCATTCTAAAGTCTGTTACTGTGATAGGTCCACCTTTTTTGATTTGCTCTTTAAAGAGAGGAACCACACTACCACGACTACCAAGGACGTTACCGAATCGCACAGCTGCAAACTGAGTTTTACCTTCTTCATTCAAGCCAGTGACGATCATTTCAGCGAAGCGCTTAGTTGCACCCATCACATTAGGTGGATTAACAGCTTTGTCAGTTGAGACCATGATAAATTTAGGAATCCCAGCAGCCTTGGCTGCTTCCGCCACATTTTTTGTCCCAAAGATATTATTTTTAACAGCTTCTTTTGGATTGTATTCCATCAATGGCACATGTTTATGTGCTGCAGCATGATAGACTATATCAGGTCGATAATTCGCCATAATTTCAAAAATCAAGTCTCGATCTTGAATGTCCGCGATAATTGGGACAATGTCAATTCGTCCCTTTAACAGTGCTGATAATTCACGATGAATCAGATAAATGGAATTTTCACCATGCCCTAAAAGTAAAATGCGTGCTGGATTAAATTTAGAAACTTGACGACAGATTTCTGAACCAATTGATCCTCCTGCACCAGTTACAAGAACTGTTTTCCCGTTAAAGAATGAATTTAAAGACGTTTGATCTAATACTACTTCCTTTCGTCCAAGTAGGTCAGCAATCTCAATTTCTTTAAATTTATTAAGTGACACATTACCTAGAACGATATTCTCAATACTAGGCATATTGTTTACGTGAATGTTTGCGTTACGGCAGATATCTAAGATTGATTCTCGTTCTTCCCCAGATAAACTTGGGATGGCAATCGTAACTTGATTAACTTCATATTCTGCTACTAATCTTGGAATGGAATTTTTATTTCCCAGTACTTTAATCCCGTGTAAGTAGGTGCCTAATTTATTGATATCAGCATCAACAATACCGACAATGTCAATATCTTTACTCTTAGTCAGAATTGTTTGAATAAAGGCACTACCACCTTCACCGGCACCAACAACCAACATTTTTGTCTTTTGGTCTTTTTTATTATGTTTGACAAACAAATTTTGTTCATGCCACATCCGCCAAATCATCCGAGGAAGGATAATTAAAAATGTTCCAAAAAGGAATGATAAGAAAAGAAAACGACGACTGAATGTATCTAGGAAAAGAACGTCCACCAAATAACTTAATAGGGATGCGAAGAACATGTTAGCTGTTAGGATAAAGATGACTTTATTATCGGTAAAACGATTGATAATGGAAAAGATTCGAGCTCTTATTCCTAAAACTGTATAAACGAAAAGTGTTACAAAAAGAGTAATATAGATTTCTTTGTCGCTTAATCGAGTACTGTATGATAGCAAGAACCGAAAAGCCGACAGATGTGCGAATGTGATCATAAACACATCAATCAGATATAAAATCGCTCTTTTTTGACTTCTTTTCATTTTTTATCTTCTCTTTCTAGATTTCTTTTTAGCTGGCTTACCATAATTCCCGTAAGCCCCATAACTACCATAACCACCATATGAATCAAGTGTTTCTTCTACTTTATTTAAAATAACACCCAAGAACAAAGCACCACTTTGTTCCATTTGTTCTTTTGCTTTTTGGATAAAGCGTCGTTTAATAGCCCCAGCTTCTGTTACTAAGATGTTTGCGTCAGCCTTTTGTGAAATAATCGCTGAGTCGATAACAAGGCCAATAGGTGGGGTATCGATAATCACATAATCAAATAACTCTTTTACAGTATCGATCATGAAATTAAAATTGCTATTTTGGAGTAAAGTTGTTGGATTAGGAGGAACATGTCCTGCTGGAATCAACATTAAGTTTTCAATATTTGTATGAGAGATAACTGCTGATAATTCTGCATTACCTGACAGGTAACTTGATAGACCTTCATACTTTTCATCAGCTTTAAATGTACCAGACATAACTGAATTACGGATGTCTGCATCGATTAATAGGGTTTTAAGACCTGCTTTAGCAAATGAGATAGCAATATTTGCGGATGTTGTCGATTTTCCTTCACCAGGTTGTACTGAAGTCAAGGTGATAACTTTTAAATCTCGACCACTAAATTGGATGTTAGTCCGAATGGAGTTATAGTACTCTTCGGCGATATCATATAGTTCTTTTTTACTTTTTACTAATTCTAAACGTGCCATTCTTTACCTCTTACATCTTGTTAGTGTTAGGTACAATACCTAACAAAGTCATACCAAGAAGCTCTTCAACATCTTCTGGGCGTTTCACGCGGTCATCAACGACTTCTCCGACAATCACTGTCACGATTGTTAAGAAAGCACCGAATAAAATACCAACAAGTGTGTTACGTTTGATATTTGGTGAAGATGGACTTGTCGGCATAACTGCTTTTTCAAGCGGAGTCACATCTTGAACCTTAGTGACTGATTTAATTTTTTCGGATGCAACATCGCGAACTGAGTTTGCTAAGTCTTTAGCAGCCTGAGGGTCATGATTTGTCACAGCAATTGAGATAACACGTGTATCTGCTGGAATTGTTACCGCAATCATCTTACTCAATTCTTCCGGTGTCATTGAAACACCGTCATTAGCAATGACATCTTTCATAACATCACGAGATGTTATAATTTCCTTATAGTCATTAACTAATAAACCACCGGCTTGCAAGTCAGTTGCTGACAAATTATCAGCTTGTTGTGTTTTATTAAGAACATAAATACGTGTTGATGCTGTGTAAGAGGGCTTAATTAAGAAGATACTAGATAATAAAGCCAAAGTCCCAAAAAACAGGGCCATGAAAATAATTAAAAACTTCTTCGTCCATAACTTCTTTAATAAACTCAATACATCAATTTCCATTGTTGGTTTTTCCATGTTATTCATAAATTCTCCTATAAAAATTCGTTATTGATCAAACTTGCAGCATTCTCTTCAAAAAGTTTTCTTGCCCGTCTTGTTCCATAATCCTTTTCAACGATTTGATAAGCCTGTTTCATATATGGTGGACGTTTTTTTAGATTATGCATATCACTTGATATACAATGGACTAAGTCCTTATCCAAAAAGTATTTGGCACGTTTTTTAAAGATTTTAAGTTTATCACCAAATAGCTTCGCTTTTAAGACATGGGCACTATTGACTTGCGTGTAACAACCCATATTAATTAACTCCTGCACACGGTCCCCATTAAATTCAAGAGCTGCGTAGCGTTCGATATGCGCGACAATTGGTGTAATTCCTAACATTAACACTTGAGATAAAGCTAAATGGATATCCTTCCATGGGGTCATCTGGCTAAATTCAATTAAAGCAAAACGTGTATCGTTCATGCGAGGAATTTCATTATTTTCCAGTTTTTTTAGAATGTCTGCTGTGAAGTATAATTCACCACCGTATAACAAAGTTAAGTCTGGAAACTTATCTGCAGCTTCCCGTTTAACATGCTTAAATTTATTTAAAATGTCATCTTCTGGTGTTTCAAACATTCCTTTTCTGCGATGTGATGTTGATACAATTGTACGAACACCTTGCTTATAACTTTCCTCGAGTAACGATAAACTTTCATCTATTGTTAGCGGACCATCATCCACATCGAAAATGATGTGGGAATGGATATCAATCATTTAGTTCCCCTCCATGGTATTTTTTATTGCTTCTTTTGCAGTTTCGACACTCTGATCATCTAGTTTTAACATGTATAGAGCAGAACCTGGCATTGCATAAGATGGTAATTCACCAGTTGACCCTGAACCAGTAACATCTTGTGACGTTACTGTATATGATGATTTATCAGCTACCTGTGAATTTGCTAATGTCATCAATTGATTTAATGATAAATTAGTTTGAATTGAATTTTGTAATCCCGTTACAATTGATGTA
Source organism: Streptococcus parauberis NCFD 2020 (assembly GCF_000187935.1). Classification (NCBI taxonomy): domain Bacteria; kingdom Bacillati; phylum Bacillota; class Bacilli; order Lactobacillales; family Streptococcaceae; genus Streptococcus; species Streptococcus parauberis. The sequence continues at coordinate 727,737 of NZ_AEUT02000001.1, forward strand.
AATTGAGCTGGTGATTTAATTGTTGATAATTTTAGAATAACTGCCGAGATGACCTTCTCTTGATTTTTACCACGATCGTTATCTCCACCTTGTAGTGAATGACGTTCGCGAACAAATGTTAGAGCTTGTTTTGAATTCAGAGCAATCCGACCTTGTGGGAAGTCATAACCATTTGCACTAAAAGCTTGGTCATTATTAACTTCAATGCCACCTAATAAATCAATTAGATCCATGAAAGTCGAGAAATTAATTCTTGCATAGTTATTAATCTTGATGTTATATAGACTTTCTAGAGTTGCCATAGAAGTCTCTACACCATAGATTCCAGCATGAGTTAACTTATCGTACTGATCTCCTCCGCCGCCAGGTATTTTCACATAAGAATCACGAGGTGTTGTTGTTAACAGAACTTTGTGGGTCTTAGTATTGGCAGTCAAAATGATGTTCACGTCTGAACGTGAAACTGTAGAAATTGCGCCATAAGTATCAATACCACTGATATAGACATTAAAGGAATCCTTATTTGATGACAGTTTATTTGACGATTTGATTGCTTTTTTGACTTTGTAAGTGTAAATAGTCTTAACTTTATCCCTATAGTTGGCATCTGATTGCTCAATCAATGAACCATAGGCACTATTTAAGACCATCGCCTTTGAAGAACCAATCATCATTTTGTCATAAGCTTCCTTATATGAAGCAACATTATTGCTTGCTAAATCAATTTTTTTGTCTTCTTTAATACGCTTTAACAAAGAATGAATATTCGATGCATCCATATCAGTTGGTGCATCAACTTCTTTCAACTCAGAAACAGATTGAATTGAACTATCTTTAGGAACAACTACTGACATTTCAACTTCTGAGAAAGATGCCGTTTTATTCATCTGTGCTGTAAAGTCAATAGTTTGTTTAAAAGCAAAAAGAGTAATTGCCAAAATAATGTTAGCAATTATCAAAGTAATCATTGATAGAAATCTTGCTCGTTTTCTAATAATTAAGATAAGCCATAACAAAAAGAGCAAAAATAAAATTCCAGCCACAATTAAATTGAAATGATGGAATGCAAGGAAATTATAAGTATACATTAAGAATGTAATTATAAGTGAAAGCACTGTAAACAATAAAAGTAAAGCGAGATTTATGACGCTAAAACTCCTGCTTCCATTACTTGTAGAACCGCGTCTACTTCTTGATTTTGCTGCCATTTAATAAGTCTCCAAATCATGTTTTTACATAGAAATATAGGAAAATTATACCAAATTTTCACATTTTTTGCAATTTTTGATTATTAGAATATTAACAAAAATTCAATAAATTTCAATGAAGACGGTTACTTTCTAAATTATCTTTTTAAATTAGAAATTGTATATTTTTAAGTTTGTAATATATATGGTTTTTAAAAATATACCGTTGAGGATACTTAATCTTGATAAAAATTGCTATTTAATATAGACTGAAAGTATGAGATTACAACAATTACATTACATTATAAAAGTTGTTGAATGTGGCTCGATGAACGTCGCAGCAAAACAACTTTTCATTACTCAACCTAGCCTCTCAAATGCTGTTAAGGATTTAGAAAACGAGATGGGAATTACTATCTTTAATAGAAATCCAAAGGGTATCACCCTAACAAAGGATGGTGTCGAATTTTTATCTTATGCACGCCAAGTTGTTGAGCAAACATCCCTCTTAGAAGACAGATATAAAAATCTCAATTCTAAACGAGAACTTTTTAGTGTGTCTTCACAGCACTACGCCTTTGTTGTTAATGCTTTTGTCTCACTATTAAAAGAAACCGATATGACCCAGTATGAACTTTTCCTTCGTGAAACAAGAACTTGGGAAATCTTAGATGATGTTAAAAACTTCCGATCTGAAATTGGTGTTTTATTTTTAAACGACTATAACCGTGATGTCCTAAGCAAGATGATGGAGGATGACCACTTAATTGCGACACCACTCTTCAAGGCTCACCCTCACATTTTTATCAGTCGAAATCATCCGCTTGCCAAGCATACACGTTTAACCTTCAATGATTTAAAACCATACCCTTATCTCAGATATGATCAAGGCTTACACAACTCCTTCTACTTTTCGGAAGAAATGTTGTCAGAAATCAGTCATCCCAAATCCATCGTGGTCAGTGACCGAGCAACCTTGTTTAATCTTATGATTGGTTTAGATGGTTATACCATCGCCAGTGGCATTCTGAACAGTAATTTAAACGGAGATGGGATTGTTGCAATCCCACTTGATGTTCCTGACATTATCGATATTGTATATATCACACACGAAAAGGCAAATTTATCAAAAATGGGCCAAGCCTTTATTGATTATTTGATCAAAGAGGTTCAATTTTAAAAGACAAAAGCTAGTCATCCAATGACTAGCTTATTTTAATTGTAACTGCTCTTCGATGACAGTATTAATCCGATCGAAGTAAAATGGCGTGCGTTGATAATCCACTCCAGCATAAGTGGCCAGCTCAATAATTTTATCAAGAAAAGCTTGCGAAGAGAATTGGGTTGTCCGGTGTAACTCTTCTTCATCAAATGCTTTGATTAAATGAGCTAACGGATTACGAACTGATTTTTCAAATTTCCTTAAACCTTCGACAGTTGTTTTTATGTCAGTAGGTAAGTCAGATAATTGAATTAAGTCACTAAGACTTCGACTAGTAATATTGCGGCTTTGACGTTTTGATAAATAGTTATCAAACAATGGCAAGTGAGCTTGATACATAGCATCAAAATTCCAAGTATCATACTCCTCATTTTTAGCATCATTAATAAAAGTATCTAAATTAGGTACTTGTGATTTTACCAACCTCAAAAAGAGACGATAAAGGATTGGTGAAACCGAACGAACAAAATCAATAATTTCACCATTTTTGACTTTTACTTCTAAATCTAAAATGTAATTAGCAAGTTGTTCATCCAATTTATCTTCATTCATAAATAAAGGAATTTGATACTTTTCTTCGATACGTTTTGTATCAGCCTCATGCTCATAGAGAAATTCTAAATTGAGTTCACGACGTTCTTTTAATAATTCAATCAAAAATAAGGTATCCTCAGAAAGGTTCGTCATTTTTGATGCAACTTTAAATGCGTGACTATAAGCATAGACATCCAAAAGGATGTCTATTGTTTCATTTAAATCAGTCATAGGCAATCAGCGTTTCTAGTCCAATCTTCATCATATCAGTGAAAGTTGTTTGACGTTCTTCTGCACTAGTATCTTCACTTGGATCATTCAAGTTATCAGAAATTGTCATGATTCCCAAAGCTTTAACACCATGTTGTGCAGCTAAATAATAGAGGGCTGCAGCTTCCATCTCGATTGCTTTAACGCCTAGTTCCCCAAGAGCCATATTACGTTCAGGCATATTTGAATAAAAAACATCTGAAGATAATACAGAGCCAACATGAGTAGTTACACCCATCTCTTTTGCAATATGGTAAGCCTTATCAAGCAAATCAAAATCAGCAATTTGTGGGAAATCAAATTCTGGGAAATCATTACGGATAATATAAGAATTTGTCGCCGCAGCTTGTGCTAAGACCAATTCACGGACATGAACATTAGGATCAATAGCACCAGCAGTTCCCACACGGATAAGGGTTTTCACCCCATAATCAACAATTAATTCGCGGGCATAGATAGAAATAGATGGCATACCCATCCCAGTCCCCATTACAGAAACACGTTGTCCTTTGTACATACCAGTGTAACCAAACATGTTACGAACCTCGTTGAAACACACAGCATCTTCAAGAAAATTTTCAGCGATGAATTTAGCACGCAAAGGATCCCCCGGAAGAAGAATCTTATCGGCAATCTCGCCAGGTTGCGCAGAAATATGAATAGACATAATTTAAGATATGAAGGGCGACAGAGAACAAAGTAAAAATAGGAAACTGACGACGCATCACAGATACTAGACAGTTTATCTTTTTGACCAAGTCCTTAGCCTGAGTTCAAATCCATGAGCTCAGCCCTCACCTTTCTGATTTTATTTTTTTAGAATTTTATTTTATAGTTCAGCAAGGATTGCTTTTACCAATCCTTTGAAATCTTCTTTGATATGTTGTGTTACTTCAACTACTTCTTCGTGGTTTAATTCTGATTGGAAACCAGCAGCAAAGTTTGTAATGGCAGAAATACCCAAAACTTTCATTCCTGAATGGGCAGCAACAATGACTTCTGGAACAGTTGACATACCAACCGCATCTGCACCGAGTGTCTTGAAGGCACGGATTTCAGCAGGTGTTTCGTAAGTCGGACCTGTAACACCAATATAGACACCACCTTCAAGTTTTATGCCTAATTTGTCAGCAACTGTAAGGGCAGTTTTACGATAATCTGAGGTATAAGCGTCAGACATATCTGGGAAACGTGGACCAAATTCTTCCAAGTTTTCACCAATCAATGGATTATTGCCAGTCATATTGATATGATCTGTAATTACCATTAATGTGCCAGGACCATAGCCAATACCTCCAGCAGCATTTGTTACAAGGACACCAGTACAACCTAAAGCTTTCATCACACGCACAGGGAAAGTTACCGTTTCCAGAGGATTACCTTCGTAAAAATGGAAACGACCTTGCAAAGCAAGTACTTTACGTCCTGCTAATTCACCATATACTAATTTCCCAGCATGGCCAACAACTGTTGACTGTCCCCAGTTGGGAATTTCTGAGTAATCAATTACGATGGCATTTTCAACTTCTTCAGCTAATTCTCCTAAACCTGATCCTAAGATAAGACCAAATTCTGGTTCAGTAATACCTTTTGCTAGCAAAAAATCTCTTGTTTCATTAATTTTTGTCATTAACGACATATACATCTCCTAAAATTATAATGGATTAACCACTTCACCATCTTCCTTAGTATAAGGACTTGGTAGTGGAACAGGTAATATCTCAAGTAAGGCTTCTGATGGACGGCAAAGTTTTGTCCCTTTTCTTGTTACAACAATTGGACGATTAATCAAGATAGGGTCTTCCATCATGGCATCCAGAATCTCATCTTCAGTCACAGCTTCTTTATCTAAACCATGCTGATTATACTCTGGTACATTTTTGCGCACAAGTTCTTGGAAGGAAATGCCCATTGCTGCCACCAAATCCAATAATTTTTCTCTGCTCGGCGGATTCTGCAAATACTCAATTACTTGAGGTTCAATGCCTGCATGACGAATTATTGCAAGTACATTGCGGGAAGTTCCACAGTTGGGGTTGTGATAAATAGTTACTTTTCCCATATGGCTCCTTATTTCAATTCAGATAAGAATGATTGACCAATCATCGCTGTTTCAACGCCAAAGTTTTCAGCCACTGTTGCTGAAATGTCCGCAAAGTGTCCTTGAGGGATCAGACCATTGCCAGTAAATGATGGTGAGTAAGCTAAAAGCGGAATGTATTCACGCGTATGGTCAGTCCCCACATAAGTTGGGTCATTTCCATGGTCAGCCGTAATCAACAAGAGATCATCTTCTTTCATATTAGCAATAATCTCAGGAAGACGTTCATCAAACTCATGCAAACAATCACGGTAGCCTTTCGTATCACGACGGTGACCAAAGTTGGCGTCAAAATCAACTAGGTTAGTAAATGAGAAACCTTTAGTAAATTCTGGCAATTGCATTGTTTTAAGCAATGTATCCACACCGTGGCTATTTGACTTGTTGTGCCCCATATCATTTGTGATACCAGACCCATTAAAGATGTCATTAATTTTTCCGACGGCATAAGTTGGCACACCAGCATTTGCTAAATTATTAAGAACTGTATCTTGGAAAGGAGAGACAGCATAGTCATGACGATTGGCAGTACGTGTAAAGTTCCCAGGCGTACCCACATAAGGTCTGGCAATAATTCGTCCAAGAAGTGCAGGGCGTTCCAAAGTAATTGAACGGGCATATTCACAAATGCGATAAAGCTCATCTAATGGAATAACTTCCTCATGCGCAGCAATTTGAAGAACAGGGTCAGCTGAAGTGTAAATAATCAGCTCACCAGTTTCCATTTGACGAGGGCCAAAATCATCAATGACAGCTGTACCTGAATAAGGTTTATTAGCTTCACGAATGACTTTACGACCTGAGAATTCTTCAATTTTTGTTAAGATTTCTTCTGGAAAACCATTCCAGAAAGTATCAAAAGGTTCTGTAATGTTAAGACCCATGATTTCCCAGTGACCAGTCATTGTATCTTTACCAAGAGAAACTTCTTCTAATTTAGTAGCATAGCCACTAGGATTTTCTTCCTTGGCAACAGTTTTCAAAGTTGTTTCACGAGGAATATTTCCTAAACCGATTTTCTCCATATTTGGAACTGTTAAACCAACTTGTTCTGAAATATGGCCTAATGTGTCAGATTCTGTATCAGCAACACCAGCATTGAAAAAGTTATCAGAGTCAGGTGCAGCACCGATTCCTACTGAATCTAGCACAACTAGATGAATACGATTAAATTTAGACATATGTCTCCAATCTAAGGGAGGTTACGGTTGGCTCCCTAAAACCTATAAATATTTTTTTATTTTATAAACACTATTTTTTTGGAGCTTCGAGGACTTTAACACCATCTTTTCCTGCAACGATGACTTTGTTGACCATACCATTAAAGAGACCATGCTCAACAACACCTACAGTTTTATCCAGCATTTCAGCAAACTCAAAAGGTTTTTCGATTTTGCCTAAGTCTAAGTCAATGATATAGTTCTTCATATCAGTGATTAGACGTTGATTTTCTTTCACTCGGAATGATGGTTTATAGCCTGCTTTTTCAAATACGCGGAACAAACGGTCTGCACCATATTGGATAACTTCAACTGGTAATTTGAAAGCTCCCAAATGTTCAACCATTTTTGATTCGTCAACTACCCAAATGTACTCTTTAGTTGGTGTCGCTACAATTTTCTCCATCAGAAGAGCAGCTCCCCCACCTTTGATTCCATTGAAGTCTTTGTCAACTTCATCAGCACCATCAACTGTTACATCTATGCTATCAATGTCATCAACAGCTTTTAAAGGAATACCTAGACCTTCTGCTTGTTTAGTTGTTGCACTGGAAGTGGTTACGCCTACAACTTGTAAACCTTCATCCTTTATTCTACGACCGATTTCCTCTACGAAGAAATAAGCAGTTGACCCTGTCCCTAAACCAACAGTCATTCCATCAGTAACAAATTGAGCAGCTGTTACACCAGCTTGTTTTTTTAGTGCTTCCATGATTCCTCCTAATAAAAAAGTGTTCAGATATTTTTATTATACCATGAAAGCCCTAACTTGTTAATGAAAAGTGGCGTGAAACGCAACTTTCAAAATGAAGTTGAAGTCATTTATCTTCTCCTTTTGAAACTTTTTTATTAGCAGGCAATTTTATCTAACTTCCGAAAGAATTTTAGAGAAGAAGTAAATGATCTGATAAATTTGACACTTATACTACAACCTCAAAATTTCATGAAACAAAACTTATACGAGGTCATTCATAAAATCATTAACAGAGACAAAACCTTGCATTCTTTGGGCACTTATCTTACAATTAAAGTTATGAGTATAACTAAAGAATTTGATACAATTACAGCTATTTCAACGCCTCTTGGTGAAGGGGCAATTGGGATTGTCCGCTTATCAGGTAGTCAGGCATTAGATATTGCAAAATCAGTCTTCAAAGGAAAAGACTTAGCAAGTGTTGCTAGCCATACTATTAATTACGGGCATATCCTTGATCCAGATAAAGATGAAATTCTCGATGAGGTCATGGTTTCTGTCATGCGAGAGCCTAAGACTTTTACCCGTGAGGATGTTGTTGAGATCAACACTCATGGTGGAATTGCGGTCACAAATGAAATCCTCCAATTATTAATTAAGCACGGGGCTCGTATGGCTGAACCAGGTGAATTTACAAAGCGCGCCTTTCTCAATGGACGCGTTGATTTAACCCAGGCTGAGGCTGTTATGGACATCATTCGTGCTAAAACGGACAAGGCCATGAATATTGCTGTGAAGCAATTAGATGGCTCCCTTAAGCAGTTGATTGATGACACTCGCCAGGAGATTCTCAACACTTTAGCCCAAGTAGAAGTGAACATCGACTATCCCGAGTACGACGACGTCGAAGAAATGACTACTGCTTTAATGCGAGAGAAAACCCAAGAGTTCCAGACGCTTTTGGAGAATTTGCTGCGCACTGCCCGCCGTGGGAAAATCCTTCGTGAAGGGCTCTCCACTGCCATCATTGGCCGTCCGAATGTCGGCAAATCAAGCTTGCTCAATAATCTTTTGCGTGAAGAAAAGGCCATTGTTACTGATATAGCAGGTACTACACGTGATGTGATTGAAGAGTATGTGAACATCAAAGGCGTTCCCCTAAAATTAGTTGACACTGCCGGCATCCGCGATACCGAAGATATAGTGGAAAAAATTGGTGTCGAACGTTCCAAGAAAGCTCTCAACGAAGCAGACTTGGTACTACTTGTTCTTAATGCATCAGAAAAGTTAACCGAGCAAGACCATATCCTTCTTGACCTCAGTCAAGATAGCAACCGCATTATCCTTCTCAATAAGACAGACCTTGAGGTTCAAATTGAGAAAGACCAATTGCCATCAGATTATATTGAAATCTCAGTTCTTAACAATGAAAACATTGATCAAATTGAAGACCGCATCAATCAACTTTTCTTTGATAATGCAGGACTGGTTGAACATGACGCAACCTATCTATCCAATGCCCGTCACATTTCATTAATTGAAAAGGCAGTCCAAAGCTTACAAGCAGTTAACGACGGCCTAGCTCTTGGCATGCCCGTAGACCTCCTCCAAGTTGACCTAACCAGAACCTGGGAAATCCTGGGAGAAATCACCGGCGACGCAGCCCCAGATGAATTAATCACACAACTATTTAGTCAATTTTGTTTGGGAAAATAAAGTCCTATAATACTTTTCATCTGCTGTCCACACCACAGATGAAAAGTATCAAAAAATAAAATCAAATATCATATCAGCAAAAAAGAAGCCTTGCGGCTTCTTTTCTTCTGTCTATTTAATTAATTCATAGATGGCTTCTGCGTAGATTGCTGCTGAGCGGAAGATATTATCTAATGGCATGTATTCGTTGGCTTGGTGCATTGTGTTTTCGTCGCCTGGGAACATTGCTCCAAAGGCTACACCGCGTTCTAGTAAGCGTCCGAATGTACCACCACCGATAACTTGTTCAAATCCTTTAAGGCCAGTTTGTTTTTCATAGACTGACAGTAAAGTAGCAACTAATTCATCATCCATTGATACATAGTGTGGTGTGTGGACGTGTTCTGATAAGCTCACGCGTGAAACGCCAGCTAATTTTTCCAGACCAGATTTAAGTCCTTCAGGATCAATCCCTTTTGGATAACGGAAGTTAAGGGCAATTGTGTTATCAGTAGCTAGCTGATCGAAGTTGAAGACACCAGCATTCATACTAAGGGCACCCATTTTTTCATCAACAAAAGCAAGCCCAAGTTTTTTGGCATCGAAATCTTCATGCAATGTGAGGCCAGCAATTTTAAGGAATGCTTCGGCAGGTCCTGCAAATGTGAATTGGTTGAGGAATTTAGCTAATAAAGTCGCTCCATTAATACCAAGTTCTGGTGTTGACCCATGTGCAGATTTACCAATGACAGTAACTTTAATGCCTTCTGCTTCTTCTGTGATTTGTCCAGTCACATTTTCTTCAGCAAGGAATTGTTCAAAAGCAGCTGTTAAAACAGAAAACTCATGAGCTGAGGTGATAAGCGCTGTTGCTGATTCAGGAACCATGTTCTCACGAAGGCCTCCTTTAAAGCTTTTTAGGACAAAAGCACCATCATTAGCACCATCAAAATGAAGGTACTCCGTGATATTACCTTTTTCACCATTGATGATTGGGAATTCGGCATCTGGTGAGAAACCAAAATCAGGGTCTTTAAGTCCGTTATGAGCGAAGTAATAATCCATGTCGCCCCATCCAGATTCCTCATCAGTACCAACGATGAATCGTACTTTTTTAGAAACAGGAAGACCTAAATCTTTGATAATTTTTAAAGCATAGTAACAAGCTAAAGTAGGTCCTTTATCATCTGAAGACCCACGCGCATAAATACGGTTGTCCTTAATCACTGGCTCATATGGATCTGTATCCCAACCAGCACCTGCTGGAACAACATCTAAGTGAGCAAAGATTCCAAGTACTTCTTCACCTTGACCAAATTCAAAGTCACCAGCATAGTTGTCAATGTTTCGTGTTTGGTAACCATCACGTTCAGCCATTGCTAGAAAATGCTCCAAAGCTTTAACTGGACCAGGGCCAAATGGGTGTTTATCATCAACTTGACTATCATCACGCTCAGAATTGATGCGCAATAAGCTAATGAGGTCTTCTAACATGACCTCTTTACGTGCTTCAACTTCTGCTTTAAAATCTATCATTCAATTACTCCTCTTCTAAAGGGAAATAAGCTGTATGATCACATACAACTTACTTAACCATTTATTATTTATAGTAGTATTATACCATGTTTGCCAATAGAATGCTCTGGCAAATTGTTAACGACGTTCAATTAATTCATCAACAGGTAGACGGTAGCTTGGCTCTGGATGCTCATCGCTATAGCCGACAGTGATTAAAATCTCAGGACGGAAACGTGAATCCACATCTAAAATTTCATTAACGATAGTTTTATCAAAACCAAGAATCATATTAGAAGAAATTTTTTGGTCAGTCAATGCAAGAACTAAGTTCATTGCCACAAGGCCAGTATTAAAAGCTAGGTAATCACTCTTTTGATCAGGTTGGAATTTGTCATAACGTGGAGGTAAAGTTTCCATGTAATAGCTAATTAAATCATCAGGCAATGATTTGACACCGACACGGGCAATCTTACGCGAACGTTGAGCAAGATCAGTATCAGAGAAAACAGCAACAACGTACTGTGCTTGTTCAATCTGAACTTTATTTCCTTCAACCATATCTTTAGCAAGATCAGCTTTTTTGTTTTCAACCACAACAAATTTCCAAGGTTGAATATTGTTGGCACTTGGTGCTAAAGTCGCAATCTCGATGGCTGTCCGTAAATCTTTAAAGTCAACTTTTTGATCATTAAATGATTTAACAGCGTGGCGTTTCTTATTCAATTCTAGAAATTTCATAGCAAAACTTCCTATCTTTCTTTATTTTCGTACACCTTATTCTATCATTTTTTGAAACTGTTTTCATGTTTTTTTTGCAATTTTCAACCAAAAGTTAGTCATTTTTTTTGATTAAAACTAGCTAGTAAATTTTCGGCAACTTTTTCTGGAATCCCCAAGGCCCTTATCTCATCTACAGTGGCATTACCAATAGCTGTCATATTCTTAAAATGTTTGAGCAAGGTTTGCTTGCGCTTAGGACCAAGCCCCTCAATATTGTCCAATTTTGAGGAGAAAGAATTCTTACTGCGAACCTGTCTATGGAAGGTAATAGCAAAGCGGTGAACCTCATCTTGAATGCGATGAAGCAAGAAAAATTCCTCTGAATTGCGGGGTAAATCAATCACTTCCAAGGGGTCACCAAACAAGAGTTCTTGGGTTTGGTGCTTGTCATTTTTTTGCAAACCAGCAACTGGAATAGATAAGCCGAGTTGATTTTGAATGACATCCTTAGCGATATTAACTTGCCCTTGTCCTCCATCAATGATAATTAAATCTGGAGCTTGTAAGTTGTCCTTTTGAACCCGACTATAACGTCTGGAGATAACTTCCCGCATACTGGCATAGTCATCTGGTCCAGTGACTGTTTTGATTTTGAATTTTCGATAATCTTTTTTACTTGGTTTTCCATCGACAAAGACGACCATAGCGGCGACTGGACTTGTTCCTTGAATATTCGAGTTATCAAATGCTTCAATTCGAATAGGTGTTGGAATAGCCATTAACTCACCTAGATTATCAATAGCCCCTTTTGTCTTTTTCAAATCTTTTTCCAGCAAATCAAATTTTTGTTGAAGGGAGACACGTGCATTCTTGGTTGCTAAGGCGACTAGCTGCTTCTTCTCACCACGTTGTGGTTTAATTATCTTGCTTGGGACAATAGCTTCTACCAGTTCGTGGTCAATGTTAGCAGGAATGAAGACTTCCTTGGGTAGGAAATGTCTTTTATCTTGGTAAAATTGCCCCATATAAGTTAAGAAATCATCTTCTTCCTCGTTATAGTAGGGGAACATATTAACATCTCTTTGGATTAATTTCCCCTGTCTAACAAAGAAAACTTGAACGCACATCCAGCCTTTTTCGACGTAATAGCCAAAAATGTCTCTGTCCATTAAGTCTTTACTCATCACTCGTTGTTTGGTTCTCAGCGTAGCAATTCCCGAAATCAAATCACGATACTCAGCAGCTCGTTCAAACTCCAATTCCTCGGAAGCTGTCTTCATCTTTCTTTTTAGACCATCAATGATTTTGTCGTCTTTACCATTCAAGAACAGTTTGACGTCTTCCACCAGGCCATCCCAGTAAGCTTTATCAGTTTGACAAATGGTATGGGCATTACACTGGCCGATGTGATAATAAAAGCAAACTTTGTTTACAGGGTTAGTACATTTCTTAAAAGGGAAAATTCGGTCCAAAAGCTTTTTGACTTCATTTGCTGTATAAGAATCAGGATAAGGGCCAAAATAGAGTCCATCATTCTTACGAATTTGGCGAGTAATCAATAGACGCGGAAAATGCTCATTAGTAATCTTGATAAAGGGATAAGACTTGTCATCCTTTAACTTGATGTTATATCGAGGCATGTTCTCTTGTATCAAGTTAATTTCTAAAAGAAGAGCTTCTGTATTTGAGCCCGTTACAATGAATTCAAAATCAGCAATTTCTGAAACCAATAATTCAGTCTTGGTATCATGACTTCCTCTAAAATAAGAGCGAACCCGATTCTTTAAATTTTTAGCTTTTCCAACATAGATTATTTTGCCGTCTTTATTTTTGTGGAGATAACATCCTGGACTATCAGGAAGCAATTCCAGCTTATGTTTAATCAGATCATTCATAAATACTATTCTACCAAATTTTAGCCTGAAAGAGTCAAAAAAGAGCTGATGGAGCAAATTCTTAGTATACATATAAATTAATATTTTTCATAAAGCAAGAAGTGATAATACTTATAGCAAAAAAAAACTTTTCATCACGATGAGAAGTATTTTTATAAACTATTTTGAATCCTGAATCCTAAAATAAGCTTTATTCGATGATATGAATCTTAACCACTTTTGTATGCATAATTGCCATAAGAAATAATAAGCTAATCAGTACTACTGGGAAAAGGGACATTGAGATATATTGGGCAATAACACCAAATAATGGGGGAATAATGACAAATCCCATATAAGCAAAGGCCATCTCGACACCAATCATTGCCTGTGACCGTTCCTTACCGAAATGCTCCGGTGTGGAATGAATAATACATGGATAAATTGGTGCACACCCTAAGCCGATTAAGAGCAAACCTGCTAGAGTAAGGCCATGGATTTGCAAAGGAATTAAGAAAATCAGAATACCTGACCCAATTAATACGAGCCCAATCCGAATCAACTGATCATTGGTAAAACGCATGGCCATAAAACCATTTATCCCACGACCAAGTGTGATGCCCAGATAAAAGAGGGTGGTAAATGTAACTGCCATAGGTACACTCAAACCTTTAACTTCAACCATATAGGAACTTGTCCAAAGTCCCGTCACTGATTCCAGTGCACAGTAGGCAAAAAACGTCAGCATTATCTCTTTGGCACCAGGAATGGCCAATACTTCTTTAAAACTTAAGACTTTAGCAACTTGCTGATTCTCACTGGGATTAACATGGTCATTTGTCCAAAGTGGCAAATTCATAAAGAGCACAGCTGTGAAAATAACCTGTATTACTCCCACTAATATATAGCCACTATTCCATGTGTTTCCCAGATTCATCGCATATCCAAGGGAATAGGTCCCCGTCGAAACACCTACACCCCACATACAATGCAACCAACTCATATGTTTGCTTGAGTAGTGCAGCGCAACATAATTATTTAAGGCAGCATCAACGGATCCCGCACCTAAACCATATGGAATGGCTAATAAACAAATCACCCAAAATGAATGACAGAGACCAAAACCAAGAATAGCGAAGGCTGTAATGGCTACGCTGACTGCAGTTACCATGCCGGTTCCAAACTTTTTGTTAAGTCGGTTACTTTGTAAACTTGAAAAGATTGTTGCCATGGAGATTATGGTGGTTAGAATCCCCATATAAGAAACAGGTAAGCCCATTTCCAGTTGCATGGCAGGCCAGCCTGCACCGAGTAAGCCATCTGGTAATCCTAAACTAATAAAAGCCATGTAAATGACCAGTAATAATAAATGTGTCATTCTATCCTATCTTCTAATTAGTTTGTCAATGACAACTAGAACCCCATTTTCATTATTGGTAGTTGTTTGATAAGTGGCAACCTTCTTAACATTTTCATTAGCGTTTAACATAGCATATGAATTATCTGTAAGCTTGAGCATTTCTAAATCATTATCACTATCCCCAAAAGCAACAAGATTAGTAGCTTTCAAGCCCCAATGGTCTAATAAATAGGTTAGAGCTGTGCCTTTATTTACGCCAGTCCCTATCACATCAACATTACCATGACCAGTTGCAACTGCTTGGACTTGGCCTGATAGTGTCTCATTAAGGACTTTAATAATTTCATCGGTCACATCTAATGGGGTATTAAAAGAGAACTTCAAAATCTTATCTTGGGGAAGCTCTTGAAAACTTGCTACTTCTTCTAGTCTTGTGTAATAGATACTAAAATAGTCTTTATTTTCTTGACTGGAAGAAGCTAAGATATAAGCTGAATTCTCACCACAGACAACTGCTTCTGAGGATAATTGATTACGATCCAAATAGGCAATCACAGTTTCAACAATATCATTTGGCAGTGGATAGGATTTTAAGAGTTGACCTTTATCAACAATATAGGCACCATTTTCTCCGACAATTGTCATTTTGTCTTGATAGTCCTCAAAAAATCCTGCAATTTGATAATATTGGTTTCCACTAATAGCCACAAAATGCATATCTTGATCAGTTAACTGTGCAAATAATTGATTAAAATAAACTCGGTCATATGAATTTTGATCATTTAAGAATGTACCATCCATATCTGTTGCAAATACTTTAATTGTCATCATTGACTCCTTATCTAAAAAAAGGCTTAAAGAGATACCCTTTAAGCCTTTCGTTTAGGTATAACCTAATTATTTTTTGGGTGTGTAAATCAAATGTTCATTAACAAAGGCAGTAAAGCCTAGTTCACTTAATTCACGACCATATCCTGAATTTTTAATTCCGCCGAATGGAAGTTCTGGAAGACTAGCCCAACCTGAGTTGATGAATGACATACCAGTTTCAATTTTAGCAGCTACTGCTTCGCGGTGTTCTTTGTTGCTTGAGAAGATTGTACCACCCAAGCCATAATTAGAATCGTTAGCCACTTCGATAGCTTCTTCTTCTGAAGACACTTTGTAGATTTCACCAACTGGACCAAAGATCTCTTGGTAGTAAATTGGGTTATCTTTAGTCAATCCAGCAATAATCGTTGGCATAACAAAGTTACCTGGATGATCAATGGCTTCACCACCGTAGACTAATTCAGCGCCGTTATCAACTGCCAATTTAATTTGAGCTAGAACATCTTCTTTAGCTTGAGCTGATGATAATGGTGCCAAAGTAGTTTCTGGATCCATTGGGTCACCCCATTTAGCTGTTTTGAAGACTTTCGTTAACAATTCTTTGAAACGGTCGTAGTCTTTTTCAAGAACGATGAAACGTTTAGAAGAGGTACATACTTGACCTGCATTATATAAACGTGAGAAGAAAAGAACAGATTCTAACTCATCCCAATCAGCATCGTCGAGAATGATGAAGGCATCATCACCACCCAATTCAAGGGTCGTTTTCTTCAAGTTTTTACCAGCTTCTTCAGCGATAGATGCACCACCACGTTCAGAACCAGTTAAGCAGACTCCAACCACACGTTTGTCAGCAATAATTTGTGATACTTGCCCATAAGAAACAAAGAGGTTTGTGAATGTTCCTTTTTCTGCACCAGCTTCAATAACTAATTCTTCAAATGATTGTGCTGACCATGGACAGATTGATGCATGTTTCAAGACCATTGGGTTACCGACGATAAAGTTTGGTGCAAATACACGCATGATTTGATAATATGGGAAGTTCCAAGGCTCAACCGCAAGAATAACACCTGTAGCTTGTTTGATATAGTAAGCTTCACCAGTATCAGTATCAAGTGTTGTTGGTTCTAAGAATTTGTCTGCATTGTCCGCATAGTAGTCTGCAATGTCAGCACAAAGCTCAATTTCACCTTGAGCTTCAGTGAAAAGTTTACCCATATCTTTAGTCAAAATTTCCGCATATTTATCGCGGTCACGACGCAAGATTACAGCAACTTCATGAAGTTGTGCTTTACGTGTTTCTAATTGGTCATCTTTACGCCATTTTTTGTAAAGTTGGTGTGCCGTTTCTAGCACTTCTTCTAATTGTGCATCACTAGTGTTCTCATACTCTTTAAGAACTTCATTTGTAAAAGGGTAGATAGTTTTATAAGCCATAATAAGCCTCCTTTTGTTATTACCTAAAGTCTATCAGAATTTGGCAACGATTTCAAAAAAACGCTACGAAAAGAGAAAATTTTAAGAATTACTCGAATAACAAGTCTTTTAATTGCTCATAATTTGCAATAATATAATCTGGAACTGATTTACTGTGATTTTCAAGACCATGTGGATTATACCAGACTGTCTCGATCCCAGCATTATTTCCGCCCTGAATGTCTGCAGTCAAACTGTCTCCAATCATTAGTGCTTTTGTCGAATCAAAACCTGGAATTTGCTCGGCAATCCATTCATAAAAAGCTGGATCTGGTTTTTGGCTACCTGATTGCTCAGAAATGAAAATCTTATCAAAATACGTTTCAATATCTGAGTGGGCAAGTCGCCCTTCTTGAATTTTTGTGATGCCATTAGTTGCGGCATATAGTGAATAGCCTTCGGCTTTTATATCTGCAAGCAACTGTGTAGCCCCAGGATAGGTCTGTCCTTGATTCTTGAGGTGGGCTTGGTAGCGTTCAGCCATATAGATGCCGTCAACCTCTTTTCCGAAATAATTAAATAATTTGGCAAAGCGCGTGTTGACCAATTCTGGTTTGGTAATTTGTTTTAATTCCAGACTTTTCCACATGGCCTGATTCATCGGTTTGTAATAATCCTTGTAAGCTTCAATATCTGCAATCTGACATTCAATCAATAAGTCTGTCAAAGCTACTTCTTCTGCTTGGTCAAAATCCATTAGGGTATGATCTAGGTCGAATAGTAAAAATTTTTTATCCAAAACAAGTCCTCGTCTTTCCTATCATTTGTCCAATTATATCAAATTACAGTCTCTCAACCTAAAATTTTTTCATAATCTCAGATAAATATTCCGAATTTCAGCAAAAAGCCCTAATTGACATTAGATTAGGGCTTGGTGGATAATATACTAAAATTATAACTAATTCAATAATCTTTTCCTTATAATTCCAAGGCTTGAATTAATAAGTCTGCCACAGCTCCACCCGACATTGGATTTTGTCCTGTGATTAAGTGTTTATCTTGAATGGCAAATGAGGTATAAGGAATTGTTTTTTGAAATTCTGCTCCTCGTTCCTTAGCCATTTTTTCCACACTATAATTTATATAGGATTGTTTACCACTTAGCAATTCTTCCTGATCAGTAAAACCGGTCACTTTCTTCCCATCTAAAAGGTAGTCATCAGCAGCATCTTTAACATTTAATAAGCCAGCTAAACCATGACAAACTGACATAACATAACCCCCATAAGTGAAAATATGACTGGTCAATTTTTGCAGAGCATAGTTATTGGGGAAGTCCCATAGCACACCATGGCCTCCTGTATAATAAATTCCTAAATAATCATCTGGATTAACATCTTTAGCTGTCATGGTATTTGACAGTGCTCGATCCTGAAAATCCTTTGATTGATAAAGCGTCAGGTCACTTGGCTTAATGTAAGTTCCCTTTAATGAACGTGGGTCAATTGGGACATAGCCACCTTCTGGGCTAATATAATCAACTTGAAAACCAGCTTTCGTTACCACATTGACAAATTCTGTTGCCTCTGCTAACCACAAACCAGTTGCTTCTAGTTTTCCAGGAAAATTTGGAGTGTTTGTTAAAACTACTAATATCTTTTTCATCTTTTTTCCTTTCAGACTTCTACTTATTGTCATTATACATTTTTTAACCATTTATGTCATTTATCCAAATTTATCCTATTTACTGAAAAATCCAAATATATATTATTCCGAAATTTATAAATTTTATTATCTAAATAATGTTTTTAACAATTTCTAAGCTTCTATCTTCAACGTCATAAAGTATCCGGTGATGACCATTCCCTTTACCTAATCTAAAAATGTTAACTAGACATAAAAAAAAATTCCCTACTTATAAAAAGTTGGGAATTTTTACTATGCTTATTTTCAATTAATTTCATTGACTCTAAGCTATTTATTTTATAAGACTATTTGTCTTTTTTCGCTATTAGGTTATCGACTGACAAAGCACCACTACCAGCAAAAACAAATAGGAAGAAGACAACTGCATATAATGCTGCTAACTCTCCTTTATTAACATATGGTAAAAAAATATTACCTGGTAAACCATGGAACATAAAATAAGCAACCGCCATTTGACCTGATAATATAAATGAGGCTAATCTGGTAAATAGTCCAATCATTATTAATAGGGCAGTTGTTAACTCAATTAGGCCACCAATACCCATTAATGATTGAAGCGGTACTTGCCCACCAAATAATCCAAAAACTTTATCCAACCCATGTAATAACATCATATATCCAGCAACCACTCGTAATAAAGTAAGTGCATATGGTCTAACTATCTCAATTTTTTTTATCATTTTCTGCTCCTTTTCTGGTCCGACACATATCACTAGTTAGTTATATCTGTCAGAAAATATATTATATGATATTCTAATAAAAAATACAAAATTTTCGACTTGTTTTCATCAAAATAATAAAGAACCTCAAAATATTCTTTTGAAGTTCTTTATTGAATATTTTTATTGATATCTTAAATCATGTCTATTCTATGGATTAATTATGCCATCACCATTTAAGATAAGAACACGATCAAGATTGAATAATAAGGGATTTAACCGGTATTTCATTGAACCCGATTCGAAGAGTAAATAAATTTTACCCTCATAGCCTAGTGCCTGTTCTAAATAAGGTGGCAGCTTCAGTTGCGACTCAATTTGACCTTTATTTAACTGGAATTTGGGGTCACTTAATTTATTATCAAAAATAATCAGTTTGGATTTATTTAATCCGTAGGATTGCGTCATAAAAATGGAATCCTTGTAAAAGGAGATTCCTTGAATATCACTATAAGTATCAAGCACGCGAACTGGTTTTACTAACTTTTCTTTTGATTTTAGCAACTGTCCTTCCTTATCAATTGAAAAAACAGCAAGTTTTCCTTGCCCTTTCAGCTTAAAGTAACCAATATAGAGTTTACCTTGATGATAGGACATGTAGGAGGTTTCTTTAATGCCTTTTAAATGTGCTGTTTTTGAGAAACTAATAGACTGATTACTATCCTTGAAATCGTAGTTTTTTATTTGTTTTAGAGTTAGTGCTTGAACTTGCGCAACTGAGTGATTACCAATAGTGGCAATCCACAGAACCTGATTATCATTATCATAAGTAATAGCCCCAAGATGTTCTTTATTTTCCAAAACAATCGTTTTAATGAACTTTCCTGTTTTCCTTTCAATCAACCAAAGAACAGAGTTAAATTTCTTACTCTTACTGTAAGCTGAAATTACAAGATAGTCTTCATTTAGAATTGCCAAGCCTTGCGGGACCATATCATTTGCAAGCACTGCTCTATTCCCACTCTTAGTTTGCTTGAGCGACTGGCTTTGCTTTAAACCGGGTATAACATAAGTTCCTTTGGCAGATTCACTTCTGTCCAATTGTTTAGTCAGGTCAGGATACTTCTCTTCCAATTCTAACATGAATTGTCTGTCAGAATTAATAATAGGATTAATATTATTACCTTCTTTTAAAACCACTTTTGGACTCGTCAGCTGTCTGTATAGTGCAAAAGCAATTAAAGCTAGCGCTAGCAACAAGAAAAAGGATAAACTGATTTTTATTAATTTTTTCATCTTACCCCTCTTTTTAGTTTATGATACTTTTTATTTATTTTACAAATCTCGAATGACTTCTACCCTTGTAATCAGTCCACCACGCATCTTATCAATCCTAAGGGCAAAGGAACCGAGATTCAAAACTGCTCCAACAGAAATAGAATGATCTTCTTCTTGAAGACGTTTAGTCATATAATCTCGAAGTTTTTCTTCTTTGGGGCCATCAATGGAGACATGGGCAATCATCTTGGTCATTTTTAAGGTTTGGCTACCGCGTATCATTATTGAAGTTGACTCATCAAACTTGACAAATAAATAGCGACGAATAGCAAAAAGAATAGCAACAGCAATTATTCCTAAAAGAAAATCAAACATTTTTGGGTGATCAACGATCATTTGACGTGTTAAGGCAAATAAGAGAACTTCAATAACTGTACCAGGTGAAGGTTTAGATAACATCTTAATCAGCTCAACACCAACCGCTAAGGTCAAAGCACGACCTAAAATATTCTCAAAAAGGTGATTATTGTTGACATCACTTATCAAAAATCCTGGCAAATTAGCCACTAATGATATAGCAAAGAAAATCATGGCGATTGTTAAAATTAAAGATAATAATATTTCCAGATAGTGGGAAATTTCTGTTACAAGTTCTTGTAAATATTTTCTCATTGACTCTCCTTGTTTTCCATAATTTCTTTAAACCAGTCCTTACTTAATTTCAGATATGCTTGGCTACCCAAGTTACCATCAACCCGATCATAGGCATGATTGGTATAAGGAACGATGACTAACTTATTGGTGATTAGTTTTTCAGTTAATTGTTCGGCTAGTTCATAAGTTGACTCTTGTGGAACTAAACTATCTCTCGCCCCAGAAATAAATAAACTTGGTGGTGTTTTTTTACTAATAAAATTCTTTGGTGTTATGGCAGAATATTTCTTAGGTAACTGATCAGGACGTCCACCCAAGTAGGATACTGCCATATACTTGGCTAAATCTCCTTTGACACGGTCACTATTTTCATAGAATGCTCGTGGGTCTGCTACCGGGTATGCAACTGACACTGCATCAATTTTTGGTAATCTCGTATCATCAGCATACCTATACTTACCATTATTGATTTTATATGCCAATTCCAGAGCTAAATTCCCACCAGCAGACACACCAGTGACAAATAAGTTCTTGGTGCTCCCACCATAGTCTTCAATGTTGTTTTGGACCCAGGCAAAGCCTTTGGTTAATTGTCGTTCGGTCACGTCTGAGAGGTGTCGGTGCTTGCTTGATAGGTCATAATCTAAGCTGACCACCACATAGCCTGATTTTGCAAAGGATTCCCAGTAGTAGGCATGTGAATTGCGGTGCCCTGCAATCCAACCACCACCATGAATGAAAATTAAAACTGGCTTATTTTTTTTACCATCATCGACTTGATAGACGTTGAGTCTGGCGTGGCCCAGTGGTGTTTTGTCATATGTCTCAACATTGATATCGACACCACTTGTTTCTTCTGCTTGATAGGATCTGAAGAAACTGACACCTGCTCCCAGTTGATTCAGACTTGTTTGAATTGAAATGATAATATATAGACCAATCCCTAAGCAGAGTGCTGCTAAAAGGAGATTAGTTAAGTGCCATCGACTTGAGCGATGTCTTAATGAAAATACAAGACTGGCTATAAATAAAATGATCATCAATGGCAACCACAGACGAATATAGGGTACCGTGTAGTGATTGGCAATTGAACCAAGATAGGGAATTGGAAATAAGGTTGCTAAATTAAATACTAGTAAAACTAAAACCGCACATTCTAATAGTACAAAAGCCAATTTTTTGATAATTGTCATATTCCCTCCCCAAAAATTCTTTATTATTCTAGACTATCAAAACTTTTTCAGTTCTGCAATTCTGAGGCTTATAGAGTAGAAAATTTCAAAAAAAAGAGATCTTAATGATCTCTTTACCAAGTTCCAATAAGTGCTTGCATTGCTAAGCTTACAACTGTGATAGCTACCCAACAGATGGCACCTAGTGTGATGGCTTTCCCACCAGTCTTAAACAGTTTAACGATATTTGTATTTAACCCGATTGCTGTCATTGCCATCACAATGAAGAATTTAGATAAGGTTTTTAATTGATCAAAAATAGATGGATTTAGCCCCATAGCACTAAAAACAGTTGTTACAATTGACGCGAGCAAGAAATAAAAGATAAATGTTGGAAAAGCTTTTTTCAAACTAAAACTAGAGTCATTATTTCCTTCTTTTTTTGCCTTATAAAGAGATAAGATAAGGGTAATTGGAATAATAGCTAATGTTCTGGTTAATTTAACAATGGTTGCTCCATCCAAAGTATTAGAACCATGAATAGCATCCCATGAAGCTGCAGTTGCTGTAACTGATGACGTATCATTGACAGCCGTTCCCGCAAAAATTGCGAAGCCATGATTTGATAAGCCCAGTAATTGCCCTAAACTTGGAAAAATAATGGCAGCAATCACATTGAAAAGAAAAATTACTGAAATAGCTTTTGCAATTTCTTCATCTTTCGCCTTAATCACCGGTGCCGTTGCGGCAATTGCAGAGCCACCACAGATTGATGAACCAACCCCAACTAATGTTGCAGTATTGACATCAATATGCATCCATTTTTGTAAGAAATAGGCGACCAGTAAAGCAATTGCAATGGTTGAGATAATAATTGGTAAGGATTCAATCCCCACTTTCATAATCTGAGTCAAATTTAGTCCAAAACCAAGAAGCACAACTGCTGTCTGCAAAATATATTTTGAAGTAAAAGCAATACCAGTTTTGGTCTGATCACGTTTTGTATAAAATAAGGCAATAAGCATGCCCATTAAAATCCCAAAAACAGGACCACCAATAATTGGAAAGAGCTGACCCAAAAACCATGCTCCAAGAGCAATAATTAAACAAACTAAAATACCTGGAACTTTTTTCTTAATAGATGACATAGAAACTCCTTTACTCACTCTATTATAAGACTTTTCTAATTGATTGTAAAACCCATAACAAAGTAATGTAAATAAATTTATATGTACATCCAATTCCTCACACATCAGAAACGTAATAAGAAATAAAACACCTACCTCAAAAAGGTAGGTGCTTCTTCTAATTACAATGCACCAACAATTTGGTGTGGAAGATAAGCTTTGTCTAACATTGCCATTTGGTTATCAGTTAAGATTAATTGGAAGGCACCTAAATAATCATCAAGGTATTTTTCTTTGGTAACACCAACAATTGGTGAATCAATACCTTTTTGCCAGAGCCAAGCTAAGGCTACCTGTGCACGAGAAACATCTAACTCTTTAGCTAGCTCAGCAACACATTTAACAATCTCTTTGTCTTGTTCCTCAGTACTGTCATATTTCGATTTAGCTATTTCATCTGTTTTACTTCTTGCCGTATCAGCATCCCAGTCACGAACAACCCGACCAGCAGCTAAAGGACTATATGGGACCAGAGCAACACCAGAATCTTTACAGAAAGGAATCATCTCACGCTCATCTTCGCGATAGAGCATATTGTAGTGATTTTGCATGACAGAGAATTTAGTCCAGCCGTTTTTTTCTGCCACATACTGAGCTTTTTGGAATTGCCAAGCGTACATAGCTGATGCACCTAAATAATGCACTTTACCAGAACGGACAAGATCATTTAGAGCAGCCATTGTTTCTTCAATTGGCGTGTTATAATCCCATCTGTGGATATATAATAAATCAATATAATCAGTACCTAAGCGTTCTAAACTAGCATTAACCTGATTGATAATAGCTTTGCGTGAAAGACCTTTAGTATTACGTCCCTCATGTTGACCATCACCAAAAAATAATTTTGTAGCAATTACAATTTCTTCACGATCAGCAAAATCTTTGATCGCACGTCCAAGGTATTCTTCACTTGTTCCGGCAGCATAGGTATTAGCAGTATCAAAGAAGTTAATTCCCATATCGAGAGCTTTCTTAATAATCTTACGACTTGCATCTTCATCTAAAAGCCAACCTGAGTGAAAACCTGTACTTGAATCTCCAAAACTCATACACCCTAAACAAAGTTTTGACACTTCCAAACCTGTATTACCTAATTTTGTATATTCCATTTCGTCTCCTTTGTAAATCCTGAACTTAATCTTTCCAAATTTCTTTAGCTCGATTAAAAGTAGACCAGGCTTTTGGCCAACCCACATAAAAAGCTAAATGAGTAATTATTTCTGAAATCTCTTCTTTTGTGACACCATTTTCCTTAGCAAAATTCAAATGATGATCAAGTTGCTCCAAATTACCACCAGAAATTAATGCCGAAACAGTAATCATCGATCTTGTTTTAGCAGGAAGTTCACTTTCTCTGGACCAAACTTCTCCAAATAGGACATCATCATTAAACTCTGCAAATTTTGGTGCAAATTCACCCAAGTTATTTCTTCCAGCTGTTTGTTTAACTGCCATATTTAATCACACTTTCTATCTTATAATTTGTCGTATTCTTCATCAGTAACTGCTTCATAAAACTCACTAGCACCAGATGTTATAGCTATATGAGAAAACCATGAATCCTTAGTTGCACCGTGCCAATGGCGAACCATCTTGTCGGTCACAATGACATCACCGACCTTAAGTAACTGAGCAGTCTTGCCTTCTTCTTGATACCAACCTTGACCAGCTGTGACAAGTAGAATTTGAAAACCATCTAAATGAACATGCCAATTGTTACGACAAGCTGGTTCAAAGCTAACATTCCCCACCTGCAAATTTTGATCAGGTGACTTAGCTAGAGCTTTTAAAAATGATTGTCCTGTGAAAAATTGCCCGTAAGGATTTTCTTGTCCTAGTGGGAAAATACCATTCAAAACTTCTTCTTCGTTCATACTAATCTCCTTTTTATTTATCAAATAATTGGTGTTCACGAGGAACTATCTTATTCTTATAATTATCTATTTTATGATTGAGACGGTCCAGAGCCTGATTGAGTTCGTCAAGTCTTGCTTCCATGGCTTCTTTTTCATCTTGCAGAATAGCCAAGCGGGCTTCAATCGTTTCATCGCCAAGTTGAACAAGTCCAATATACTCAATTAAACTTTCAACTGGAATGCCTGCGCCCCTAAAGTATCTGACAAACTCAAGCACATCAATATCATGCTGTGAGAAATCACGGATTCCAGACTGCGTCCGCCCAATAGGAGGAATCAAACCAATCCGTTCATAATAACGAATCGTATCAGCTGATACACCCGTTAATTCACTTACTTTCTTAATATTCATATCAATTCCTTATTAGCTGATAATAACTAATGATTTAATGGATTTGCGTTTATCCATTGCCTCATAGGCTGCTTGGATGTCATCTAAAGCAAATGATTTTGTGAATACTTTACCTGGATTAATTTTATCTGTTAAAACAGCATCTAATAAAACTTCTTTGTCAAATGTTGTTACAGAGGCGATGCCTCCACGTAAGCCAATATTCTTCCAGAATAACTCATTGGTATTCATATTTGGATTTTGTGGGATACCTACACGGCCAATAACTGCACCAGGTCTTGCTACTTTAACAGCTGTATCGACTGACTGTTCTGTGCCAACACATTCCAAAATAGCATCCGCCCCAACATTATCAGTTAATTCCATTACTTTTACGACTGCTTGGTCACCACGTTCAGCAACAATATCAGTTGCTCCAAACTCAAGTGCTAGGTCTTGACGGTCTTTATGACGGCTCATTGCAATAATACGTTTTGCGCCAAGTAATTTTGCACCAATCACGCCACAGAGGCCGACAGCACCATCACCCATGACAACAACTGTATCACCTCCTTTAACTTCGGCTGTTTTGGCAGCATGATAACCAGTTGCCATAACATCAGAAAGGGTCAAAAGGGAATTTAATTTTTCTTCAGAGTAGTCCGAAGGCTGTCCTGGAATTTTAACTAAAGCCCAGTTAGCATTTGTATAACGAAGGTATTCACCTTGGTAGCCAATATTTTTACCAGCTTCATGATTTGTACAGTTCCCATCAAAGCCTGCTTGACAAGCTGCACATGAACCACATCCATGAGTGAAAGGAACAACAACAAAATCACCAACTTTAACTTGATCTACTGCTGAGCCAACTTCTTCAACAATTCCAATAGCTTCATGTCCAGCTGCTGTATTTGTCTCACGTTTTGAAATACCACGAAACCACCACAAGTCAGATCCGCAGACACATGCACGGACAATCTTAATGATGGCATCTGTTTCTTTTTCAATAACAGGTTTTGGAAATTCTGTCACTTCCATTTTGCCGACTTCAATAAATGTTGCTACTTTCATATGATTCCCCTTTTTTATTATTAATTTCATTATAAACCCTAGAGTAGACTCCAGGTCAAGCAAGAACATTAATTATTTATAATTTTTCATTTATTGGAACAGATCTATCAAAAGTATGAAATCTTGTTCCAAAAATATTTCTTATCTAAATAAAGCAATGTTTTGATTTAAGTAGCGTTCTGGTTGATTAATAATAGTTGATACAAGTTCAATAATGGCTTTTCTAGAAACATCATGACCAGTTACAGTTTCACCTTTAAGAGAGATTTGGCAAGTCGTATCTGAGCCATTATCAAACCAAGCTGGTCTCAGAATAGTATAATCTAAACCTGACTCTTCTACTATATCGGCTGTTTGACGATAGGGTTGTAAAATTGGATTATTTGATATATTTCCTGAGCCTCTTATTTCATTATAAATACCAATAGAAGAGACAAAAACAATTCTCTTTACCTTATTATCATACATTACCTTTAGAATAGGTTTAATCATTTCTGGTAAATTTCCAGACAAAGCCACAAAAACAATATCTTGCTTTTGCATGGCTTGATTTAACTTCTCGTCTTCAAAAACAGAAGCAGCCATAGCCTGTTCATTTTCATTAAGTCTTAGAAGATTACTACCTCTTGAAAATAAAGTGAGTTGATATTGATCCTGGTTAGCCAATTTTCTACGTAATGTTTCTCCTAAGGATCCTGTCGCACCAATAATTAATATATTTTTCATTGAATTTCTCCTAAAATGTTGAAGCAATTTGGTTTGTAACATGCCACTTGCCATTAATTTCTTCAAAGGTCAATTTAATTTCTAAGGGCCACTTATGCATTCGACTGCCCCAAATACTAGCTACAACGTAACTGCGACCAATGACAAGCATTTTTTTATTATCTAAATCCCTAACAGTGGCTGATACAAACTGAGAGGAGTTATAGATCATCTGGTCGTTTGCAATATCACTAAGCCATTCCACTAGAGGTTGAACATAACCAGTCATATGAACCAAAACAGAGTCCTTTGAAATTATATTCTCTAAAGTTTCAATATCCTTTTCAACCATTGCTTGATTAATCCTACGATAGCTATCAATCAATAAATCTTTTGGTATCATCTCTTGCCTAACTTTCTTTATTTGGTTTTAAAGGTCCGTAGAAATAAGAAGCTGTCGCACCACCATCAATTAAGAGTGTTGAGCCTGTCATGTAAGCTGCCTGTTCACTTAGAACAAGCTCTGCTAAATTAGCTACTTCGTCTGCTGCACCTGGTCTGCCTGCGGGAGAATTAGCGAACATATTCTTATAGAAGTCTCCTCGTGGTCCATTAAATTCGTCCAAAGCAAGTGGTGTAACAATAATGCCTGGGGCAATAGCATTAATACGAGCTCCTCTTTTGCCCCATTTAACGGCTTCACCCATAACCCTTTTCTCATTTGCTCGTTTTGCAAGCTGATAAGCGTGCAAACTGTTCTCAATTTGGTCAACTTGCAAAAAGTCTAGGTCTAACAGTTGATTTGGATCAGTCATCGCCAATGCTCGGTCTTGTTTCTCAGTTAGTGCCGGCATTCTAAAACCTGACTGACTTGAAATGGTAACACCTCTGCCGCCTTGAGCAATAATTTTACCAACTTCCTCCAATAGGACAGCTGTCCCATATAAATCGACAGCTAAAACCTTTTCTATTGAAGCTTGTGATGGTGAAACGCCTGCGCCATTAATCATATAATGAATTTCACCAAAATTTTGCGCGTATGTAATAAAGTCCAAAATAGATTCTTTATCAGATAAGTCCATTTCTTTAGCTACCACATCAAAACCAGCTTGGCTTAAGACTGTCGCCATTTCTTGGGCATTTACTATTGATTTATCCCCTAAGACAATTTGACAGCCGTAGGCAATTCTACGCGTAATTGCTAATGAAATTTGTCCTGCTCCTGTTACTAAAACTACTTTTTTCATATTCCCCTCTTTTCTATTTCTTCTATGATAATCCTTGGAGTTAACTCTAAGTCAAGAGAAAAATAAAAAAAGTTGAAGAAAACTTCAACTTTTATTTACCACTAAAGACTGGGAATTTTGTATATTCGCCATAATCTGTTACATTGATTGCTTTTAGAATTGTCATATCCTTACTATCTACCGTGAAATCAAGTTTCATATTAGTCAACATATGATTTGGGTTAGTTGATTTTGGCAAGGCAACCATTCCCAATTGCATAACGTATTTGATACACAACTGAGCAGTTGACACCTGATACTTTTCGGCCATTTCTATAATTGTAGGGTTCTGTAATGCTTGACCATGTGCAATTGGTGAATAAGCTTCAAGAATAATATCTTCTTTTTGACAAAACTCGATTAAGTCAAATGGTGTATTTCCAATATGTGTTAAGATTTGATTTACGACTGGTTTAACTGTGCCATGTTTAAGAATGTTCTTCAAATCATTGATAAGGAAATTTGATACCCCAATCGATTTTACTTTTCCAGCTTTTTGAGCATCTTCAAGGGCTCGCCATGCTTCCATATTCCCTTTGTCATAGTTTTTATCCGTTTGACGCCATTCAGTCCATGGCTGTGGACTATGAATAATCATTAAATCTAAATAGTCTAAACCTAGCTTTTTTAAGGACTCATCTATTGATGCGGCTGCATCATCATAATTTTTATGTTCAGCTGCTACTTTACTAGTTACAAAAATCTCTTCACGAGGAATCCCGGATACGAAAATACCTTTTCCTACACCAGCTTCATTACCATATGCTTGTGCAGAATCTATATGACGGTAACCCAACTTTAAAGCTTGGGATACGACGGATTCAACATTCTCATCATTAATCATCCATGTTCCTAAACCTAAAACTGGGATGACTAACCCATTGTTCATTTTTACTGTCTCAACCATAATTAAACCTCCGTTATTAGTCTATTATAGCATTTGCCCCTTAGGGTCGGTCAACTATAAAACGTAAACCGGAGAAGCTCAACCTTTAAAACTTGTTTTAATATTAATATTAAGCACGTTTCTTTAAAATAGCACCAATTCGTCCTTGGATTTTTTCAGATACTTCTCTTTTACGGATACCAGTATAATCATGAATTAATTGTCTCATGGATTTAATCATGACAGCTTTATGAGCTTGGTCGATTGAACGTAAACTACTGAGAACTTGATAGAAATTGACAAAGGCTTTTTCATCAAAAGTAAAGGCATGGAGGCTTGTGATACCACTACTGATTAAAGCATCAAAAAACAAATCACAAACCATCTTTAATTCCTGTTTTGAAAGTTGTCTATTCCATTCTTTAAAAGTTAATTCTAAATTTCGACTAAGACTGCTTGGATGGGGAACAGTTACAAATTTCCCTTTAGCATCGACTTGCCAACTACTTGTTTTATGTTGCAAAACTCCAAAAGCACTACTTTTAACAATTTTAGGTGGAACATCACAATAGAGCATAACTCCAACCACTGATTCTTGTGGTCGAATAACAATCAGTTTTTTTCTAATTGATTGATAGCCTGGTCTCTCTAATAAATCTTCTGATAAGCCTGGTGAATCTAATAAATAAACTTTCTTAATTGCCTCTTGATAACTAGGAGTAATAAAACTCGTTCCATAAAGGGCTAGGGTGCCACCCTTGGAATGTCCAGATACAATGATTTGATCCTCAGGGTTTTCATCTAAGTAATTTTTTATAAAGGAAATGGCTGCGCGATGAGCTGGAATCTCACGCATATAGGTTAATTTAAAATCTTCTTTCCAGCCAATCAAACTGTCATCTGTCCCACGAAATACTACTTGAACGTGGTTAAGACTTTTGATTTTAAAGACCATGCCCGCAAACTGGCGTTCAAATTCAACGTCAATTTCATTAATATAATGTGAAAGAGCTAATTCTTTAAAGCGTTTTGATTGTCTAATAGCATGAAAAAGATTCAATCTTTCTTTTGTTATTAAATAATTATAAACGCTGTTTAATAGGTCTTTCTCATCATCCACTGTCAATTCTGACAAGTAGACATCCGATTGACTGGTAATTGTTTCTTTAACAACATCATCAAAGGATAAGTAACCAATTTCATTGATGGCTACAATATCTAATTCATTGATTGGTAAATCTTTAAAACTTTTATTTTTATTTTCTGTAATATAATCAACTAATGTCGGCAAAATTTCACCATCTTTCTACTTCTAATTTTCATTTTACCGAAGATAAGATTAAAAATCAAGTAAAGGAAAAGCCTTTAATCAAGGCTTTTTTACTATAATTTTCTCATTTTTCACAGATAACCATTAAAGAATACGTTCCATTTGGGTCTGCTGAGGTATAAAATCAAGACCTAGGTAAAAATCATAAGCAGACTTGTTGGCATTCCAAACATTCAGAGTAAGGTTATAACAACCATTTTCACGTGCTAAGTTCTCTGCGAAACTCATCAGTGCTTTTCCAACACCTTGTCCGCGACTAGCCTCAGAGACACATAAGTCTTCAACATAGAGGCTTTTATATGGCAAACGAACTGGTGAATCAGGAATTTTAAATTCTAGAAATAAATGACCAAGTATTTGTCCATTCTTATCTGCATAAACATAAATTGGTTTGTTTGGTTGGTCTAAGAGTTCTTCTAAACTTTTTCGATTGAATTTTCCTGAGCCTTCCTTAAAGATATCTGGTCGCATCTGATGATGAATCAAACAGATATCTTTCAAAAGGACCAAAATTCCTGGAATATCTGATTTTTCAGCTAAACGTATCATATTCTGTCTCCTATTTATTATAAAAGCTAGCGCAGTCCGTCCCATTCCGCATAGAACTGGTCAAGGTACTGCAAAAGAAAGTTATGTCTTTGCTCTGCCATTTGACGGCCAAAAGTGGTGTTCATTAAGTCTTTTAATTTAAGCAATTTTTCATAGAAATGCATAATGGCTGTATCTTGGCCATTTCGGTAATCCTCTGGAGTTAAATCTTGACGAGGCTGCATGTTGGGATCATGAATAAGACGCCCTTTGTGACCGGAATAGGCCATACATCTGGCTATCCCAATTGCTCCAATAGCATCTAGTCGGTCTGCATCCTGAACCACTTTGCCTTCGATGGTATCAAGAACTTTCCCTTGCCCACCTTTGAAAGACATGTTATCAATAATATAAAGGATTTCTTTACTCGTTTGTGGCTCCATTAAATGATTAGCCAGCCATTCAATTATTGCTTGACGTGCGGCTTCAGGGTCAGCATTTAATTTTTCATCAGCCATATCATGGAGTAAGGCTGCAAGTTGACAAACGAAGGAGTCCGCTCCTTCTGCTTCAGCTATGGTCTTAGCAGTATTTCGTACGCGCACAATGTGCCACCAATCATGACCACTTGATTCGCCATCAAGTTTGTTTTTCACCCACTTTTGCGCTTCTTTTAAAACAAGCTCTTTATCCATTATCTTCTCCACCATCAAATAAAGCCAAGTAATTACCATAGCCTTTTGCTGCCATTTCCTTATACGGAATGAATTGCAAAGAAGCCGAATTGATACAGTAGCGTAAACCACCTTTGTCACTGGGACCATCATTAAAGACATGACCCAGATGAGAATTAGCTTCCTTGCTTCGTATCTCTATCCGTCTCATCCCAAAAGATTGATCATCGTGGTGTGTCACCGCACGATTCTCGACTGGCTTAGAGAAAGCTGGCCAACCACAACCCGAATTAAATTTATCTAAAGAAGAAAAGAGGACCTGACCATTCACCACATCAACATAAATCCCCTTTTCAAAAAAATTATCATATCGACCAATAAAAGCAGGCTCAGTCGCCCCATTTTGCGTCACCTCAAAAGCTAGCTGACCAATGCGATTTACTAGTTCTTTTGAATTAATTTCATTTTTCATCAATTAATAACTCCATTTCTATACAGGGAAGTTCCTCACCCCAGATTAACAATTCGCGCTTATCAACAAAGCCAAGGTGATGATAAAATAATCTAGTCAATTTATAATTTATATCAGGATGCTTATCAGACAATGTTTTAACAATAATCCCCAAGTAGTTGTTTACTCTCGCATATTCAATCAAATTATTTATTAACTGCCTGCCTACTCCTCGTTTATGGTATATAGGCTTTACTCCCATTGAATCAATTTCTAGAAAATCATTTGATTCAATAATAGAAAGAAAACCTATTATTTCATCATTATCGTATGCAATAAGACAAGGTACAATACAAGCAGATTCAATGTAGGCTTGAGTAGATTGTTCGATTCCAAACCATTCAGGTAAGGTTCTTAAAACTTCACTTGAAGCTTGTTTATTTATTTTATAATTCTTAGAACATATAATAGATACCATAACCATACCTTTCGAATCATTATTAATTTATTTTACCAAATTAAATAAGAAAGATGAACATTTTACTAGGGTCAGAAATATTCCATTTCAAAAATTAAGATCACTGAGAAACATTTCTATGTATTTAGACTGCTGATTTATTTTTTGTATTAGCTATAATTATTAAGTTTAAAAAGTCATAAATTATTAACTTAGAAATTTTTATTTAATAAACTCGTAAGTTTGACTATTAAAATTAAAGCTTAACTATTTTGTTTGCATAGTATTTAAAAAATTGTTAATTTCTTTACTTTTCTCAGTGGTATAATTATTTAAAATATCATGTTTTAAATTAATGGGAATTTTTTAGACGAGGCTGAAAAATTAAGCCTGGAATCCCTTGGATTTCTAAAACATTCATTCACTACAAATGAAAAGTACAAAAAATGAAGACAAAGTACTTTGTCTTCATTTTTAATAATAATAATTATTTCTTAGTATCATCATCCATTGATAGAACGCTTAGGAAGGCTTCCTGAGGTACTTCAACTGAACCGATGGCTTTCATGCGTTTTTTACCAGCTTTTTGCTTTTCTAAGAGTTTGCGTTTACGAGAAACGTCACCACCATAACATTTGGCCAGGACGTTTTTACGTAAGGCTTTGATGTCGGAGCGGGCAACGATTTTTTGCCCGATGGCTGCTTGGATTGGCACTTCAAATTGTTGGCGTGGAATGATTTTCTTTAATTTTTCAACAATGAGTTTTCCACGTTCATAAGC
Organism: Streptococcus parauberis NCFD 2020; assembly: GCF_000187935.1. Classification (NCBI taxonomy): domain Bacteria; kingdom Bacillati; phylum Bacillota; class Bacilli; order Lactobacillales; family Streptococcaceae; genus Streptococcus; species Streptococcus parauberis. The sequence goes on from NZ_AEUT02000001.1 coordinate 761,455, forward strand.
AAATTCGCGATGGACAATAAAACTGAGGGCATCGACTTTTTCGGCGTTGAGGAGAATATCCATTTTCACCAATTGTGATTTGCGGTATTCGGAAATCTCATAATCAAAGCTGGCGTAGCCGCGAGTTGATGATTTGAGCTTGTCAAAGAAGTCAAAGACAATTTCTGCCAGAGGAATCTGATAGATAACATTGACGCGGTTGTCGTCGATATAATCCATGGTCACGAAATCGCCGCGCTTCCTTTGGGCTAATTCCATCACCGCCCCGACGAACTCCTGAGGCACCATGATTTGAGCTTTGACGTAAGGTTCTTCAATAGACTCAACCTTAGTTGGATCTGGGAACTCAGACGGATTTGAGACGCGTACCATTTCACCATCAGTGGTGTTGATTTGGTAGACTACCGACGGCGCTGTCATGATCAAATCGATGTTGAACTCTCGCTCCAAACGCTCTTGGATAACATCCATATGCAAGAGACCCAGGAATCCACAGCGGAAACCAAAGCCCAAGGCTTGAGAGGTTTCTGGCTCGAACTGCAAGCTGGCATCATTCAGCTGCAACTTCTCCAAAGCTTCCCGCAAGTCGTTGTACTTGTTAGACTCAATCGGGTAAAGGCCGGCAAAAACCATTGGGTTCATTTGTTTATAGCCGTGCAGGGCTTCAGCAGCAGGATTGGTTGCAAGCGTGATAGTATCACCCACGCGCGTATCAGCCACCGTCTTAATAGATGCGGCAATGTAACCAACGTCTCCGGTTGCTAAGAATTCACGACCCACTGTTTTCGGTGTAAAAATACCAACTTCGGTAACATCAAAGGTTTTACCATTTGACATCATCTGAATCTTATCACCAGGTTTTACAATACCATTGATTATCCGAACCTGTAAAATAACACCACGGTAGGCATCGTAAGCTGAGTCAAAAATCAGGGCTTGCAATGGGGCATCGACATCACCAGATGGTGCTGGAACCTTTTCAACAATCTGTTCCAAGATTTCTTCAATCCCAATACCAGCTTTAGCGGAAGCTAAAACAGCTTCAGAGGCATCAAGACCAATCACATCTTCAACTTCCTGACGAACTCGTTCAGGATCAGCCGCAGGCAAGTCGATTTTATTAATAACTGGCAAGATTTCCAAGTCATTATCTAAGGCCAAATAAACATTGGCTAAGGTTTGTGCTTCAATCCCCTGAGCTGCATCAACAACCAAAACCGCTCCTTCACAGGCAGCCAGAGAACGCGATACCTCATAAGTAAAATCGACGTGACCAGGTGTGTCAATTAGATGAAGAATATAAGTCTCACCGTCTTTAGCAGTATAATTTAGTTCAATGGCATTTAATTTAATTGTAATCCCACGTTCACGTTCCAGGTCCATAGAGTCCAATAATTGGGCTTGCATTTCACGACTTGAAACTGTTTCAGTTTTTTCTAAAATTCTATCCGCGAGAGTTGATTTCCCATGATCAATATGGGCTATAATAGAGAAATTTCTAATTTTTTCTTGACGATTTTTAAGTTCTTGACTGTTCATTTTGGTTTCCTATACACATTTTTCAATTCATTATATTATATCAGAAAAGTATACTTCTAGCTAGATAAATAACATGAGCTTAATTGCTAATATGCTATAATCTCGTAATATAAATGAAATTAACATTATTTAATATATTGCAACAATTTAAGATATCATTTACATTTTTATGATATATTAATAGAATGAAAACATTAAATCTCACGGGAGAGAGATTTGGTCGCTTGACAGTTCTTGCTAAAACAAGCAAAAGAGCTGGAAACAATGAAATTGTCTATATTTGTAAATGTATCTGTGGCAATATCATTGAATCCTACACATCTCTTTTGCGACGTGGTAAAACACGTTCATGTGGATGTTTACAAAAAGATACACGTCTGTCTGACTTAAGCACCCTTAATCAAAAGAAGACTTTTGTTGATGGTGTTGAAATGGACATGTTTACTAATCGCCAGAATAAAAATAATACCACTGGTTATAAAGGTGTCTACAAGCATCACAAAGGTTATATTGGTCGTATCTGTGTCAAAGGTCAGCATCACAGTGGTCCGCTACGGGCAACCAAAGATGAAGCTTATCAAGATCGTTTAAACTTGAAAGATAAATACCTTCCTAAAATAGATACAAAAAAAGAATAGTCGCTCAGTTTTCAAATTTTGAAAATGTCAGAGCAGACTATTTTTTTATTTTTGATCTAATTCATGATTACCAAACCATAAATCAATTTCTCTAAGCGCTGCTTCAGGAGAATCAGAACCGTGGACCACGTTTTCCATACCCCCAGTATCCCCGGGTGCTTGCGCAAAATCACCACGAATTGTACCTGGTAAAGCATCCTTTGGATTAGTAACGCCCATCATAGTTCTCCAAGAAGAGACAACACGATTCCCAGAAATAATTCCAATTAAAATTGGACCCTTTGTCATATAAGCTTCCAACTCTGGATAGAAAGGCTTTTCAACCAAAGCACTATAATGCTGTTTTAGTAATTCTGGACTCGCTTGACAGAGTTCCAATTTCTCCAAGTTGAAACCACGACGTTCAATCCGGTACAAAACCTGACCAATCAAACCACGTTTCACACCATCCGGTTTTATCATAAAAAAAGTTTTTTCCATTAGAGTCCCCTAATCTATCTGTTTATATTATAATTCATTCTAACATGCTAAAACAAAAAAATGCAAGCGCTATCAGTGAACTTACATTCTTTTTTTTAGTTTTACAGAAATTAGATAGAATAGCCCAAATACAAACTCATAAATCCCCAAAAATCCCACAAAACAATGCATGAAAAAGTCTTCAGGTAGAATCCAGATAATTGGATCAGTACTAGGGTTAAAGGACCAATTACTTTTCCCTGGAAAGAGAACTTGGTGGAATAGGGTAAAGAAGTTATCAAAGCCAATCATCAGTGCGAGAAGAGCAATCAGTAATGGTAATAGAAAAGCCATTCTGAAAAAATTCTGATAAAAGATGATACTTTTATTCTTCAGTGAACTGATTAGAAAACGGATTGCAGGAAAGGCTAATATCAGAACGACTAATTGACAAAAATGAAAAAGCATTTTGACATCCTTGAAGTGAGCTAGTCCTTCTTTGGATGTTCTGAAACTGGCAAAAACAAGTTTATGAGTCAGAGGATTAGTTAGATAATCCATTAACCCATTAAAGTTATAGATAATTGAATGTTTAGACATAAAAATTGCTTTACTGATATTCAATACGTCTACTTCCGTTGGAAAAAAGACCCAAGCTAAATAGATGGTAACAAGCACAGAAAGGCCTAATAACCAAAACCAAAGAATTCCTAATTGTAGTTTTTCTCTCATTCCAAATCCCATTCCTCTAGGCTAGCAATGACATGGCTTGGTTGAATTGGCAAAGTTGGCACTTCTTCTGCTGCTGTAAAGCCAGTAGTTACTAAGAGACTTGCAATATCATTTTGAATACCAGCCATAATATCTGTCAAATAATTGTCGCCAACCATCAAAACATCTTTTCTGTCGATGTTGAGGATTTCTAAAGCCTTGTTCATGATAATCGCATTAGGCTTGCCAATGAAGACTGGTTGGATTCGTGTCGCCGCTTCAATCAAGGCCACCAATGAGCCGGCCCCCGGCATCAAGCCACGTTCCGTAGGAATGTTAAGGTCAGGGTTGGTTCCAATGAAGATAGCGCCCTTTTGAACTGCCAGCGTTGCCGTTGCTAATTTGTCATAAGTAACTTTGCTATCTAAACCAACAACTACGTAGGCTGGATTTTCTACATCTTCAGTATAGGCAGCTTGGGCAATTGCCGTCTTTAAGCCAGTCTCACCGATGACATAAGCTGTTTTCCCACGCGCCATATCATTCATGTAATCAACAGTTGCCATAGTTGCCGTGTAAATCGTTTCAAGAGGTGTCACGATATTAAACTGATTAGCCAACATCTCCTGAACCATCTCAGGCGTCCTAGTCGTATTATTGGTTACCAGCAAATAAGGAATGCCTTTATCCTGTAGGCGTTCAATAAATCTCTCACCAGCCGGAATTCGGTCCTTTCCCTTATAAAGTGTTCCATCTAAATCAATCAAATAGCCTTTATAAGTCAAATCTTGCTCCTTTTCTTAGTCTTCTATTTCTTTCCATTGGATAATGGCTTGCGCATGCAGATTGCCATCTGCTGTAATATCATGAGTCGTTGTCAGTTGGTCTTGTTCATATCTGGAAACAATAGTTCCATCAGGGGACACTTCCTTGATATATCTTAATTGAATTGCTACAGGGCGGTGCTTAGATAGGAAATCATAAGACATGACGTCATAGATCCAATCAAGGTATTTCCCATTGTTAACATGGCCATTCATGTCCAAGTCATAATAACGAACATTGTAGATTTTTTCTTTCGGATTTTCTAAAGTCTTGATTTTTGGTGTGCGACGTAATTTTTTAACGAAATCACTTTCGAAAGGCTGAACCAAATCAGTTGGAATATGGGCCACTTTACGAGTATCTGGGTCCATCAAGGCAAAGTGAGTAATAATTTCCGCCATTTGCTGATGGTCTTGGTCAAAAATTGTAAAACGACGGTAACAGAACAGTTTGTTATATGCAAAGGGCTCTGTCTCAATGGTAATTGTATCACCAAAACGTGGTAAACGGTCCAGTGTCAATTCATGGTCAGTAATAATCCAAATTAAATGGTAGTCATCCAATACTTTTTGGTCGCTCATTTGGAGCAACTCAGTTTGACGACCTGATAAACCAAGGCAATATGAAATCAAGTGAGGCAATTTGACATCTAATTTCACATCACACATATCAAAACCTAATTTTAATTCTTCTTTATAAATGAGTCCCATTTTTTCCCCTATTCTAAAATAAACTCTTCAGCAACTGAATCTCCCAGGAAAAGACCTTTCTTAGTCATTCTAACCTGATCTTGGTCTTCTTGTAATAGTCCTCGTTTAACTAATTTATCAACAATTTGACCATACCTACTATCAAATGAAATGCCAAATTTTCCTTGAAATCGACTTTTTGAAACCCCTGTTTTTTTTCTCAGACCAAGAAAGAGTTCTTCTTCCATCTTTTCATTAGCCGTGAGAACCTCATTGGTTAGTCTTGCATCGCCAGCTTCCACTGCAGATAAGTAGTGTTGGATGGGCACCCGATTGCGGTAACGCACACCATCCAAATAACCCGAAGCTCCAGCTCCACAGCCGTAATACTCATCATTGTTCCAATACATTAGATTATGCTGGCTATAAAATCCTGGTTTTGAAAAGTTAGAAATTTCATAGTGCTCAAAGCCATTGGCTTCCATTTCATTAATAATGTAGGTAAACATTTCAGCTTCTAAGTCTTCCGTAGGTAAGTTTAACTTACCACGGCGCATCTTGTTCATAAAAATAGTATGGTGTTCTAAAATTAAACTATAAAGGCTAAGGTGAGGAATATCCAAGGCCAAGGCCTTAGCCACATTTTCTTTGACTTGGTCCAATGTTTGACCGGGAAGTGCATAAATTAAATCAATTGAAATATTATGAAATCCAGCCTCTTTTAGACTGTCGATCGTACTATATATTTGTGCCTCATTATGGCTACGCCCAATTTGTTTCAAGTGTTTATCATTAAAGGTTTGAACGCCGAGTGAAACACGATTAACGGCTGATTTTTTCATAACCTCAATTTTATCCGGAGTTAAGTCCCCTGGATTGGCTTCAATAGTAAATTCTTCCAAATAAGGCAAATCTAAGTCTTTGACCAATTCGGTCAGGAGATAATCTAATTGTTGGGCTGTAATAGAAGTTGGAGTCCCACCACCTATATATATAGTCCGTAATTTCTTTATTCCAAAAGAGCGAAACTCAGCAATAAGAGCCCGTAGATAATCATCTACAGGCTGATTTTTGATAAAGACTTTTGAGAAGTCACAATAATAACAGATTTGTGTACAAAAAGGGATGTGCACGTAAGCAGATTCGGGTTTTATTAACATAACCTTATTATACCATTTTTGATTTTTTAAACATAGCTGAGTGGTTTTTAAGATGTGATATTCAGTTTCTTTTCCATTCGGATAAAATCGAAATCAGCTCCATTAGTTGTCTGTTTAAAAGTTTCAATCTTTTTATAACCGCTATTTGTATATAAGCTTATGGCACGACTATTAAAGGCAGCGACATTAAGAACAAGGGTGTCGCATGAATAATTAGCTTTAGTATAATCTTCAATCGTCCTAAGGAAGTCTTTTCCATAGGATTGACCTGTCCATTTTGGTGCCATACCAAGTCCAATTTCCAGCTCCTTATCATTAATTTCAAATGAGGCAAAGCCGAACAAAATACCATTTCGAATAACCTGGAAATAATTATTTTGCCGACCTTCAGGAGTGATTAATTCAGTATAATCTTCTGGATCGCCACTAAGATAATAAAAATCATATGGTGGATTGTACTGCCATTCATTTGCAATAACTTCTGCACTATGTTGACTCATAGGCATGATATAGTACCAAGGATTATCTTGCCATATTTGAAAGAGTTTACTAATGTACTTTAGTCTTCTTTTCTGAATATCAGCTTTATCTGATTGATAAATGTAATCGATATAACCATTTTGGTATTCTGGAATAATCGACTTAAAGTAAGCCGAGGCTTGAGGATCCAAGGCAGTAATTACAGCTTCAATTTGTCTTTTCACGTTCAATACCCTATCTAATTAATCTTATCAAAAAAGTGTCGTATTAACGACACCCTTTTTAGTCAATTCCAATTTCTGCACGGACAACATCAGCAATTGTATCAACATAATAGTCAACTTCTGCGTCAGTTGGAGCTTCAGCCATAACACGTAAGAGTGGTTCAGTACCACTTGGTCTTACTAGGATACGCCCATTGCCTTCCATTTTAGCTTCCATTTTTGTAATAATTTCAGAGATTGCTGGTACTTCCATGGCTTTATCCTTCATGCTATTTTCAACACGAATGTTAACGAGTTTTTGAGGATAAATTGTGACTTGAGCAGCTAGCTCTGATAATTTTTTACCAGTTTCTTTCATAACTTTTGTCAACTGAATAGCTGTTAATTGGCCATCTCCTGTTGTATTATAATCCATAATAATAACATGACCAGATTGTTCCCCACCTAAATTATAGTTGGATCTACGCATTTCTTCAACAACATAACGGTCACCAACTGCAGTTACAGCTTTGTTAATACCATGTTCATCTAAAGCCTTATGGAAACCTAAATTTGACATAACCGTCGTAACAATTGTATTTTGGGCAAGTTGACCATTTTCTGAAAGGTATTTCCCAATGATAAACATTACTTTGTCACCATCAACAATCTCACCATTCTCGTCGACAGCAATCAACCGGTCACTATCACCATCAAATGCTAACCCAATTTCTGATTGGGTTTCTTTTACTAGTTCTTGTAATTTTTCTGGGTGTGTCGAACCAATTCCATCATTGATATTTAAACCATCAGGTTTTTCACCAATAACAGAAATATCAGCATGTAAGTCGACGAATATATCACGGGCAGTAGCTGATGCAGCACCATTTGCAGTATCAAGAGCAACTTTCATGCCTTCTAAATCTAAGCCAGTTGAAACTAGAAATTTTTCATACTTACGTAAACCTTCTGGATATTCTACCAAAGTCCCAAGTCCATCAGCACTTGGTCGTGGAAGTGTATCTTCTTCAGCATCAAGTAAGTCTTCAATTTCCAATTCTTGATCATCAGCTAATTTAAAACCATCTGATCCAAAGAATTTAATACCATTATCTAAAGCAGGATTGTGACTTGCTGAAATCATAACACCAGCACTTGCTTTCTCAGTTCTAACTAAGTAAGAAACACCGGGAGTTGCAAGAACTCCTAATTTATAAACTTCAATTCCGACTGACAATAAACCAGCAATCAATGCTGATTCAAGCATCTCACCAGAGATACGAGTGTCACGTGCAACAAAGACTTTTGGTCTTTCTGTTTCATGTTGACTTAAGACATAGCCACCAAAACGACCAAGTTTAAATGCTAATTCAGGAGTTAACTCAACGTTAGCTTCTCCACGGACACCATCTGTACCAAAATATTTACCCATATTTATTTAAGCGACGAACGCTTTTTCCTCCAAATTCTTCTGTTTAAGTTTTTTTACTTCTTTTTGACTGTTAATTGAACATTCAATGATGACGGTTCAATTGTGACAGACTCTTCTGATAAAGTAACTGTTTTGCTTGTTGACTTTGTCACATCAGTAATATCAACTTTGGCAGTAACTTCATTTATAGTATCTAGAACCTCTCTAGGTCCAGAGATAACCACAGTTTGTCTAGACAAGCGTGGTTGTATTTCACTAACTCGATCACTCATTTGACCAGTCATTAGGACAGATACTGGAACTGTCTTACTAATTTTTTTAATTTTAACTTCTAAGTCTGTTTTAGCAGGATTAATAGAACTTGCTAAAATTGTGCCATCTGCAGAGACTGCTTGTAAGGTAACCGTATCATTATAATCCGAGGATAACTTAACATTGTCCGGTAATTTAGCAACCACATGATCAATTAAATCAATTTTAGATTCATCACTTGTAACTTCAACTCGTTTATCAGTTGAAGTAATGCTTGCAATCTCATACCCAGAAACAATTTGTTTTGGATCTACACCACCTGTAACTGGGAAAGATTTTGTTTTCTTTCGTCCAATTGTGACTGTTAAACGATCCGGAGTCACTTTTGCTGTTAAACCAATTGGTAAATTAGAGACTTTCAAAGGCACTGATACCTTACCTGGTTTTGAATTGGTTAAATCAGCGACAATTTTAAAATGTCGTGTATCACCGTTAACTTCTGAATCCAGTTTTACCCTATTCGTTGATGAAAGGTAGACTTGAGAACCGTATGAATAATCACTGATAAAGTATTTATCACTATTATATTTCATATCAATTGGCACATCAGTTATACTTTGTGTAAAAGTCTCAACTGGATTATTTTTTTGTGAAGAAGCATTGTTGGAATTACTTACAGCAGATAAGAACAAGAGAATAGCAAAAAATACAGAAACAAGTCCAAGCCAAAGGCGACTATTATAAAACTTTTTCACGTCTATTTGCCTCCCAATATATTTTTATACCAAGGTGAATCATTTTTTGCATCTGTAATGAGAAACGATTTGAGTGTAGACTCAAATTCATCCATTGACAAATCATGCAAAAATTGACTTTTATGCGTAATTGAAATTCCACCCGTTTCTTCAGAAACAACAATGGTTATAGCATCTGAAGCTTCAGATAAACCAATTGCTGCTCTATGACGTGTACCAAATTCTTTTGAAATGGACATAGATTCTGATAATGGTAAATAAGAACAAGCAGATTTAACCTTATTATCAGCAATGATAACAGCACCGTCATGTAATGGTGTGTTTGGAATAAAAATATTTATCAATAACTGATTGGAAATTTCCGCGTTCAAAGGTATCCCAGTACTAATGAATTCTTGTAGTGTTTGTGTTTCTTGTATTGCAATAAGTGCACCAATTCGCCTTGGGCTCATATAGGAAACTGATTTTACAATAGCATCTACAAGAAGTTCTTCACTGGTTTTCGTTTCTTTTTGGAGGAATACTTGTGTACTGCGACCAAATTTCTCTAAAACAGTTCGAATTTCTGGTGCAAATATGATAACGCCCGCTATTACCCCATAAGTAATAACTTGGTTCATCAAATAGGTAATTGTGGTAAAACCAACCCATTCTGCAATTATTTTAAGTAATACAAAGAAGACGACACCCTGAACCAATGACATAATCTTAGTTCCCGCTAATGCCTTTATGAAACGATAAATGACATAAGCAACAATTAGAATATCAAGAATATGTATAGTAAGTATCCAGGGATCACTAAAGAGGTTCATTATAAATTTTGAATCAATATTATTAAAATTACTCATTTTTCCCTCTTTCCTAGTAAAATTGGCATTGTAAATATTATATCATGTTTCTTTAAGATTTTCTGTATCTAAATTTATCAATTGTATGTTAAAATATAAACATGAAAATTAAGACGTTTATGGGCATTACTGCCGGAAAATCAGCTCAATTTGTTTTGAATAAACTTGGTCGTGGATCAACTTATCCTGGTAAATTGGCTTTACAAATGGACAAGGATATCTTAGACTCCCTTGCCAAAGATTATGAAATTGTAGTAATCACTGGAACCAATGGTAAAACTTTAACAACTGCACTAACTGTTGGAATCTTAAAAGAAGCTTTTGGACAAGTATTAACTAATCCAAGTGGTGCCAACATGATTACAGGAATTGTTTCAACTTTCTTAACTGCTAAGACTGGTAAATCCGGTAAGAAGATTGCTGTTTTAGAAATTGATGAAGCAAGTCTTCCTAAAATTACTAAATATATCACACCAAGTTTGTTCGTTTTTACTAATATCTTTCGTGATCAAATGGACCGCTATGGTGAAATTTATACAACTTATCAAATGATTATTAATGGTGCTAAAAATGCTCCAGAAGCTACAATCCTCAGCAACGGTGATAGTCCAATTTTTGCCTCTAAAGAGCTTGATAATCCGGTCAAATACTATGGTTTCAATACAGAAGACCATGAACCAAAATTAGCTCATTATAATACTGAAGGAATTCTTTGCCCTAATTGTGAGCATATTTTAAACTATCGTTTAAACACCTATGCTAATTTAGGACATTACATTTGTCCAAATTGTCAATTTGAGCGACCAGAGCTAGACTATCAATTAACAGAATTGACTAATATCAGTCATAATATGTCTGAATTTGTAATTGATAATCAATCCTATAAAATTAATGTCGGAGGCTTATACAACATTTATAATGCCCTAGCTGCCGTTTCAGTAGCTGAATTCTTCGGAGTAGCTCCAGAAAAAATTAAAGCTGGTTTTGAAAAGAGCCGTGCTGTTTTTGGTCGTCAAGAAACTTTTACTATTGGCAATAAAACATGTACTATTGTGCTGATTAAAAATCCAGTTGGAGCTAGTCAGGCTTTAGAAATGATTAACTTGGCAGACTTCCCATTCTCATTATCAGTCTTACTTAATGCCAATTATGCTGACGGTATTGATACTTCTTGGATTTGGGATGCTAACTTTGAATTGATTAACCAAATGGATATTACTGAAATCAATGCTGGTGGTGTCCGTCATTCTGAAATTGCCCGTCGTCTTCGTGTTACAGGTTATGACGAAACTAAAATTACTCAAGCTGAAAAATTAGAAGATATTATGGTAGCAATTGAAGCACAAGAAACGGATCACGCTTATATTTTAGCTACTTATACAGCTATGCTTCAATTCCGAGAGTTGCTTGCAAACCGTCATATCGTGAATAAGGAGATGAACTAATGACATACACTTCTTTACAATCTCCTGAAAGACAGGACTATAAATACCAAATTAGAATTGCTCATTTATATGGAAATCTAATGAACACTTATGGTGACAATGGCAATGTTTTAATGCTCAAATACGTTGCAGAAAAACTCGGTGCTCAAGTTACTGTCGATATTGTCTCAATTGATGATGACCTTGATCCAGACCATTACGATATTATCTTCTTTGGTGGGGGACAAGATTACGAACAAACCATTGTCGCTCGTGACTTACCTGGAAAAAAAGCCGCTATTGCCGATTATATAGAAAAAGAGAAAGTCATTTTAGCAATCTGCGGTGGTTTTCAGTTACTCGGACAGTATTACGTCCAAGCAAATGGCGAGAAAATTGATGGTATCGGGGTAATGGGACATTACACGTTAAGCCAAAATAAAAATCGCTACATCGGAGATATTAAAATTCATAATGAAGAATTTAATGAAACCTACTATGGCTTCGAAAACCATCAGGGTCGTACCTTCTTATCAGATGATGAGAACCCCTTAGGGAAAGTTGTCTACGGAAATGGCAACAATAAGGTAGATCAGACTGAAGGCGTTCATTACAAAAATGTCTTTGGTAGCTACTTCCACGGACCAATCCTATCTCGGAATGTTAATCTAACCTACCGGTTAGTGACGACTGCCTTGAAAAATAAATATGGTTCAGCAATAGAATTGACTGACTACACTACTGTCCTTGGAAATGAAGTTTCTGAAGAATATGCAGATGTTAAAAGTAAAGCTGAATTTGAACAAAAATAAAAGTTTCCCATTTTATGGGAAACTTTTTTGTTATGCAACGATTGCTTTTGCAATCTCTTCAACTGTGATACGTGAGAAGTACTGAGCAGTATCAATCGTTTTAAGTTTTTCAAGTACATCTTTGTACTCATATTTAGTTCCAATGAGAATTTTTTCAATGTCTTCAACGTCTTTAATACCGAAGAAATCGCCATAAATCTTGATATTTTTAATGACTGACTGTTGAACATTAGCAAAAGTATTAATTTTACCTGCTTGGTAGCGAACATTGCGTTCAATTGTATACTCAGGTGCTTTACCATAAGTCCAATCCCAAGTGCCAAATTGTGTATCCGCTGATTCTTGAATTTTAACTAATTCATCTTCAGAAAGGACGTATTCAGTCATATCTGGATATGTTTCTTTCATTTTTTCTAAGATTTTATCTGAAAATTCATTAACAGTTATTTTTTCAGGTAATTCATTAAGGATATTGGTTACGCGAGCACGAACTGATTTAATTCCTTTAGATTCAATTTTATCTTTACTTACTTTAAGGGCATCGCCAAGCACTGACATATCAACATCAAACAAGAGACAGCCATGGTGCATCATACGACCTTTGTAATAAGCTTGCGCGTTACCACAGAATTTCTTTCCATCGATTTCAAGGTCGTTGCGTCCAGTAAATTCTGCTTTAACACCTAAATCAGCTAAAGTTGCAATAACTGGTTGTGAGAAAGTTTTGAAATCGAAGGCACCCTCTTCAGATTTGTTAGAAATAATGGTATAGTTCAAATTGTTTAAGTCGTGATATACAGCACCACCACCAGATAAACGACGAACGACATGGATACCATGTTCATCAGTATACTCTTTGTTAATCTCTTGAATGGTATTTTGGTGCTTACCAATAATGATTGCAGGTTCGTTAATCCATAAGATAAAGATTTCATCTTCACTTGTAAGTTCACGAAAAGCGTAAGCCTCTAAAGCAATATTATAAGCAGGGTCATTACTTTTGTTAACGATATATTTCATTTCTACTCCTAATTGTTTTCTACGTCATTACTTAATATTTTAAGACAAACGCTATAATTAAACAAGTCAAAAGATTGATTTTTCAGTAGTTTCAAGCACTTTTGTGACTTTAATATTCTATCAATATTTTTATATGCAGCCCAGCCATTCAAAAAAGCTTAGGAAAAATCCTAAACTTTTTTATTAATCATTTATGCTTATTTTCTTTTTGGTGGGTTATGGATTGCTTCGCCTAATACATCAGCAAATGCCTCGTACATAACTTCTGAGAATGTTGGGTGACCATGGATTGAAAGTAATAATTCATCTACTGTCAATTCAGATTCCATAATTGTAGCAGCTTCGTTAATCATTTCAGCAGCTGCAGGTCCTACGATGTGAACACCAAGGATTTCATGGAATTTAGCATCAGCAATAACTTTTACGAAACCTTGAGCTTCGTTTGAAGCAATAGCACGACCATTACCAGTAAAGCTGTTACGTCCAACTAATACATCACCATATTTAGCACGTGCGTCTTCTTCAGTAAGACCAACCATTGCTACTTCTGGGTGAGTATAAACTGCTGCAGGAGTATATTCTAGGTTAACTTTACGAGTGTTTCCACGCATTGCATTTTCTGCTGCAACCTCACCCATCCGGAATGCAGCATGAGCAAGCATTTTAGTTCCGTTAACATCACCTGGTGCATAGATACCAGGGATTGAAGTTTCTTGGTATTCATTAACTTTTATACGGTTACGTTCCATATCAAGATTAAGATTTTCAAGACCATTCATTTGTGGAACACGTCCGATAGAAAGAAGAGCTTTTTCAGCAACAATTTCTTCACCATTGTTAAGTTTCAATGTTAATTGATTGTTTTCTTCAACGATTTCAGAAACACCAACTGAAGTTTTGATCTTCATACCTTTTTTAGCTAAGATTTTTTGTAATTCAAGTGATACATCTTTATCCATAGCTGGGATGATGCGGTCTGCCATTTCAACAACAGTTACATCAACACCGTAAGATGCCCATACTAAACCAAGTTCAATACCAACAACTCCACCACCCATAACTGCAAGTGATTTAGGCATTTCACGTAAGTCAAGGATATCATCAGAAGTTAAAACAAGTTTAGAATCAATTCCCGGGATATTGATACGCGAAACTTTAGAACCAGTTGCAAGGATGATAGAACGTCCTTTAATTGTTTCTGAACCAATTGTAACAGTTTTGTCAGGGTTAACTTGACCAAGACCATTAAATAAAGTTACTTTGTTTGATTTCAATAGACCTTTAACACCACCAGTTAACGTTTTAACTACTGAGTTTTTGAAATCAACTGTTTTATCCATATCAATTGTATAGTTAGTTGATGCTAAATTGATACCACGACCTGCAGCAATCTTAATACCATCAAGAATTTCAGCATTTTTAAGGTATGTTTTAGTTGGGATACATCCAACGTTTAAACAAGTTCCACCGAATTCTGATTTTTCAATGATTGCAACTTTTCCACCCAATTGAGCAGCACGTATTGCACCGTAATAACCAGCAGGTCCGCCACCAACAACAACGATATCGTATTCGTTATCAGCAAGTGGAGCTTTGTCAGCTTTGGCTGGAGCTGCATCATCTGCTTTAGCTTTAGGTACTTCTAAACCAGCTGATTCAAGGTTTTCTGTTGCTTTTGCATCAGATGATGCTGATGATGATACTTCATCTACAGATTCGCCCTCTGCTCCAATGTATCCGATAACTTCTGTTACAGGAACTGTTTCACCGTCTTTACGAACGATTTTTAAGAGGACACCAGCGTCTTCTGCTTCAATTTCCATGTTAGTTTTATCTGACATGATTTCAAGAAGGATATCACCTTCATTTACAGTATCGCCTTCTTGTTTTTTCCACTCGATGATTTCACCTTCTTGCATATCAACACCAAGTTTAGGCATAATAATTTCAAAAGCCATTATTTTCTCCTTTAAATACTTCATATATAGGTATGTACAATTAAGATTGACTCTTTTACACTGTCACTATACCACATTATTAATCAATTTGTTGTATCTTGACGACTTATCAGATTAATAGTCCAAATGGATTTTCCATTAAGTTTTTAAGATCAACCATGAATTTAGCACCGTTCATGCCATCAACAAGTCTATGGTCAATTGTTAAACACATTGCCATGATTGGACGAGGAACGATTTCACCATTAACTACAGTTGGTGTCGGAATAGTTGCTCCAACACCTAAAATTGCTGAGTTTGGTTGGTTAATGATAGGGTTAAATGTTTTAGTACCGAACATACCTAAATTTGTGATAGAGAATGTTGAACCTGACATTTCAGCAGCTTTTAATTTACCTTGCTGAGTTTTCTTAATGACATCTTTTGATGCAACAACGAAATCAGCAAGTGACATCTTATCTGCATTGTGAACTACTGGTACAATTAATCCATCATCAAGACCAACGGCAATACCAATATTTACAAATTTGTGTAATTCAATTTCTTGTGCGTCATTGATTAATGAAGCATTCATGTATTGATGTTCTGGTTTCATCAATGTTTTAACAACAGCCATACCAATTAAGTCAGTAAAACTTACTTTCAAACCAGTTTTTTCCATGATTGGGTCAATTAATTTTTTACGAAGAGACATCATCTCAGTCATATCAATATCATAGTTCAATGTGAATGACGGAGCTGTTAGGTAAGAGTTAGTCATACCTTTAGAGATTGCTTTACGCATTGCAGACATCTTGATAACTTCAACACCTTCAGGAAGTTCAGCTTTCGCATTTTCTCCTTTTGCCGGTTTAGCAACAACTTCTTCAGCTGGTTTTGATGCTTTGATTGTAGCTAAGATATCTTCTTTCATCACTTTACCATTAAACCCAGTACCAGTGATATCAGCTAAGTTGAGACCAGCATCCTCTGCCATTTTACAAGCAAGTGGTGAGGCTTTAGGTTGAGCGTTTTTGAAGTTTTCAACATCTTCTTGATGAACACGACCTTTAGGTCCTGAACCAGGAACTTGACCAAGTGAGACACCCATTTCAGAAGCTGTTTTACGGGCAGCAGGTGTCGCACGAACTTTTTCGCCATTTCCTTGAGGGAGAGCAGTTTCTACAGTTATTTCAGGTCTTTCAACATCTTCTTTAGGTGCTACCGTTGGGGCAGCATCTGCCGAATTTGGAACAGGGATTTCAGTTGTTTTTTCACTTGAAGCAATATTCTCAACTGATTCACCTTCAGCACCAATATAACCAATAACTTCAGTTACAGGAACAACATCTCCTGCAGGACGAACAATTTTCAACAAGATACCAGCATCTTCAGCCTCAATCTCCATATTAGTCTTGTCAGACATAATTTCTAGAAGAATATCACCTTCATTGACACTATCGCCTTCTTGTTTTTTCCACTCGATGATTTCGCCTTCTTGCATATCAACACCGAGTTTAGGCATAATAATTTCAGCAGCCATAGTTTTCCTTTCATTGTCTCTATGAACTAGTAAACACTGAAGGAAGCCTCCTAGAGAGACTTCTTCATGTCTTTATTAGTTACCTTTTTTTGCCATTTTTACAATAGCAGCTTTGATTTTTTCAACATCTGGTAAGATAGCCTGTTCAAGAATACGTGCATAAGGAACTGGCACATCTTCACTAGCTAGACGTACTACTGGATGATCAAGATAGTCAAATGCTTCACTTTCAGTAATCATAGTTGCAATTTCACCGATGTAACCACCAGTTTTGTATGCGTCATTGACAAGCATTACACGACCAGTTTTCTTAACAGATTCAATAATCAATTCTTTATCAAGAGGTACAAGTGTACGGGGGTCAAGAACTTCAACGTTGATTCCTTCTTCAGCAACTTCTTCAGCAGCCTGAAGAACACGTTCTAACATACGACCATAGGATATGATTGTTAAATCAGTACCTTCACGTTTGATTTCACCTTTTCCTAATGGAATATAGAATTCAGGATCTTGATTAACTTCTTCTTTTTTACCATACAAAGATTTTGGTTCCATGAAGATAACAATGTTATTATCTTGGATTGCTGATTTCAAAAGACCTTTAGCATCATTTGCATTTCCTGGTGCAACAACTTTGATACCTGGAATATGTGTCATCCAAGCTTCTAAAGATTGTGAGTGTTGAGCAGCAGATCCGATACCAGATCCAGAAGCAACACGGAAAGTTACAGGTGTTTTAAGTCCGCCACCAAACATGTAGTTATTTTTCGCACCATTGTTAACAATAGCGTCCATCATGATTGTAAGGAAGTCCATGAACGTTACGTCAACAATTGGACGTAAACCTGTAATTGCAGCACCAATAGCAGCACCAGAAATGGCAGCTTCTGAAATTGGTGTGTCTTTAACACGTTTAGCACCAAATTCTTCAATCATACCAACTGATGTACCAAAGTCACCACCATATACACCAACATCTTCACCCATAAGGAAGATGTTTTCATCTTTGCGCATTTCTTCTGACATGGCAAGATTTACGGCTTCACGCAAAGCCATTAATTTTGTTTCACTCATTTATTTTTTTCTCCTAGTTTTTACAAAATAGAAATAATCCGTTTAATTCGTTAAATAATAAGAATTGATTGTATAACTTATTAGTCAACCCAAACATCTTCAAATGCAACTGAAAGTTCAGGATCTGGACTGTTTTGAGCAAATTCGTAAGCATCATCAATTTCTTTTTTAACTTGTTCTTGGATAGCATCCAATTCTTCGTCAGTTACAATACCTTCTTTTGTAAGATAAGTTCTGTACTTAATCATTGGATCTTTTTCTTTCCATGATGCAACTTCTTCTTTAGTACGGTATTTACCAGCATCAGCTGTTGAATGACCAAACCAACGGTAAGATTCAACTTCGACAATAGCAGGTCCGTTTCCACCACGTACATGTTCTACTGCTTTTTCCATTGTTTCGTATACTGCTAAAACATCATTTCCGTCTTCACAGTAGAATCCTGGAATTCCGTATGCTTCTGCACGAGTATATAAATGAGGTGTGTTTGTTGCATTATTGATATTCATTGAAATACCATAACGGTTATTGATGATAAAGAAGATTACTGGTAATTTCCAAGTAGCAGCCATATTAACTGATTCGTGGAATGAACCTTCATTTGTAGCACCATCACCAGAGAAAGCAACAGCAATGTTGTTTGTACCTTTGTATTGTTGAGTTAATGCGGCACCCACTGCAAGAGCGTAACCACCACCAACGATACCATTTGTACCATAGTTACCTTTTTCAATATCAGCTAAGTGCATTGAACCACCGCGTCCTTTTGAGACACCAGTTGCTTTACCAGCTAGCTCAGCCATCATTTTATTAAGATCCATATCTTTTGCAATTGATTGACCGTGTCCACGGTGATTTGAGAAGATAATGTCATCATAAGTTAAATGAGCAACAGCACCGACGTTAGCTGCTTCTTCACCAACTGAGAAATGGGTCATCCCTTGTACAAATCCACGACGAACAAGTTTGTTGATACGTGAGTCAAATTCACGAATACGTTCCATTTTTAAGAACATATCCAAATGTTTTTCTTTCGAAACTGTTACCATTTTGGCCTCCAAAATATTAATTTACTTTTTAATCATAACTTTTTTCATCACAATTTGCAAGAAATTAAATCGCTTTCTAGCCTTTTATTATGCGATTTTTAAAGATTGATAGTTTGAATTTTCACAAACTATTTTGTTATAATATAGTCAATCTGTTATATAGTACAGTTAAAAAGAGTTGCTATTGCAACTCTTTTCTTAATTTCTTATTTTTTTCATCTAGTATCTCAAATTTCTAATTGCTGTCCAATCTCTTCCCACTCAGTCAAAAGTGCATCCTGCTGTTCATTTAACTGGTCAATTTCCTTTTGCATATCAATCAACAATCCAGCATCATTCGTCGACAACATTTGTTCTGAAAGCTCAGCTAAAGAAGACTCAATCGATTCTAACAGGTTCTCGACTTCAGATAAGCGTCTTTGTAATTTGCGGACTTCTTTTTGGTTTTCCTTCTGTAATTGATAATCATTCACTGTCTGGTTTTCTTGACTCTCTTTAGTCAATGGCTGCGCCTCTAAACGGGCCAATTCTTCCAGCTCAGCCTTTTTCTCCACGTAGTAATCATAATCCCCAAGATAAAGTTGTGAACCCTCCTCAGTAATTTCTAAGACTTTTGTAGCTACGCGGTTGATAAAGTATCGGTCATGACTTACAAAGACTAGGGTGCCGTCATAATCAATGAGGGCATTCTCTAGGACCTCTTTACTATCAATATCCAAATGGTTAGTTGGTTCATCTAATAGTAAGAAATTGTTATTTTCCATGGATAATTTAGCTAAGAGCAGACGCGCTTTCTCACCACCTGATAACATACTAACTGTCTTTTTAACATCTTCCCCACTAAAAAGGAATGCTCCTAGTCGGTTTCGGATTTCAACCTCTGGAGTTCTTGGAAAATCACTCCATAGCTCATCAATAACAGAATTATTTGCAGTTAAGCGAGATTGTGTTTGGTCATAGTAACCAATCTCTAAGTTGGCACCTAATTTGAGTTGACCTTTGATAAAAGGTAATTGTCCTATCAACGACTTAATTAATGTTGATTTACCAATTCCATTTGGCCCTACAATGGCAATGGCATCCAGTTTATTAACCTCAAACGAAATGGGCTCAGACAATATATGATTATCATAGCCAATTGCTGCATCTTCAAGATTTAGCACTTTATTACCTGAGGGTTTGTCGCTATGGAAGGTCATATGGGCTGATTTTTTTGAAGCCGTTGGCTTATCTAAGCGGTCAATCTTTTCCAGTTGCTTGCGTCTGGCTTGCGCACGTTTTGTTGTTGATGCTCGTACAATGTTTTTCTGAACAAATTCTTCTAATTTAGCAATTTCTTTTTGCTGTTTGTCAAAGTTCTTTTTCTCGGTTGCAAGCTTCTCTGCTTTCAAATCCACGAAATGTGAATAGTTACCGACATATCGATCAAGTGAAAACTTATTTAAATCTAGTGTCACGGTCGCAACTTTATCCAAGAAATAACGGTCATGACTGACAATAATCAGAGCACCTTGATAATTAGTTAAATAATTTTCTAACCAAGCAATAGTCTCAATGTCTAAATGGTTTGTAGGTTCATCAAGTACCAATAAGTCAGGTCCTTCTAAAAGCATTTTGGCCAAGGCCAGACGTGTATTTTGACCACCTGACAAAGCTGAAATTGGCATATCCCACATCGTTTCATCGAATTTAAAACCATTTAAAATTGCCCTAATTTCAGACTCGTAAGTAAAGCCTTTGTTTTGGCGGAAACTTTCTGACAGCTTATCATAGTCATGCATTATTTGATCTAATTGCTCAGCAGACGAATTGGCCATGTCTGATTCCATCTGTCTGAGTCGCGCTTCATCATCTCTTAGTGCTGAGAATACTTTTAACATCTCTTGATAAATTGTCTTATCGGACTCAAAACGACTATCCTGAGCAAGATAGGATAGACTGATATCCTTCTTCTTGATAATGTCTCCACTAGTTGGGGCTTCTTCACCTACTAGAATTTTCAAAAGTGTTGATTTACCCGCACCATTTGGCCCAACTAAGGCAATCCGATCACGTTCATCAACTTGTATATTTATCCCTTTAAAAAGAACATCTCCTGAAAATGAGCGTTCAATTTTATTTCCTTGTAAAATTATCATAAATCTATTTTAACAAAAAAATACCCCAATGGGGCATTTAGTAGTTTAAAACTTGTCTTTCTAGTTTCCTTGATATAGCTCAGATACCTGATTGATGTCAGTCTGTTCAATGCCAAAAAATGAACCTGAGGATTGCATTACCGAATTTTCAGTATCCTTATGATTCAGACCAATCGCATGACCTAATTCATGCTCAGCTGTATGAACAATTCGATCAGCTTGGTATCCATAGGACTGATCCATTAAAAAATAAGAATTTAAATATACCTTAGCTGAAGATAACTGGTGATTTAATGTTTGGCTTTCAACTTTTGCTAATCCAGCAGCAATGATTTTAGAGTCATTCATTTGATCCGCAATAATATTTGCCTTCTTTTGATTCATAGTTAAGGTAAAAGTAAAGGCTCCAGTATTATTCCAGTTATTTATGGCTGCATGATAGGCATTAATAAAGACTGGATTAGTGGCATTAATATAAACACTTGCTTTATTAGACGACCATTTGCTATTTTCTGTATCTTTAATATGGTCATTATCCTGGTGTTGACTTGCCGAACTAGATTTCTGACTATTACTAATAGTATTAAATATGGTAACAATTTGATTGGTTACATTAGCAATTTGGTTAGCTAATGGTGAATCACTGTGATTGGAATAGTAAATCAATCCAAAAAAGATAATAGCTAACAATAAAATCGTTTGAACAAAGCCCCAAATTATCCGAAAAAGCCATTCAATCAGCTTCATTGGCAGCCACAAAATTATTTTTAAAAATTTTTTCATACTCTAAACTAACTTCAAATCTATTCGACCTAAGATAACCTTTCCTCTTTTATGTAGTTTATTGGTAACCATTCTAATAATACTTCTAATTGCTGATTCCAATAATACCATTCATGTTTACCATGGTCTTTTTGATAATCAATTTCGAGACCTAAATTGTTTAATTCTTGGACAGCTTTTTCATTTGCTTTAAACAAAAAGTCCTCATAACCACACCAAGCATAAAATTTAGTCTTAAAATCAAAGTCTTTAACCATACTTCTTAAGTAATATTCATCAAAATGAGAAGCATTAGGATTGCCAAAAATGCCCTGCCAATAACGCATACTTATCTCATCCAACTCTTCTTCACCAGCTTCGGGAATAGTTAAGGCGCCAGAAAAAGAAGCACAATATGAGAATTTTTTACTAGTTAAAGCTAACTTATAAGCCCCGTAACCACCCATTGAAAGTCCAGCAATAAATGTTTTTTCACGCTTTTTAGTCATATTAGGAAAAAAATTTGCAAGAACCTTTGGTAATTCTTCAGCAATCATCTGATAATAGGGCAAACCAGAGGCAGTATCTGTAAACCAACCAAGGTCAGTTGAAGGCATCACAACAATCACATTAGTGTGACGGACCAGACGTTCGATATTCGTTCTTTTTTGCCACGAATTTTCATTTCCACCCATCCCATGGAGCAGATAGAGGACAGGAATATCCTGATCCCCACGATCCTCAGCCTTTAATTCAGATTGATCAGGATAAATGACATTGACTTGTCGTTCCATCCCCATTACTTCAGATTTATACTCAATTGCAATTGATGCCATAAAAACTCCTTTTGTGATTCAAATAGAGAAAGAGGATAAGCTGATTAACTCAACTTTCCTCTCTTTTCATTTTAAAATTGCTAGCGCCCAATAGGTAAATCGATTGACAATTTTATGATCTCACTTCCATGACTACTGGAAGAATAGCAGGGCGACGTTTTGTTTGTTCAAATAAGAATTTAGACAATTCATCTCTGACAGAACTTTTTAGTTCTCCCCAATCAAAGTTGTCTTGTAATAAATAGTTACCAACAGTTGTATTTACCAAATCAGCACTTTCACGTAAAATATCACGACTCTTCTTAACATAAACGAATCCTCGTGTATTGACTTTTGCTTTGGAAATAATTGTTTTTTCTTTTTTGCTAACAGTAATGACAACGATAAAAATTCCATCTTCTGACAATACTTTTCGATCTCTAAGAACAATATTCCCGACATCACCAATTGCATTACCATCAATCATCACATCACTGGCTGGAACACCACCTTCATGAAGGAAGCCATCAGGATTCAAGACCATAATATCGCCTCGTTTCATGATATAAATATCTTCAGGAAAGACACCAACCTCTTCAGCGACGACTGCATGTGCAGCTAAATCACGATATTCACCTTGAACAGGGAAAAGATATTTTGGTTTCATTAAATTGATTAGAAGTTGTAAATCACGACCATTTGCATGTCCAGAAACGCGTAGATTTTGTGTAATTAGTTTCACACTGCCCCCTGCTTTATAAACAAGGTTTTCAACACGCGCCAACATTGCTTCTTTGGAAACATTTGGAGTTGTGACGATATAGACCAAATCACCTTCTTTGATTTGCACATAACGGTGACGACCAACTGCCATTTTTTGTAAACTGTTAATCGGCTCGCCCATACGACCAGCTTCTAAGATGACCAATTCATTATCGTCGTATTTATTCATATCTTTTGGTTTAAT
Source organism: Streptococcus parauberis NCFD 2020 (assembly GCF_000187935.1). NCBI lineage: Bacteria > Bacillati > Bacillota > Bacilli > Lactobacillales > Streptococcaceae > Streptococcus > Streptococcus parauberis. The sequence continues at coordinate 784,987 of NZ_AEUT02000001.1, forward strand.
CAAGAGTCGTTCATCGACAATCATCAATTTTTTCAAACGAATAGCTGTACGAACAATGTTCTCAACATCTGTACCAGTCAAGACAACGCGACGACTATGCGCAACTGCTGCATCTAAAACTTGTTGAATACGAACTAAGTTTGAGGCCACTGCTGCCACGATAACGCGACCATCAGCATCCCCAATGACATTATTCATTTCTTCGCCAACTTCTGACTCACTGGCAATTTGCACATTGCTTGTTGCATTTGCAGAGTCAGCTAATAATGCCAAGACACCTTCTTTACCAATTTCAGCTAATCTGCCTAAATCAGTTTCGTAAGACTTGCGAGCTGCAGGATCAAATTTAAAGTCCCCAGTATAAACAATATTACCTTGATCTGTGCCAATGACAATTCCTAAACTTTCTGGAATCGAATGTGTTGTTTTAAAGAAAGAAACGAGACCATCTTTAAATTCAATTTCAGTTTCGCTGTCTACAACATGGAAATTATTAAATTTCTTAGTGTTATTGTTTCCTTTAACAAATAATTTAGCTAATTCAATTGTTAATTCTGAACCAAATACAGGTACTGAGACATCTGATAATAAATAAGGCAAAGCACCTATTGCATCAGCATGGCCGTGCGTTAAAAATACACCCTGAACCTTATCTTTATTTTCAATCACATAATCTAAATTAGGAATAACCAAATCCACACCTAATTGTTCGTTTTCTGGATACTTAATACCAGCATCTAAAATAAACATTGACTCATTAACTTCGACCAAATAGAAGTTCTTACCATATTCACGAACTCCACCTAAGGCGATTACTTTAATATCACTCATGATACTCCTCTTTTTATTTTTATTACATACGGTCCTTAACTTGTAAGTCGATTTACTGCTTTGTAGCAAAGCTACACTCCCTTACAGTATATCACAAAAATGCTAAAGATTCATGAAAATCAATTCATACTTTCAGATAAAAAAGCCAAGTTTTATTTGAACTTAGCTTTATTTTTATTCAAAAAGCTGATAATAATCAGAGATGGTCATCTGTGCCTTTAATGATTGGTCTAAATCTTGAATGATTTTACCATCTTTCATAACAATCAAACGATTTCCAAAGGTTAATGCATCTTCCATATGATGTGTGATCATTAGGGCTGTTAGTTGAGCTTGATTAACAAACTGATTGGTTAGATTCATTAAGGATTTACTTGTCTTGGGATCCAAGGCTGCAGTATGTTCGTCAAGCAATAGCAAATCCGGACGCTTTATGGTTGCCATCAATAGACTTAGAGCTTGTCTTTGGCCGCCAGATAAGAGGCCTGTAGGCGTCTCTAAATGCTTTTCAAGGCCATTACCAGTTTTAGCTAATAAGCCTAGATAATCTTGACTGCGATGAGCTAAGGTCCGTTTAGTCAATTGTCTTTTTTGACCTCTTTTTTCAGCAATCAAGAGATTCTCTGCGACAGTCATCCTTGGTGCAGTTCCCATTTTTGGATCCTGAAAAACACGTGCCAGGTAAACAGCTCTTTTTTCTGCTCCCATGTGTGTAACATCCTGTCCCAATATTCTAATTTGTCCCTTACTTAAGAAAAGAGTACCAGCAATAACATTAAACAAGGTTGACTTCCCTGCACCATTTCCACCAAGAATAGTAATAAAATCACCTTGACGAATGGTTAAATTAACATTATCCAGAATGGTTTTCGTCTCATCAAAACCATTATTAATGGTAAGGCTGGCATCAATTAATTCAATTATCTTATCCGTCATCTACTCAACCTCACATTTCTAAACAATTTTTGACGAAGAACAGGAACCATTAAGCAAATGGCTAAAACGATAGCACTAAATAATTTTAAATAATTAGTATTAAATCCTAAAATAATTACTGCGGATATTAGAAATTGATATAAAATCGAACCAACTACAATAGCAATTAGACGTTCAAGTAAAGTTAGTCCAGTTGAATAGAGAACCTCACCAACAATGATACTTGCTAATCCAATAACTATCACGCCTATTCCCTTTGAAACATCGGCATAGCCATCTTGTTGACTAACTAAGGCACCAGATAGACCAATTAGCCCATTCGAAACAACTAAGCCCATTACTTCCATCCGATCAGTATTAATCCCAAAGCTCTTTGCCATATCTCGATTATCACCAGTAGCTATATAGGCTTGTCCCAAATCAGTATATAGAAAATAAATTAAAACTGAAATAACTAAAACCACTGCCAGTAATCCCATTAATAAGATATTGATATCTGGTCGAAAAGGGAAATAATCTTGCAATCTTTTCAAATTATGCAGACCAAGATTAGCCCGTTTCATAACCATTAACATAATTGAATTACAAGAGGTCATAACCAAGATTCCGGCTAGAATAGTTGGGATTTTACCTTTTGTATATAAAAGTCCAGTTACCAATCCTGCTAATGCACCGGCAAACATCCCTAAAAAAGCTGCCAAGAATGGATTGTGTCCCTGATTCATCATGGTTACAGCGACTGCTCCTCCCAAAGGAAAAGAGCCCTCTGTTGTCATGTCAGGAAAATTTAGAATCCGAAAAGTCAGATAAATCCCTAAACCAAGGATACCCCATAAAAGGCCCTGTGAAACTGATGAAATAATCATATCTTATCCTTTCTATTCTTTAACCAGAATGTCTGATGTTTTCTTTAACTGGTCAGGCACGGTTATGCCCAGACTTTTTGCGGCTTGTAAATTTAGAACTGGTTTTCCAGTGTCGACAATCTTAACTGGTACTTGCGACACTTTCTTACCTGAAATCAGTGCCTTAACTTGTTTTGCAGTTTCTACACCTAATTGATATTGGCTTTGGGAAATTGAAGCAAGGCTACCATCCTTAACCATTGTATCCACACTAGAGTAGACTGGTAGGCCAGCATTGTTAGCTGTCGATATAACTGTAGCGAAGGCTGATGCAATTGTATTATCCTGAGGAATAAACAAGGCATCGACTTTTCCTGATATAGCAGACATGGTTGATGAGACTTCATTCGTTGAAGGGACTGAGTAGGTCTTAATTGTATAGCCTTTAGATTCTGCTGAGGCTTGGAACTCTTTGACTTGAGAAATCGAATTATCTTCGTTGCTAGCATAAAGGATACCGATAGTCTTCACACTTGGTGTTAATTCTCTGATTAAGTCGACTGTTTGCTTAACGGGTACCTTATTAGACAAACCTGTTACATTCCCCTCAGGCCGTTTGAGATTTGTAACTAATTTGGCGCCAACCGGATCAGAGATGGCAGACATAACAACCGGAACATCCTTAGTGGCTGCAGCTAAACCCTGGGCTGCAGGCGTAGCAATTCCGACCAAAATATCACTGCCACCATCAGCCAATTGATGACTCATGGTCTGAATCTTACTTTGATCACCCTGAGCATTCATCAATTTAATCTCGATTTTCACTTTTGAACCATCTGATTTCCCTAATTCATCCTCAATCCCTTTTTCAATTTGATCCAATGCTTCATGTGTGATTAATTGAAGAATCCCAACGCGTACAACCTTTTTATCCAAGAATAGATTTGGTCCTTTCGGTTTTTCAAATAGCAAAGCACTACAAACTAGGAGTGTGATTAACAATAATGTTGCAATTAAACTTTTATTTTTCATAAATGTCCTTTCAATAATAAATAAAAAAAGCGCAAAGTATAATCTACTAAGCGCTTTTTTGATAGTCAAGACTCGCGCACAGATAGTATTTTAGAGTACCTCTAAAAGCCGTATCTATGCCAATCCATAAACACAACTTTACCTATGCCAGCTTTGCCAATTTAAGTTTATCATTGTGTTTGTCATCTCAACTTCTCCTCATGTATTTTTTTACATTATATCTTAAATTCAGAAAATTGCAAGTCTTCCATATTATTATTTTCCACCATCAACTTGTGTTATAATTAAGAGATTAGAAAACAGAAAGGAGAAACCATGTCTTTTGACGGCTTTTTCTTACATCACTTAACACTGGAACTACAAGAGGTCTTAGTAAATGGTCGCATTCAAAAGGTTAACCAACCTTTTCAGAGCGAGCTTGTTCTCACTATCAGAAACCATCGACAAAACTATAAATTATTAATTTCAGCCCATCCTGTTTTTGGACGAATTCAAGTTACTCAAAGTGACTTCCAAAATCCACAAACGCCAAACACCTTTACCATGATTATGCGTAAATACTTACAAGGTGCAGTTATCGAAAGCATTGAACAAGATGATAATGACCGGATTCTTGAAATCCGTGTTTCAAATAAAAATGAGATTGGTGATGCCATTCAAGCCACTCTAATGGTTGAAATAATGGGTAAACACAGCAATATCATTCTCATTGATCGTGCTGAAAAGAAAATTATAGAGTCAATAAAGCATGTTGGTTTTTCACAAAATTCTTACAGAACTATTTTACCGGGCTCTGCTTATATTCACCCTCCTAAAACGGGTTCAAAGAATCCCTTTACTATTTCTGATTTAGAATTATTTGAAATCTTACAAACAGAGGATTTGGCACCAAAATCTTTACAAAAACTCTTCCAAGGTTTAGGAAGAGATACAGCAAGCAACCTTTCGGATCAGCTGCAATCAAACAAATTAGATCAATTTAGAGCATTTTTCAATACTCCAGTCCTTCCGACGCTGACTGAAAAATCATTTTCTGCAATTCCTTTTTCTGATTCCCAAGCTGGCGAATTTAATAGATTATCTGAATTACTTGATTACTTTTATCAAGATAAGGCAGAAAAAGATCGTATTTCTCAGCAAGCTAGCGACCTCTTACATCGTGTTCAAACTGAGCTTGAGAAGAATATTAAAAAACTGGCCAAGCAAGAAGCTGAATTGGTGGCAACAAAGAACGCTGAAGAATTTAGACAAAAAGGTGAGCTTTTAACTACTTATTTGGCGCTTGTTCCGAATAACAAAACAAGTGTTACCTTAGATAATTATTATACAGGTGAACCTATCGATATTGCTTTAGACCTTGCCTTAACCCCTAATCAAAATGCACAGCGATATTTCAAAAAATATCAAAAACTAAAAGAGGCAGTCAAACACTTGAGCAACTTGATTGAAGAGACTAAACAGAGCATTGCTTATTTCGAAAGTGTTGACTATAATCTGTCTCAAGCGTCGATTGATGAAATTGCCGATATTCGTGAGGAGCTAGTTGAAGCAGGCTTTATGAAACGTCGAGCTACTGATAAACGACATAAACGAAAAAAACCTGAGCAATATCTGGCTACTGATGGCAAAACGATTATTATGGTCGGACGAAATAATCTCCAAAATGAAGAATTGACTTTCAAAATGGCAAAAAAAGGCGAACTATGGTTCCATGCCAAAGACATTCCAGGTAGTCATGTTATTATCAAAGATAATCTTAATCCTAGTGACGAAGTGAAAACTGATGCTGCTGAATTAGCTGCTTTCTATTCAAAAGGACGCCTATCAAATCTGGTTCAAGTTGATATGATTGAAGCTAAGAAATTACATAAACCTTCTGGTGCTAAACCAGGTTTTGTAACCTATACCGGACAGAAAACGCTTCGTGTAACTCCAATCAAAGATAAAATTGAAGCAATGAAACTAAAATAAAAACTGAACCTCGGTTCAGTTTTTATTTTAGTATATTATCTATTTTACTTTTCTTATGTGGTGAGGTATTAATTCCACAAAATAGGTCCACTGGACCTTTTTATCTACTCTGATTTTCTGATATCTTCTTTTAAGGCTTCAACGTCAAATTTAGCTTTTTGAAAAGCTTCATTTTGACTTGGAAAGTCTTGCAATAAATGTTCAGCATATCCAATTTCAACTTGACCCTTAGCCATTTGAAAGTCCATTACATGCCCACCAAATTTCAGGTCATCTGATAGGAAATGTAGATGATAGCCCGCCACACTCACACCGTGAAAAAGTTCTGGTGTCCAGAAACCAACCAAGCTACCTGAAATATTTTCTTCAATAAATTCAGGTTGGTTACTAGCTATTTCTGCAAAACTTTTTCCAATTGGTGACTTAGGAATCATTCTGACATGCATTTGATCAAATTGACCATGGATTTTAATCGACTGAAATAGATTGGGACTGATAAACTTAGCTTCCATCATTTCTTTTAATTCACTATCACTTATTGATTTTGTAATATCAAAATTAATATCATTATGATGATTAATAATAGCTGCATACGGAACAGTTTCTGTACCATTAAGAGAAATAACCTCAGCTTTTTCACCAGTTCCAATAGCTTGATAAGCTTTGCCATCAAGAATAATCAGTTCTCCATCTATACCATCTACAGTACCAATACCAAGATTACCTTTTTCAAGCAAATCAAAAATGGACATAGTCCCATGATAGAGACCAGCCATTAATGATGCTAGTGTATTATGTTGAAAAAGAATTCTATTTTCTGTCATTTGTCCACCTTCTTAATAAAATTCGTCAGGTAAAATAGTTTCGCCAAGTTTTACGTTATCTTTGTAATCAATTGGAATATCAATCAATACTGGGCCGTTAATTGATTCTGCGATAGCTTTGGCCAAAATATCTTTAAATGCTTCTGCACTATCTGCACGGTAACCTTTCGCTCCGAATGCTTCTGCATATTTAACGAAGTCAACATCACCAAGTTGTACACCTGAAGATCGACCATATTTCATTTCCTCTTGGAACTCAACCATATTGTAGCGACCGTCGTTCCAAATGATGTGAACAATTGGAAGGTTCAAGCGAACAGCTACTTCTAGCTCTTGTGCAGAGAAGAGGAAGCCACCATCACCTGAAACTGAAATAACTGTTTTGTGTGGACGGACTAGTGCTGCTGAAATTGCCCATGGTAATGCAACACCAAGAGTTTGCATACCATTTGAGAAGAGTAAATGACGGGCTTCATATGATTTAAAGTAACGAGCCATCCAGATATAGTGACTACCGACGTCAACAGTTACCGTCATGTCATCTTTTGTTTGTTCTTGTAAAATGTCAATGACATCAAGTGGATGAACTAGACCGTCTTTTGAATCACGTTCAAATTTGATATCACCAGCCATGTTCTTCTTAAGGTTTTGTAGATACTCAACTGATCCTTCTGGTAAAGTATAACCATTGACAGCAGGCAATAATAAATCAATAGTATCAGAAATGTTCCCAATTAACTCACGTTCAGGTTGGAAATAAGTATCAATTTCGGCTTGTGCTACATCTATTACGATAGTGCGTGCTGAGACTTCTGCATTCCAGTTGCGAGCTTCATATTCAATTGGGTCATAACCAATGGCAATGACAAGGTCTGATTTCTTAAGAAGCATATCACCTGGTTGATTTCTAAACAAACCAACACGACCAAAGAATGTTTCTTCTTCAAGTTCACGCGAAACAATTCCAGCACCTTGGAAAGTTTCAACAACAGGAATTTTGACAGATGCTAATAAACGACGGATTGAAGCTGTGACCTTGGCATCAGATGCACCATTACCTAATAATAGGACTGGTAATACAGCATTGCGGATTGCTTGTGCAAGATAGTTAATATCCTCAACTGAAGCAGACCCTAACTTAGGTGCAGTAAGTGGTTTAATTGCTTTAACAGATACTGGACTGTCAGTCACATCTTGTGGAATTGAGATAAAACTTGCTCCAGGCTTACCTGACTTGGCTAAGCGATAAGCATTAGCAATTGTTTCAGAAAGCGTATTAGCATCTTGTACTTCAACTGAATATTTAGTAATTGGTTCAAGCATAGCAACGTTCTTCATTGATTGGTGAGAACGTTTAAGTAAATCACTACGTTTAACTTGTCCACCAATAGCTAAAACAGGATCTCCTTCGGCTGTTGCAGTAACTAATCCAGTAGCCAAATTTGAAATACCAGGCCCTGAGGTTGCAATAACAACACCTGGTTGTCCAGTGATACGTCCAATACCTTGTGCCATGAAAGTCGCATTTTGCTCATGACGCGACACAATTAATTGCGGACCCTTGTCTTCTAAAGTATCAAAAACTTTATCAATTTTTGCGCCTGGAATCCCAAAAACATATTTTACATCATGGTTAATAAGGCTATCAACTACTAAGTCAGCCCCATATAATTCTTTTGAATCTGTCATTATAATATCTCCTTAATCATACGATAAGATAATTATAGCATTTGAAATAGTAAAAAACTTACAATTTATTTGTGAATATTTTCATGTTATTTTCAACGTTTATTTGCAACCGCTTAGAACTTACCAAGAATCATTTATAAAATTTAGCATATTGATATCATCAGGTACAAGTTTCAAGTAGCTTTCAGCCATTTGTCTTGCTTTTTGACCATTTCCAAATTCACGGAGAATTAAGACATAATCAGAGAGAAATTCTGGATTATCTTTTAAATCACTTTCTAATTCTTGATAGATTTCAAATGCTTCCTCTTCACGATCTAACCCTTGGTAGCCCTTAGCTAAGTTCCATTTACTTAAAACGTTATCTGATTCTTCTAATTTTAAATTGATGACATCTGCGAATCGCTGCGCATCGATGTATAAATTTGACAGTCTCATTAAAACTTCATCATCATCCACACTAATTTCCTTAGCCTTTAAAAGATAAGATTCAGCACTGCTTATATCATGAGATTCAAAAGCAAATTGCGATGCTAACAATAATAATTGTGGATCGAATTGATTTTTTCTGAGAGCTTGCTGAGTCAAACGAAGTGCTTGGTCCGTTTTATGCTCGGCATGTAAACTCTGGGCATACACGTACTCATAACCTGGGAAATCAGGATTCATGGTCTCCAATTGTTTGAAATATAAATTGGCTTTTTGGTATTCACCTTGATCATATAAAAGAGTTGCTAATTCATAAAGGCTCTCATCTTCATATTCAATCTCAACTGTTTTCTCAAGAAATTCAATAGCTGCTTCAAACTTGCCCAAGCTAGCATAAGCTCGACCAATACGTTGATAAGTAGAAACACCTGTATCTTCAAGGATTTGACGATTATCAAGTTTAGCATATAGAGCTATAGCTTGATCAAAATGTTCCAAATCTAATTCAATTTCAGCCAAACCAAAAATAATTAAAGGATCTGGATTCAATTGACTAGCTTCAACAAGTTTTTCGCGTGCGACATCAGTCAAACCTTCCATATCATATAAGTCAGCCATAACAAGTAAGGCATTGACATAATAGGGACTGTCTTCATCAATGGCATCTAAATATAAAAATGCTTCTTCAACCAAGTTATCTTCAGCTACGATCTGTGCCAAATTAAGATTTAATTCAGGATATTGGTCTTTTAGTTGTAAGTAAATGCGTTTGGCATGGGGAAGAAATCCGATACTCTCTAAGTATTCACCTAAAGCTAGAAGTGTTTCATCAGAATCACTCTTTAATGCACGTTCAAAATACTTCTCTGCATGTGCTAAATCTTGTTGATCTAGAGAAGCAATCATTTTTTCACTATTCTGCATGGTCACGTTTCTCCTCAACAATAATTTTTTTATCCACGTAAAGGCTACTTACACCTTTATACCAATCAAATAATTCTTTGACAACGACTTTAACAGAGGCATAAATTGGAATGACTAAGAAGACACCCCAGACACCGAACATGGCACCTGCTGTCAGTAATAAGAACATAATTGTAATCGGATGGATGCTCAGCTTATTCCCTAAAACTAAAGGCGTTACGAAACGTCCTTCAATTGTTTGCTCAATAGTAAAGACAATCAAGACTTTTACTAACATTAGGGGGCCTTGAACCAAGGACATTATGACAACAGGAATCATCGCTAAAAATGAACCGAGGTAAGGAACCATATTTAAGAATCCTGCCACAATACCAAAGGTAACTGAGTACTTGAGCCCAACAATACTAAACATGATACTAAACATAATACCAACAATAATAGCGACGGTCACTTGTCCTTGCACGTAGCCAGATAATTGTTTGTTTATGTCCCCCAATACACGCGCAATTGGTTTTCTTAGTCGAGTCGGTAAAGTTTCTACAATTCCATCCTTCATTTTTCCACTATCCCTCAGGAAATAAAAGAGAATAAATGGAGAGATGATGATTGAGATGGTAATCCGAGCAATTGCACCTGCGAAATTCCCGGCCCAATCAATCGCATGTTTCGAAAAAGTTTGAGCGTAATCTAAAGCTTTGTTAGTAATATTTGTAAGCATATCTTGAAGTTCTGCTTGATAGCTGACCAACCATTTGTTTTCTAAGAATTTATTAGCTTCTTGATTAACAGTTCCGACATACTTGGGTAAATCTTTAAGGAAAGTAGTCATTTGATTGCTAATCATTGGAATCAACCCTGAAAATGCCCAAATTAAGATACAAATAATTAAACCAAAAACAATAAAAATAGATGTTGTTCGATTTGGTCCTAAATTTTCAATTAAATCTACTGACGGTTTTGTCAGATAATATAAGATAGTAGAAATTACTAAAGGTAACATCAAAATAGTTAAAAAGGAAAAAATAGGTCTAAAAAGAAAGGAAACTTTGGTAAACACTAGAATCGTTAATAAAAATACTAAAACTACAAGCATAATGCTTAATGCTTGATTATTTAAAACCCATTTATAAAACCAAGTTTCTGAGAGCTGTGAATCATTTTTTTTATTCATTTATTATTACATACTCCTTATTATTTTTCATAGAAGTGTACAGATTGATCAATTAATTGATTTGATTTATCATAAGTAAATTTAGCTGAAAAGAATGGACGATCTTCTAAAATCCACTTGAAGATTTCATAATCACCTTCCCAAGTTGGTTTCTTTAAGACTTCATCATAAGGAACCCATTCTAAAGTTCCTTCTCGAGATTCTTCGTCTGAAATCAATTGTCCTTCAAAGTCCGTCACTTTAAAAACGTAAGTATACCAATCAAGACCAGGTGTAAATTCAGGAAAAGTAATCACACCCTTAAAGTCCATCTCTTTAACAGTTAGATGTGTTTCTTCAAATATCTCACGAATAGCACATTCATCAGGACTCTCGCCAGATTCAAGTTTACCACCCACAGAAATCCATTTCCCTTCATGAATATCATTCTCTTTTTTATTTCGGTGTAATAGTAATAATGAGTCTCCATTATCAATATAACAAATTGTTGCTAATTGCATCATAATTGCCTTCCTTTTCTATCTGTATCTATTATACCAATCTGATGAAATATTGCTATCAATCATTTTCTTTTTCAAAAATATCTTTTTAAAACTAACTTTCAAGTGTAATAAATTACAGTTTTTTTACTCTCGAGCTTTTAAATCATCTTTTTAAAAAAGTTTTAAGACTTTGAAAAGAAACTTTTCATGTCCTCAAACTGTAGCATTTCACAAATATATGCTATAATTCATTTAAACTTGGAGGAAAACTAATGAACACTTCACTTTATTTTGGAACCTATACAAGAGGAAAATCTGAAGGTATTTATCAGACACAATTTAATCAAAAAACTGGTCAACTTTCAGTTATAAAATTATTTGCTAAGTTACAAAATCCTACATATCTAACTAAATCAGTAGCTGGAAATTTTTATGCCATCACTAAAGTAAATGACATGGGTGGTTTAGTTGCCTTAAACAGCAATGGCCAAAAGATAAACGATGTTCTTCTTAAAGATGGCTCATTATGCCACCTAACAATTGATGAAGACCGTCAACTAGTTTACGCAGCTAACTATCATAAAGGCCAAATTACCTTATATAAAATTAACGAGGATGGTGGTTTAACCCTTATAGATTTGGTCCAATTACAAGGCTCTGGTCCTCATCCTAATCAGAAATCAGCTCACGCCCACTACGTTGGAATAACGCCAGACAAATATTTGGTGACTTGTGACTTAGGAACAGACTCAGTCACAACATATGACATTACTAGTGATTACAAATTAAAGCAAATTGCGAATTATCAAGCAACACCAGGAGCTGGCGCTCGTCATCTTGTTTTTCATCCTAAAGAAAAAATTGCCTATTTACTAGGTGAACTGAATGCAAGAATCGAGGTCCTAATTTATAATGGATTGGGTCAATTCGAAAAATTACAGAGTTTATCGACCTTGCCAACTGACTATATTGATTTTAATGCAACAGCAGCTATTCGAATTAGTGCGGATGGAAAAAATTTATACGCTAGTAACCGTGGCCATAACTCTATTGCGGTCTATTCAATCAGAAAAGATGCCCAACTAGATTTATTGGAAATTGTTCCAAGTTACGGGGATACGCCTCGAGATTTTATTTTGACAAAAAATCAAAACTACTTGATTATCCCACATCAAGAGTCAGATAATGCAACTGTCTATAAACGCAATCTACATACTGGTCATCTAGAATTGATGAGCAAAGATTTTTATGTACCCGAATCTGTCTGCGTTTTTGAAGATTAAAATATTTGCAAAAAAAGCATTCCTATGGTTAAATTAAGAAAATAAATGTTAGAGGTAAAACCATGCAAGCACAAGAACTATTTGAACAAGTTAAAGAACTAATTGCTAACAAAGATTTAGCTGGTGCAAAAGATTTCATTACTGAACATAAAGATGAACTTGGATCATATTTTGACCAAGCAAAAGGCTTATTAGATGGTTCAGAAGGAATCAGTGGAGTCTTAGATCAAGTTAAAGGTTTATTTGGAAAATAATTGATAAAAAAAAGAGCCTAGGCTCTTTTTTATTTAATGATTTCTTGTGTTTTTGCATAGTTTGCTTCAACTGCTTCTTTGTCAGCTTTCCACCAGTCTTCATGTTCTTTATACCAATTGATTGTTTCTTCTAAACCAGATTCAAAATTAGTAAATTCCGGAACCCAACCAAGTTCATCCCGAAGCTTGCTTGAGTCAATAGCATAACGTAAGTCATGTCCTGCTCGGTCAGTTACGTGATCATATCCATCTTTAGGTTGACCCATTTTTTCAAGTATTAATTCTAAAACTTCTTTATTGTTTTTCTCACCATCTGCACCAATTAGGTAAGTTTCACCAATTTGACCTTTGGTAAGAATTGCCCAAACACCAGTAGAGTGGTCGTTTGTATGGATCCAGTCACGAACATTTTTACCTTCACCATATAATTTTGGTTTAATACCAGATAGAATATTAGTGATTTGACGAGGAATAAATTTCTCAATATGTTGGTATGGACCATAATTATTTGAACAATTAGAGATTGTTGCTTGAACGCCAAATGAACGAACCCAAGCTTTAACAATCAAATCTGATGCAGCTTTTGTTGAAGAATATGGTGATGAAGGATTATACTTTGTTTCAGCAGTAAATTTTTCGCCTTCGCCTTCGCCATGTCCTGGTAAATCTTCACGTAATGGAAGGTCACCATAAACTTCATCAGTTGATACATGGTGGAAGCGAATATTGTGCTTGCGCGCAGCTTCTAACAATGTGTAGGTACCAATAAAGTTTGTATGGATAAATGGGCTTGGATCCTTTAGTGAATTATCGTTGTGGCTTTCAGCTGCATAGTGAACAATAGCATCCGCTTTTACTGCTAATTGATCAACTAATTCTGCGTCAGCGATATCCCCAACAACCAACTCAACACGATCACCCAAAATTTCTTCAATGTTAGCACGGTTCCCAGCATAAGTTAATTTATCCAAAACAGTAACATGTACATCTGGATGGTTGTTATAAACGTAGTGAACAAAGTTAGAACCGATAAACCCAGCTCCACCTGTTACAATAATATTTTTATAATCTGACATGATTTTTCCTTAATTCAATTTTTATAAATCTGTTGCTTTTAATGGTGTTACATCCTTAAGCATTGGATGATTTTTGTCTGCGTCTGAAACTTCGGCTTGGTCTAAATTTTCCCATTTAATTCCTAAGGTAGGATCAGCGTAGTTAACAAAAGCATATTTCGGTTTTAAATCCAAAGCCCAATAATCATTGACAAGATAACTATAAGATACTTTGTCAGATAATACTTGGAAACCATTGGCGACACCACGTGGTACAAAAATTCCTTTTGAAGCATCAATAACAGTCTGATAAACATTACCAAAACTTTCACCTTCACGAAGGTCAACCCAAGAGCCAAGAACTTTTCCATCATCAGCTACGGAAATATATTTATCCCAAGGTTCAGCATGCAGTCCACGTAAAACATGTTTGCGAGAAAAGCTAACATTATTTTGTAATTTTCCTTCATCAAAAAAGCTTTCTGGAAATCCTAAAGGAAGCATTTTTTCCTTTTGAAAGTTTTCTTTAAACCAACCACGATTATCACCATGGACTGGAATATCAAATTCGATTAGCCCAGGAATGGCTTCGATTGGCTTAGCAGCAAGTGCCTTTTCAAAAAAAGTTTCTGACATTATGCTTCTCCAATTAATCTAAGTAAATATTGTCCGTATTCATTTTTCTTCAATGATTGAGCTGATTGAAATACTTGCTCTTTGGTGATGTAACCCATACGGTATGCAATCTCTTCGAGGTTAGCAACTTGTGCATTTTGTAAACGTTGAACAGTTTCAATATATTGCGCAGCTTCTAAAAGACTTTCGTGTGTACCAGTGTCTAGCCATGCAAAACCACGACCCATGAGTTCTACTGATAAATCACCACGTTCCAAATAAGCTTTGTTAACATCAGTAATCTCAAGTTCACCACGAGGACTTGGTTTAATATTTTTTGCAATTTCAACGACATCATTATCATAGAAATACAAACCTGTAACGGCGAAATTTGATTTAGGTTGTTCAGGTTTTTCTTCAATTGAAATGGCATTCATTTGTTCATCAAATTCAACGACACCAAAGCGCTCCGGATCTTTTACTTGATAACCAAAGACTGTTGCACCTTTTTCTTTTGATGCAGCTTTTTGAAGCATTTTTGTTAAGCCATTTCCATGATAGATATTATCACCCAAAATTAATGCCACATTATCATCACCAATGAATTCTTCACCGATAATGAAAGCTTGTGCCAACCCATCAGGACTTGGTTGTTCAGCATAAGATAAATTAATACCAAATTCCGAACCACTTCCAAGTAATTCTTCAAAACGTGGAAGATCTTGAGGTGTTGAAATAATTAAGATGTCCTTGATTCCAGCCAACATAAGTGTAGAAAGTGGATAGTAAATCATTGGTTTGTCATAAATTGGCATCAATTGTTTTGATGCTGCACGGGTTAATGGATACAAACGTGTTCCAGAACCACCTGCTAGTATAATACCTTTCATTCAGAAACTCCTATATTTTATATTTGTATAAATCTATATTATTCTATCATTTTTTTTGTAGACTGTCACTTAAACGGATATATGAATCAATTGGATACTGTTCAAGATTTAAAAATGTTTCCTGATTTTTAACTAAATTTGCTAGTTCTTTTCCAATCAATGGTCCAACGGTTAAACCTGATGAGCCTAGACCGCTTGCCGCAAATAAGCTTTTTTTCTTAGGAATTTTTCCAAAGAATGGGAGAAAGTCACTACTGTAAGCTCTTGTTCCTATTCTAACAGTTTTCTTTGAAGCATTTTTCAGATTTGGATAAAAAGTGATAGCTGATTCTTCTAAGTGACTTAGTACTTTATCATCAGCTGATAGGTCATAGCCTTTATCATTTTCATGACTAGCTCCAACTGAAATTTTTCCATTAGGAAAGGGAATAACATCTATCTCACCTTCAGGCATGACAACGGGAAAATTCTCACTAGCCAGACCATCGAAATGATAGTCAAGCAATTGCCCTTTTTGAGCTCTAATATCAACTTGGTAACCTAAAGGTTCTAATATTTGTCCCAACCAAGCTCCACAAGCTAAGATGACCTCATCGAATAGCTGATCATCAATCAAATATTGTTTCCCTTGACTGCTTATCTTTACCTTTTTTGAAATCACTTCAATACCCGATGCTTCAATTAAAGATTGGCATAATTTTGCACCATCAACTCGAGCACCTCCTGAAGCAAATAACAGTTGATTAAAACCTTCCAATTCTGGAAATTTACTATTAGCTTGCTCTTTTGAAAGAAGTGATAAATCACCTATTAAAGGTGCATCAGCTTTTCTTGATAGTGCTAGTTCTAATAAGTCATTTAGTTTTTCTTCTTTATTTTTCAATAGAAAAACACCATTTTTTTGATAAAAGCTAGTGTCGATATTTTCCTTTTCTAAATCAGTAACCAAGGTTTGATAAAAAGCCGCGCCCGATTTAGCCAAATGATACCAAGCTTTGTTTCTTCGTTTAGAGAACCAAGGACTAATTATCCCTGCTGCTGCTTTGGTTGCCTGTCCCTGACCAAAATCAAAAATCGTTACGGCTATATTTTTTTCCTTACTTAAATAATAAGCTGCAGTTGAGCCAACTATACCAGCACCAACAATTGCTACTTGTTTCTTTTCATTCATCTCTTTACCCCAATGCTACATCTAATACCATCATAATAACAAATCCAAGCATTAAGCCAAGGGTTGCAATATCTGTATTACCATTGGTTTGTGATTCCGGAATTAACTCTTCGACAACTACGAAAATCATTGCACCAGCAGCAAAAGACAATGCATATGGAAGAATTGGCAACATCTTGAGAACAAGTGCCGCCCCAATAACTGCGCCAATTGGTTCAACAATTGCTGACATTGAGCCCCAGTAAAAAGCTTTAGCCCTTGATTTACCATCGGCACGAATTGGAATAGACAAGGCGGCACCTTCTGGAATATTTTGAATCCCAATCCCAAGAGCTAAACTAATTGCACCTAACAAAGCAGCTTTTGAAAAATCACCATGTGCCAGAGCTCCGAAGGTAACACCCACAGCTAAACCTTCAGGTATATTATGAATCGTAATAGCTAAAAATAAAAGTGCTGTTTTTGATAATTTTTTACCAGTTTGAATCCCTTCCATTTCAGACACTTCTTTGTCTAAATGCAAGTGAGGTACCAGAGCATCTATTCCCCTCAAAAAGAAACCACCAAGTAAGAAGCCTGCCGCAGCTGGGAACCAAGCAAGTCCACCATATAATGATTTAGCGAACTCAATGGACGGAGCTAACAAAGACCAAAATGAGGCAGCAATCATAACACCTGCTGCAAATCCCATCATACTGTCAAGTAAGCGACGGCTAATCGTTCTAAAGAAAAAAACAATAGCTGCTCCAACAATTGTACAAGACCAGGTAAATAGCCCTGCTAAAAAGGCTAAAAAGACAAGGTCCTGATTAGCAATCCAATCCATAACGAACTCCAATTCTATAGGTAATTAAATGGATTAGTTGAAGACATACTCGGACGGACGATAATATCCCAACCTGCTTCTTGATTCCATTGTTCAAGTAATTGACTTATTTTCTCAATAAATATGGCTTCAATATGATGTCCTGGGTCAATTGCTAAAAGTCCATCCGTCAACATTTCTTGAGCCGTATGATAATAGATATCACCAGTTATATAAACATCTGCTCCCTTAGCCAAAGCATCTGTATAAAAGTCGTCACCACTACCACCACAAATGGCAACTCTCGAAATCATCGGATTGACTTGACCATATCTTACTAAGCGGACTGTTTCAAGATTAAAAGCTTGCTTAACAGTTTGCGCAAAACTTTCTAATGGTTGTTTATCAACTGAACCAATGCGTCCAATCCCAAATCCATCTCTAGTTTCAGACAAATATTGAGCCTCTTTAATGTCGAGCATTTCACAGAACCAATCATTAAGTCCACCATCCAAAACATCGATATTAGTGTGACTAACATAGACAGAAATGTCATGCTTGACCAAATCCAAAAGAATGTCCCTCTGCGGAGAAGAAATTAAATCCTTAACCCCTTTAAAAATTGGTGCATGCTTAGTAATGATTAAGTCAACATCATTGGCGATAGCTTCCTTAACAGTCTCTTCACGAACATCCAACGTAACCATTACTGCTGAAACATCATTATCTAAACTACCAATTTGTAAACCAACAATATCTCCAGGTATCGACAAATCTTGAGGACAAAATGCTTCATAACGATTAACAATATCTCTAATTTTCATCCTTAATCATCTCCTTAATCAACTCCATTTTTTGGAAAATAGCAGAGCGATCTTCCAGATTATCCTCTGGAACGCAAGAGTAGGCATAGGCCAACTTCTCGAATTCTCTCAGCCATTTGGCTTTAAAAACAGGCGACTTTTCAGGACCTAAAAGCGGTCCAAAACGCGTTTCCAATTGTGATAATTCACGACGGCCATGCTTGGCCAGAATGATTTCATAAAATTTATCATTCTCTGTCATGATTGTTTCACCAGAAATGACAAATCCATTTTGAGACAGCCAACGTCTTAAATCATCCTCACGATTGTTAGGTTGTAAAACCAAAACATCAACACTGTCTAATTTTTCTTTTCCTGCTTCAAGAATTTCAGCTATTAACCGGCCACCCATTCCACAGATCGAAATTGCAGTAACATGGTCACTTTCATCAAAAGCTCCTAAACCATTAGCCAATCTAACTTCAATTTTATCAGCTAATAAATGTTGACTGACATTCTTTTGGGCTGATTCAAAGGGACCTTTAACCACCTCACCAGCAATAGCTGATGAGATTAAGCCTCTTTCCGCAAGATAAATAGGCAAGTAAGCGTGGTCACTCCCCACATCCAATAATTTACTCCCCTTTGGGATATAATTTGCAACAACGCGCAAACGTTGTGATAAATATTCCATAATTACTCATACTTTCTACTCTTAATACCTATCCATTATAACAAAAATAGCAAAAAAGAATAATAGGATAACTTATTATTCCGAACCAAGTGAATTTATAAAAGCATAAAGATGAAATTATGTAGACCATGGACAGCAATACTAATATCTAATCGTTTAGCTTTTAAGTAAACTAAACCTAAAATCATCCCCATGGAAGAATAGAAGAGTAAAACTAAACTAAGTCGAGGCTCATGCATTAAACCGAAAACTAGTGAACTAATCAGTAAACCTAGAAGGGGTTTGCCTTTAAAAAGATAACCAATTATGCCCACGCGAAAAATTGTCTCTTCGATACATGGGATTAATAATGAGCCAAAGGCAAATTTTATAATAAAATTAAAATGAGAGAATAAAGCTAGTAATAAATTTCCGTTTTCACTACTTGTAATCTTGTACAATAACAAAATCTGCGCTGAGATTTGAGCAATTATGTACATACTAGCCACTCCTAATAGCACAATTAGAAATTCCTTTGCACTCCAAGTCCAGTGTGCAATAACTGGAAACTCCCATTTTTTTGCTAAGTAAATCATTACTATAACAGTAATTGATAAGAGAATCAATCCAATGATTTGATTAAAGATTGGTAGTGAATTTCCATTACTTATCGGTAAAAACGTTAATGTCAATAAATTCCCATTTACCACAGTAATTAATAGTAAGGTCAACACACGAATCAATTTTTTCCCAAATGACATCATTATTCCTCAATATATTACATTAGAATTTTCAAAAAAATCCAATGAAGTTATTATTCTAATTAGAATTACATAAATTATACCATTCGAGAATATTTTTTCAATCTATAAGTGAAAAATAAAAAAAGCTTAATTTTAAGCTTTTTTGTTTTCTTTGTAATAGACACAATAGGATGTCAAGGGACAAATCTCACATTTGGGATTTTTAGCTAGACAATGATAGCGTCCAAAAAAAATTAGACGATGATGGGTTACAACCCAATCTCTTTTAGGAATCTTAGCCATTAAATCTTTTTCAATCTGTGTCACGTCAGCATCTGAAGCTGAAATATTTAGTCGTTTTGAAACGCGAGCAACATGGGTATCAACTGCAATTGATGGAATACCATAGATTTCACCTAAGACAACATTTGCAGTTTTTCGTCCGACACCAGGTAGAGTTTCTAACTCAAGGTGACTTTTAGGGACCTGTCCATCAAACTTATCTAGGATTTCCTGGGCAGTTTTAATAATATTTCGTGCTTTATTCTTATACAAGCCAATTGTTCGAAGGCAATTTTCAACATCACTCAAATTTGCTGAAGCTAAATCTTCAATTTCAGGATATTTAGCCCACAAAAGTGGTGTTATTTTATTAACTGCTTTATCTGTTGTTTGTGCAGATAAAATGACGGCAACAAGTAATTGGAAGGGTGTCTCCCAATTAAGTTCTCCTTTTGCTTCTGGAAACATCTCCGCAATGATAGCAAGAACTTGTTTTAGTCGTGCTTTACCAATTCTCATTGATCACTCCAAAGGTTCATAGCGGATAAAAAATCTTCTGGAACAACAACATTTGACCCGTTTATATCATCTCTGGCTCTTTTCTTCTCTTCAACTTGATGTAAATTAGTAATACCTTCTTTACGCCAATTACGTAGGATAGCTTGAATGTATTTCCAATTGGTTTTACCATTAAAAACAGCTTCTTTCAAAGCTTCTCTAATTAATGCTGGATCAGTCTGATCTTCATTAACCGATTTTTCTAAATCTTCAAGTTCAAAAGGACTTAAAAAGCGACCCAACTCTCTTTCAAAATCATCAACAAGTAATTTGAATTGATTTGGATTGTTTTTAGTCTGTTCACCAGTCTCTTGGACACTTAGTAATTGATCTAATTTCTCTAAAGCAGGACTTGCATCGAATAAAATCTCAATCTCATCAGCAATCTTAATTGTTTTCATATTTAACAATTCTTGATTGGTTAAATTGGAGATAGATTTGTTAACCTCAGCTACAGTTTTGCCAATAGCATTGGCAATTTGACTAGGAGCTAAATCATCCATTTTAGTCGTATTTTGAAGAAAATAGAACTGCCATACCAAATAATCATTAGTATCTGAAAAAATATCATTAAAATGAAAAAGTAAGGCACTTGGAAGAACCAAGTTACCTGACTTATAATTTTCTAAAAAACTCATAATACCTCTATTATGCTATAGCAATAGCCATAGTTTCTATCAGTTTTTTCAATGGTTAAGTAAATTAACCTGGGAAATTCATCAAGACTTTATAGTCGATATCGCCCAAAGCGTCACGATCGTTTAAGCCATCTAATTCAATTAGGAATGCACAACCTGCAACTACTCCACCTAATTGTTGAATCATGTCGATAGTTGCTTTAACTGTACCTCCAGTCGCTAATAAATCATCTACGATAAGAACACGTTGACCAGGTTTAATAGCATCTGAATGCATTGTTAAAGTATCTAAACCATATTCTTTTTCATAGTCAGAAGAAACAACTTCACGTGGTAATTTACCTGGTTTACGTACTGGAGCAAAACCAATACCTAGTTCAACTGCCACAGGGCAACCGATGATAAAGCCACGCGCTTCAGGTCCGACAATCATATCAATATCTTTATCACACGCATATTGAGCAATCTCACGAATTGCATAGCTATATGCTTTACCATCAGCCATTAAAGGTGAAATGTCACGGAAGGTAATACCTTCTTTAGGATAGTTTTCAATTGATGCAATAAATTTTGTTAATTCCATAATTAATTTTAAATCTTTCTAGTGGTCTTAGCCAACAATAAAATACTCTTTATTATACCATTAAATGGAACTTTCGTAAATTAAAGGAGACAGGAGTTTTTTGTCAATTCAAATCTCAGAAAACCATTGCCTATTTAATCTTCATTAACCAAAAAATCATAAATTTCTTGCGGTGTTCCAAGTGACATTAGCTCTTGATACTTAACTAGTTTTTGTAATTCTTGATAAGTTTTACTATCCGCGATGTCACGTTTTGATGCATCCTTATTAACCGTCATTAAACCATTATCAATTGCAACAAAACCTAATTCATTAAAAATTTGAATCATTTTAACTAAAAGATATTTTTCAATTTTCAAGTAATCACTTAACTGACTTAATTTAAAACGAACATCAAATTCCGGAAATTGGTAAATCGTTTTATATAATCTTGCAAACTGATCCTTACTACCAGAACCGGAAAGATAATAAGGCTTATCAATATTATTTTTGAAGTAAATAGCTTCAAAATGTCTCTTTTGGAATTGCAGGCGCAAAGCCTCCAAATCCTCTGGCAAATCAATAATAGCTACTTCCTGACCATCATTTTCCACCATGATATCTGAAATATCATTCGGCAAAGTCATATTTCTAGCCCTGAAATCAAATAATTGCGGACTTTTGGTAGCCCTGGCATCGACTAACATAAGCTGAAGACTGGTGTTTCCATTCCAAGAATTAACTGTCAAAGTCACGGCCAATTCTAAATCAGCCAGTTGACTATATTCTAAATGATATTGTCCTTGATTAAAGGCAACAACATCAGTTTCAACTGAACCATTTTTTATCCGGAGCTTCAAGTGACTTTGATCAGCACCCATAGTCCGTGCTTGAACAACTGTGAAATCTTTGAGAGCAAAAACAGGTTTTTTATTGTCCATGCCAAATGGAGCTAAGATATTCAATTCTTTCAAGAATTCCAAACTCAAGTGATCAAGATCTAACCAACTATCAATTTTTAAACTATTTTTTTGACTTATATCAATCTTTTCAGAGACAACGTAATCAGTTATGGATTCTGATAAAGCTTGAATATTTTCAGCTGGTAAGGTCATCCCAGCTGCACCACTGTGACCACCAAAAGCAGTCATCAATTCTCGTTGATGATTTAAGGCATCAAATATATTAATAGCCTCTATTGAGCGAGCAGAGCCTTTAGCAACCCCATTTTCAATATTCAAGACGATAACTGTTTGACTGATTTCTTCAAGAATTCTCCCAGCAACAATCCCAAGTACACCAGGATGCCAGCCGGCCTTAGCCAGAACTTGAACTGGTTTACTTAAGTCAACCATCTCAACAGCTTCATTATAAATAGTTTGAACCAAGCTTTTACGCTCTTCGTTTTTTTCATTAATCATGAGGGCAATGTCATGGGCTTCTTCATCATCAAATCCAGTCAAGAGTTCAATTGCTGGATTAGGATCATCTAAGCGACCTAGAGCATTTAATTGCGGGGCAATTTTAAAACCAACAGTATCCTCATCAATAGCGTCTAAATCAACTCCTGAAATAGTCATTAATTCTTGTAAACCTTGCCGTTCACTCATTTTTAGGACTTTCAAGCCATTCTTTACTAAAACGCGATTTTCATCCGTTAAGGAAACCATATCCGCAATAGTACCAATAGCCACTAAATCCAGAAATTCAGTTGGAACTGTTTCTAGCAGGGCGCAGGCCAGTTTAAAAGCAACGCCACAGCCGGCTAATTTTTTAAAAGGATAGTCAGCTTCTGGATGTTCTGGGTGAATAACTGCGTAAGCTTGTGGTAATTGATCAGGTAGAGAGTGATGGTCCGTGACAATCACATCAACACCTGCTGCTTGCGCGTAAGCAATGGCCTCGTGACCCGCAACCCCATTATCAACTGTAATAATTAAACTAACTTGGTTTTGCTCAATGAAATACTTATAGACGCTTTCATTTGGACCATAACCATCTGTAAAACGGTTGGGGAGGTAGATTAAAGCCTCAGCTCCCATCATTTCAAGTGTTTCTTTCATGATGGATGCCGATGTCATCCCATCAGCATCATAATCTCCATAAACTAAAATCTGTTCAAAGTTTTCAATGGCGGTCCGAATTCTGTTCACCGCTTTGTCCATATCATTTAATAAATAGGGATCGTTTAAGTCAGAAAGGTCGGCCCGAAGAAAATGGTCTAATTTTTTTTCATCATCAATTCCTCTATCATAAAGGAGCCGACATATGTCTTGACTAAGACTTTTTTTCTTTGCTAGTTTAAAGAAGCCATCATCTGGCTTCTTTTCATTTATAATCCAATCATATTTGGCTCTTATCATTTAAAATTAAAAACCTTTCTTGCGAGAAAATCTGAAAATCTTGGGAAAAGAGCATACCATTTTGCTGTAAATGCTAATAAGAGAGGCAGATTAATCTCACGTTTATTCGTACCAATACAAGTAACAACTTTATTAGCTACATGGTCTGCTTCCAAAGCAAGCTGATCTACAGATTTAAGATAATTTCCATCCGGATCGGCAACTTCGAAGAACTTTGTTCTGATTGGTCCTGGGTTAATACTAGTAACATGGACACCACGGTCAGCTAATTCTAACCGAAGAGCATCTGTAAAACCAATCATGGCAAATTTGGTCGCGGAGTAAACACTCGATTTACTTGTTGAGACTAGACCTGCAATTGAGATGACATTGATAATGTGCCCCTTACCACGCGCAGCCATTTTTTGTCCAAAAAGACGGGCAAAATGCATGGAAGCGAAGGTATTAACCTTAAACATATCCTCTACTTCTTGACTGTTAAACTGATCGTAAAATTTAAAGGCGCCATAGCCGGCATTATTAATTAAGACATCAATTTGGCCAAATTCTTGTGTAATGGATTCAACAATGGTTTCAATTTCCTGATGGTGACTAATATTTAAGGCATAACACATCTTGTTACTTCTGTTTTGGTACATTTTCTCAAGTTTAGCTTTATCACGGCCAAGTAAAATCAAAAAATCGTCAGTTGGCAATTGTTTGATAATCGCTTCTGCTAAGCCACCTGATGCACCTGTAATTACTATTTTTCTTCCTGCCATTAAATTGTAACTTCCTCTAAATCTTTGACGATTTTAACATTCTCAAAAATACTTGCCGCATCTTTTTCCATTTGTCGGCAATCTCTACTTAAAAAGCGAGCCGAGACATGGTTTAAGAGTAATTTTTCAACACCGGCATTTTTGGCAACTTGCGCAGCCTGCATGTTGGTTGAATGACCATGATTGCGAGCGATCTTTTCATCACCTTTGCCATAAGTTGACTCATGAACTAAAACATCGGCGTTTTTAGCAAGTCTTTCTGAAGCTGGTGTTTTCCGAGTATCACCAATAATGGTAATTATCTTTCCTGGTTTTGGTGCCGAAATATAGTCTTTTGCATAAATAGTTCGGCCATCTTCTAAAACAATATCTTGGCCACTTTTTATTTTACCAAATAGAGGTCCAAAATTGACGCCAGCTGCTTTTAATCTTTCTGCATCTAATGTCCCTTCTAAATCTTTTTGAACGACCCGATACCCCATACAAAAGATAGTATGAGCTAACTTCTCAGTATAGACAATAAATTTATCTGTTTCCAAAATTTTGCCGAGTGATGATTCATCAAACTCATGAAAATTGATTTGATATGGTAGGCGTGATCCTGACAATTTTAAAGATGTTTGAACATAGTTTTTGATGCCAACCGGTCCATAAATATCAATATCTGTTTGTTCATCACTTGCTTGAAATGCTCGGCTTGATAAAAAACCAGGTAAACCGAAAATGTGATCTCCATGTAAGTGAGTAATAAATATTTTTTCTATTTTGCGGGGTTTAATTGTCGTTTCTAAAATTTGTCTTTGTGTTCCTTCACCACAATCAAACATCCATATTTGATTGATTTCATCTAATAACTTTAAAACTAAACTAGAAACATTGCGTTGCTTGGCCGGTTGGCCTGCTCCTGTTCCTAAAAATTGTAATTCCATTCGGTCTATTCTTTCTATTTGTCTAAATGAATAAAAAGCTTAAATTCACGCTCTTTATATTGATAATAGTATTGTCCCTGATAATGTTCAGCAAGAGATAGTACTTCTTCTTGATTATAACCACTAATACTAATCACTTGCTTTGAAAGTTTGAAAACTTTACTGAGCATTACGCCAGCCGGTGTGATATCTTCAATTTCCTTATCACCCCAGTTTAATTTGGCCATATGAATCTGATTAGCCATCACAAATACTTGATAATGGGGGAAAATTTGGGCAATTTCAAATAATAAGTCCGTATTCAATGGATATTCAGTCTCACCAAATATCAATGATTCTTCATTTTCAGACGTGATATAAGCATAGCCGAATGATTTGCCTGAGAGATTTAAACGAATAAATGGTTTTCGTTCATCAAAACTAGGTTGTTCAGTCATCAAATCTAATGCCTGTGACATTTGAAAGTAATAATCAGTAGCCTCTTGTGGTGATTGTTTCTGGTAAATTTCAGCAAAATAAGCATTAATAACACTCGGTGGGGGTGTAATAAAAGCTAATTTTTCAGTTGCTGGTAAATGTTCTAATACATTTTCTAAATAAGGTTTGTCTAGAGTCGTAAAACCGCCATACATAAGTGCTAATGAAATATAATCAGTCATATAAATCGTCTAATCTCCATTTATTTTTGCTGGCAATAAAGCCCGAAATGTCCTCAACTTCTTGATCAAAAGTGTAATTATCTAAAAGAGCTACTTTATTCAATGCATACAGTTTGTAAGCCTTGTCTTGATGAACTTTTATTGAAAATGGTTCAAAACTATCTCTGATTTGATCGATGATCAAATTTCTTAACATTTGGCGACTACCTTTGTCACGCGCTGATAAGCGAACATTGGGAAAAGCTGTCGCAGTCAATCCATCCGCAATGTCCATCTTATTATAAATGGCCAATCTAGGAATAGATAACATATCCAAATCTTTCAAGATATCTAAGACGACCTTCTCATGCTCAGTATGATCAGGGTCACTAGCATCTATAACATGTAGGAGCAAGTCGACATGTCGACTTTCCTCTAATGTTGATTTGAAAGCAGCAACCAATTCTGTTGGAAGATCTTGAATAAAGCCAACTGTGTCTGTTAAAGTAACTTGAAATTGATTTTGTAAGTAAATTTGTTTTGTTGTGGCATCCAAGGTTGCAAAAAGTTCATTTGCCTCATATTGGCCATCATCGGTCAAAACATTCATAATTGTTGATTTACCAGCATTGGTATAACCAATCAAGCCAATTTTAAAGGTTTCTGAACCAATCCGTTTATCTCTAATGGTTTGACGATTTTTCTCAACAACTGCTAGTTGCTTCTCAATATCTGTAATTTGATTACGGATTGACCTACGATTCAATTCTAATTGACTTTCACCAGGTCCTCGACTGCCAATACCACCGGCTTGGCGACTTAGCATAATTCCTTGTCCCACCAAACGTGGTAACATATACTTGAGTTGAGCTAAATGAACTTGCAATTTCCCTTCATGACTTCTTGCGCGCATGGCAAAGATGTCCAGGATTAATTGCATTCTGTCAATTACTTTAACCTCTAGTTCAGCTTCTAAATTAGAATTCTGACGTGCAGTTAAACGGTTATTCACAATAACTGTGTCGATGTCTTCTGCTTCAACAATCTCTTTCAGCTCGGCCAATTTACCTGAGCCAATAAAAGTCTTACTATCATACTTTTCTCTATTCTGAGTATAAGTATTAACAACTTCGGCACCAGCCGTTTCGGCTAAACTGGCTAGCTCTTTCATCGACATGTCAAAGTTTTCACTGGTTTGTAAAGCTACCCCTAGAAGGATAACTCGTTCTTTTTCTACTTTTGTTTCTGTCATTGCCATAAGCTTAGCCTCCAAATTCCGTAAGCTTTATTATACCATAATTCTGATATAAATCTCGAAGCTCAGCCTTGTAAAAATCCATTATTTTTCTAGAAATTGTTCAACAAATTTAAAAACATTATTGGGATAATCATGATCACTAATATGGAAAAAAGTGACCTGCATCCGATTCCTAAACCAGGTTAATTGACGTTTAGCAAATCGTCTCGTATTTTGTTTTAATTTTACTAAGCTATCCTCTAACGACATCTCCCCTCGAAAATAAGGAAAAAGTTCTTTATAGCCTATCCCTCGACACGCTTGAACTTCTGGATGATTATCAAATAACCATTTTGCTTCTTCTAATAGACCAAGTTCGACCATTTGATCAACTCGGTGATTAATCCGATCATAAATAATAGAGCGGTCATCATCTAATCCCACCAAGAGAACGTCATAGGGAAAGTCTTGGTTTTCCATCTCACCAGCAAACTTTTCTAATTCTAAGGCCCGAATCGCTCTGCGACGATTTAACTGATCAATAATAATTTCCTTTTCTGCAAGTAGCTGATAAAGTTCTTCGTCAGTTAAGAGGTCTAATTCCGCTCTGTAGTTTAATAGATCGGTTTGATTAACTTGTCCACCTAAATGGTAACCTTCAATTAAGCTTTGTATATACAAGCCAGTTCCACCAACAATGATTGGTAATTTTTTCTTGTCCTGAATAGTCACAATTGCTTGTTTTGCATCAGATACAAAATCAAAGGCTGAATAAGTCTCGGTGACATCTTTGATATCAGTCAAATGATGTGGAACAGCTGCCATTTCTTCTGGACTAGCTTTAGCAGTTCCTATATCTAGTTGTCGATAGACTTGTTGGCTGTCTCCAGAAATAATTTCGCCATTGTATTTTTGTGCTAATTTAATTCCTAATGCTGTCTTTCCAACAGCTGTTGGACCTAAAACAACAATTATTTTATTCTTCTTTTTCATGTCGTTCTTTCTTTTAAAATTATAGTCAAAGAAACGTCTTTTCCTTGATATTTCTTGTGTTTTCCGTTACCATATATTATAACATAAGAACAGGAACGAAATAGTTATCTGTTTATAGAAATGGAGAATCGCTATGTCTAAAAATTATCAATTTGCTAAAGGTCTAGCAACTGGTGTAGTTGCAACTGCTTTAACTGTTGCTAGCGCTGTATTTGCTGTTAAGAAAACAATTATCGAACCTGAAGAAGAAAAAGAAGCTTTTGTTGAAGAAAATCGTAAAAAAGCTGCTCGTCGTCGTGTAGCTCGTTAATTCTAACAAAAAAGCATATTAAGAAAAGAAGCCGACTTTTAGTCGACTTCTTTTTTGTATAAATAAGCTAAGTAGGTCACCAAGACATAAGAAACTAATAGGGTCGCAATCACAATTTCAGCACTAATTAAGATACTGAGCATCTTTCCCCAATGTAAAAAAATACTGGCCATACGAAGAGATGTAGCACTAATGACATAGGGGAAGGTGAAGGCCGAAAAACCTGGATTAAAGGGACGACGTAAGAGTTTTGGCAATTGCACAAGAACAAAGAAATACATGGCCTGTGAGGTTACCAATAAGAAGATAACCATAGCTTCTTGTGGCGTTTGAAAACTTGATAGATAACCTGCCAACAAAAGGCTAAGTGGTGCACATATGGTTGAAATGTTAGGTTTAACTGCTTCTGGCAAGCCAATTTTATAGGTTTTTATATAGAGGATGGGAAATAGCAAGAAGGTAATGACCAAACAAATCCAAAAGACAATTTTCCCGAATAGAAAAGCCTGGCTTGCTGGTGCTGTAAAAGTCGACATTGCTATCCCAACAAATAAGACTGTCCAAGAAGGATAGACATTCTCCCAAGAAAATTTGATGACAAAGTTGAGGCAGTAATAAGTGATTAAAACCAAATTACCAATAACAAACAACCACCAAAATGGCAGTCCAATCACTTTCAAACCTAATTGAATGGCTAATGATGAAAAGAGCATACCAACCATAAAAAAGGTCGGAAATACTGAGGAAACCAAAGGAGATTGGATTTCCTTTAGAGCTTGCTCTTTATTGGTAATGATCCCCTTTATTAAGAGAAAATATAAGAATAAAGCAAGGGCTGTAAAAGGTAATTTTATGATTGGAAGATAATTGGATAACAGATTGCCTACTGCCATTGTTCCTAAAACTAAACCAGACATAACTAAGGATGGACGATTTTGTTGATGCATTGTTAAACTCTTTTTTCTACTTTATTTTGAAAGTGCAATAATTTTTAATGAACCTTTTAAGACGAAGATAAAAATCAAGCAGCCAATTAACAAATCAGGAATAGGCGATTTGGTCCAGCTAACTAAGAAACTGCTGACTATCAAGCCTACATTAATTAAGATATCATTGGATGTAAAAATTTGTGTCGCCTTCATATGAACTTCCTTTTGATCAGCTTTAGAAATTAGATAAAGGGAGACGATATTGGCAGCTAAGGCCATGAAAGCGACGGTCATCATTCCAATCCCATTTGGCAGATATTGGTGATTAATGACTCTAAAAATGACTTGACCAAAACCAATCAAAGCTAAGACCAACTGTAAATAACCAGCAATGGCAGAAACTAATTTCTTCCGAGATACTGATTGGGCAACTGCCATCAAAGCCATAAAATAAACTAAACTGTCAGCTAACATGTCTAAACCATCAGCTGAAAGTCCTAAAGAATGAAAAAAATAGCCTGCAAGTTCTTCAATCACAAAAAATGACAAATTGATAATCAAAACTTGCCCTAAGATAAATCGTTGAACAATTTGGTTTGTTTTCGAATTTATAGGACCTTCTACTATCTCACTACTAATAATCTGTGATTCTAGGTTTAGTTTGTCAATAGCTTGTAGGAGCTGGTCAGGATTTTCCTGATGGATAACTTTTGCCTGTCTTTCTTCAAAATCAACCGAGATATCTGTAATTCCTGAAAAATCAGACAGTGCCATTCTAACCAGTTGCTCTTCACTGGGACAATCCATTTTATTAATCTGAAAAATTGTTTTTGTGTAGGTCATTCATACTCCTCGTTCTTACAAGACAAAATATTCTCTATTATACCATAGCAAAATAAAAAAAATTCGGTTTCCCGAATTTTTTCAAACTGTTTCTAAAGCTGGTAATGTTTCACCAATTGCTTCTAATCGACTAGCCCATTCTTCACGGCTAAGTCCATTTTCAGTAACATAGCGATTTTTTTCATGTGCGCGGCATTCAGCTGAACAGCCACGTACATATTTGGCTTCATTTTCTTCACTGGCAAAAATTTGCTTATTACAAAATGGATTAGCACAATTCACGTAGCGTTCACAGGGTTGTCCATCAAAGTAATCTTTAGCGACCACAGTAGGATTGACATGATTGATTGGCACTGCAATTCGTTCATCAAAGACATACATGGCACCGTCCCACAATTCCCCTTGAACCTCAGGATCTTTACCATAAGTAGCAATTCCACCATGTAGTTGGCCAACATCTTTAAATCCTTCACGGACCATCCAACCAGAGAATTTCTCACAGCGTACACCGCCTGTACAATAGACAACCACGCGTTTTTCCATGAACTTCTCTTTGTTATCGCGAACCCATTGGGGTAAATCACGGAAATTACGGATATCTGGACGAATTGCTCCGCGGAAGTGACCTAAGTCATACTCATAATCATTACGCGTATCTAAAACCACAGTCTCGTCATCTAGCAAAGCCTCCTTGAATTGACTTGGTGACAAGTATTCACCTGTAGTTTCCAAAGGATTAATATCGCTATCAAAATCTTCGTCTTCTAAGCCTAGATGGACAATTTCTTTTTTGTAACGAACAAACATTTTCTTAAAGGCTTGCGCATCTTCTGTATCTTCTTTAAACCATAAATCGGCAAAGCGTTCATCTGAATGAACCCAATCCATATATTTTTGAGTTGTTTCAAAATCACCTGAAACAGTACCATTAATTCCTTCATCAGCAATCAAAATGCGACCTTTAAGACCGATTGATTTACAAAATTCAAGGTGTTTAGCTGCATAAGCCTCAGCATCTTCAATGGCAACATATTTGTAATAGAGTAAAACTCTAATTTTTTTAGACATAATATCTCCTATAATAAAAAAACTTTGGTTCTATTATAGCTAAAAAGAGTAAGAGCTAGCAAAGTATTAGCTTGAACTATTTTTCACATAATAAAATTAGCATACTTATGTTTACTTTTTGACTTAAATTGAGAAATGTGAAAAAATAATATTAGAAAAGAGAGGGGTTTCATATGATTATTGGGATACCAAAGGAAATTAAAAACAACGAGAATCGTGTAGCTATTACACCTTCCGGCGTGCTTACTCTAACTGAGAACAATCATGAAGTATGGATTGAAACTCAGGCTGGACTTGCTTCAGGTTTTTCAGACCAAGAATATCAAGAACAAGGTGCAATTATTAAATCCAGTCCTGAGGAGACTTGGCAAGCAGATATGGTATTGAAGGTTAAAGAGCCACTACCATCTGAATACAAATACTTTAGACCAGGATTAATCCTCTTTACTTATTTACATTTGGCTCCAGCACCTGAGTTAACTAAAGCCATTATGGATAGTAATATAATAGCTTTAGGATATGAAACACTAGTCGACAATAATACACTCCCTCTTCTCAATCCAATGAGTGAAGTTGCTGGACGTATGGCGACTCAAATTGGTGCTCATTATTTAACTAAAATTGAAGGTGGATCAGGAATCTTACTTGGTGGTGTTCCAGGTGTAAGTAAAGGCCATGTTGTCATTGTGGGAGGCGGTAACGTAGGTGTTAATGCCGCTCAGATGGCAGTTGGCTTAGGAGCACGGGTAACTATTCTAGATATCAATCCTAAACGTTTAGCTGAGTTGGATGCCATGTTCTCTGGTAAAGTACAAACCCTTATGTCCAATAGCTTGAATATAGCTAATAGTGTTCGGGATGCTGATTTAGTTATTGGTGCTGTCTTAATTCCTGGTGCACGTGCTCCAAAACTTGTCACTAAAGAAATGATTTCAACTATGCGGGAAGGATCCGTTGTTATTGATGTGGCTGTGGACCAAGGTGGTATTATTGAAACTGCTGATCGAACCACTACCCATGATGAACCAACTTATATCATTGATGGCGTCGTTCATTATGCCGTAGCAAATATGCCGGGAGCAGTTGCAAGAACGTCAACTATTGCCTTAACAAATGCAACATTAAAATATATTTTAGAGCTGGCAAACAAAGGTTTCAATAAGGCAATTAATGAAAGTCAACCCTTACGTTCAGCATTGAATGTCTATAAAGGCACTATAACAAATAAAGCTGTCGCTAAATCACTTGATTTAACATACCAAGAGCCAAATAATATTTATAATTAAGAAAATATGTTTTACTATTACTAAAGGAGAAAAAATGACTTACGAATTATGTTTAGAATATGGTACTTATCCATTAACCGTTGAGGATGCACAATTAGATCAAGACAATGAAATTCCAGATTTTATTAAAAATGATCAAGACTTATTGGATAAATTAGACCGTATCAATACTTTATTCCATGAATTATTTCTCACAATTGAATGCCAATTTCATTATATAGGTCATGAATATCCAGGAAAACGTCAAGAGATTGCAAAATTATATGATGACATAATTACTACATTACAAAATAATTATGCTGATCAGGATATTATCATTCGCAAATTGTTAATTCATTAATCAAAAAAGCAACTAAGATTTCTCTTAGTTGCTTTTCTTATAAAAAATTTATAATTTCAGCTTCACGGGGTTGGTAGTAACCAATTTCAATCCCTTTTTTTAGTCGATTGTCATATTTTTGGTTCAAATCATCAATTGTTCTTGAATAATTGTCATAATCTGGAACATCATCTCTACTAGTTTCAGGATTCGACATGTCAAAATGTTCAGTTGTTATAATTTCACCATCAGATACTTTTAAATAATCTTCGAAAGCTGCAGTTGAATCGTAAGAAAAATAAGTGTGTAAATGATTGTCTCTCATATTCGATACCTCACAATAATATTATATCAAACAAATAAATAAAGGTTGGAAAATTTCCAACCTTTATATTTTTTAATTTTCTGAATGCCAAATTTCTTGGTTATATTGTTCAATTGTTCTGTCTGATGAGAAAAATCCAGCTTTACCAATATTGTTCACAACTTTAGTCATCCATAGGTCCTGATCTTCATAATCGTTAATCATTTTTTCTTTAACTTCAATATATTCAACTAAGTCAATTAATGTCATAAACCAATCTTTAACAACAAGTTCTTTATATAAGCGAGCCAAGCGTTCGCCATTACCAAGTTGCATCATTTCAGGGCTAATAATAAAGTTAACCGCATCTTTGATTTGAGGATGAGCATCGTAGTAAGATTTTGGAACATATCCACCATCAGCATAAAGATTGATAATAGTATCAGAATCTTTACCAAAAGTATAAATATTATCCACACCAGCTAATTCCGCAATTTCAACATTAGCACCATCCATTGTACCAAGTGTTAATGCTCCATTTAACATAAATTTCATATTACCTGTTCCAGAAGCTTCTTTAGAGGCTAATGAAATCTGTTCTGAAATATCAGTTGCAGGAATAAGATGCTCTGCCACAGTAACATTATAGTTTTCAACTAGGTGAACATTTAAGAAAGGACTAACTTCTGGGTCATTATTAATCAATTCTGAAAGACAAAGAATTAAATGAATTATATCTTGTGCAATAACATAAGCTGGGGCTGCTTTACCACCAAAAATAACAGTAATTTTGCGTTTAGGTAGGTTGCCCTTTTTGATTTCCAAATATTTATGAATGACATAAAGAGCATTCATTTGTTGACGTTTGTATTCATGGAAACGTTTAATCTGTGTATCGATAATAGAGTTTTCATCTAATTCAATACCTTTATTTTCCTTCAAATAACGTTTCAAGGCTAATTTATTATTAAATTTTATCTCTGCTAATTTTGCATGAACTTCTTTATCATCAGCAAAAGCTAATAATTTTTCAAGTTTACTTGCATCAGTGAGATAGTCATCTCCAATTAAATCTTTGATATAAGCAGCCAAATCCTGGTTAGCAAATTCTAACCAGCGACGGAAAGTAATACCATTTGTTTTATTGTTAAATTTCTCTGGGTATAATTGATAGAAAGCTTTCAATTCACTGTTTTTAAGAATTTCTGTATGCAATGCAGCCACGCCATTAACGCTTGTTGCAAAGTGAATATCCATATGAGCCATATGTACACGACCTTCTTGGTCAATAATCTGAACAGAAGAATCATTATTTTCTGATGCAATTAAATCATTTAATTTCTCAATGATTGTTACCAAGTGAGGAACTACTTCATTTAAGTATTCCAAAGGCCATTTTTCTAAGGCTTCTGCTAAGATTGTATGGTTTGTATATCCAACCATTTGTTTCACAATTGACACTGCAACTTCAAATGTCATGTCATACTTTTCAGTTAATAAGCGGATTAACTCAGGAATGACCATTGAAGGATGAGTATCATTGATTTGTACATAAGCATATTCAGGCAAATCAAGAAGATTTGAACCACGTTGGATGGCTTCATCAATTAATAACTGAGCCGCATTTGAGACCATAAAGTATTGTTGGTAAATACGTAATAACTCGCCATTTTTGTCCGAATCATCTGGATAAAGGAATAGTGTTAAGTTTTTTGCAATTTCAGTTTTATCAAATGAAATACCATCCTTGATTAATCCATAATCAATACCATCAATATCAAATAAATTCAGATAATTCTTTGTATCGCGTTTATATCCAAGGACATCAATTCGATCCAGACGTGATTTCAAAGTGAAATTTTTAAATGGTACATCATATGAAATCTCAGTTGGAACTAACCATGAATCTTTTTCAATCCAAAAGTTTGGTTCTGCTTCTTGTTCATTATGATTGAAAACTTGTTTAAAAAGTCCACAGTGATAATTTAAACCAACACCTTCGCCGTTAATCCCAAGACTTGACATTGAATCAATAAAACATGATGCTAGGCGACCTAAACCACCATTACCTAAAGAAGGTTCAAGCTCTTCATCTTCAATTTCAGCTATAGACTTACCAACAGAAGAAAGTTCTTCCTTGACCTCTTGATAAATTCCAAGATTAATAAGGTTATTTGATAATAATTTACCAATTAAAAATTCTGCAGATATATAGTAAACTTTGCGTTTAGCAGTATTCTTTGATTTTCCACTTGCTTCTTCTTTAACGAAATTTAAAAGTGAAATATAAAGTTCTTTATTACTTGCTTCCGCAAGTGACTTCCCTAGATTAGATTCCGCATAAGTTGTAAAAGTGTTCATGTATTCCTCTTTCAATTATTTTTCTTTATTAGCATTTGCTCTTCCATAAAGGTCAGTTAAATGGATAAGATATTCTTTATGAGCTTCAGTTAAATCTTCTTCTAACATCCGCCATTGCCAGTTTCCTCCAAGTGTATTTGGAATGTTCATTCGGCTGTCAGCTTCTTTGTCAAGCAAATCTTGCATACATAAGATTGCTGTATCTCCAACAGATGCAAAAATAGTTCTTAACATTGCTTCTGTAATAGTTTCATCTGCTGCACGACTAATATAAGCTTCTGCGAAACGTGCTTGTTTCACAGTCATATTTTCATACCAACCATTAACTACTTCATTATCATGAGTACCTGTATAGACAATACAATTAGTATCATAATTATGAGGTAAATCAAAGCTTTGGCTGATATGATCAAATAAACCAAATTGAAGAATTTTCATACCTGGAAAGCCAGTAGCTTTCAAGAGTTTTTCCGCTCTTTCGTCGATATAACCTAGGTTTTCGGCAATGATTGGTAGATCTCCTAGTTCATCACGAACAGTTTCAAATAAAGCTAGACCAGGAGCAGATTCCCAGTGGCCATTTCTTGCTGTAGTGTCACCTCCAGGAATTTCCCAGAAATCAGAAAAGCCTTTAAAGTGGTCGATACGAACTTTGTCATAGAGTTTAATGCTTTCTTTAATACGATAAACCCACCATGAAAAATTAGTTTTTTCATGTTCTAACCAATTATAGATAGGATTACCCCAAAGTTGACCATCTTCGCTAAAACCATCAGCAGGTACGCCAGCAATATAAATTGGTTTTTTATCAGCATCAACTTTAAATAGTTCAGGCATAGTCCAAACTTCCACACTATCAGCTGAAACATAAATCGGCATGTCACCAATAATTTCAATACCGTTGGCATTAGCATATAATTTCAATTCTAACCACTGTTGATAAAAGAAAAATTGACAAACTTTATGATAAGTAATCGCTTCTTCTAATTTATCACGGTAGAATTCAAGAGCACTTTCCTCACGTTTGATGATTGATTTATCATCCCATTCTTGTAACGCTTTATTACCAAAGTACTCTTTAATAGCCATAAATTCAGCAAAATCCCTAACCCATTGTGCTGATTTCTCGAATGTTGACAGTTGTTTTTGACCATCCTTACTAGCCATAAAGTTTCTCACAGCAGTTTCGAGGATTGGACGACGTGTGTTAAAGATTATAGCATAATCAACTGATTCTGGGTTATCACCAAAATTTACGTCCTTGTAGTCATCTTCACTAAGGTAACCAGCTTTTGTTAAATTATCAAAATCAATAAAGTGTGTGTTTCCTGCTACTGCAGAAAATGATTGATAAGGTGAATCACCAAAACTTGTCATTGATAATGGTAGAATTTGCCAATATGATTGTTTTGTATCTCTTAAGAAATCAACAAAGTTGAAAGCTGATTTCCCAAATGTTCCAATACCAAATTTCCCTGGTAATGAACTGATATGCATTAAAATGCCACTTGCTCGCTTGCTCATAATTTCTCCTCACAATATATAACTATAAGGAAATTATAGCGCAACCGTTTGCGTAAGTCAATAAAAAAAACAACATTCTTTGTAAATGCTGTTTTTATTTTGAAATATTTCGTACACTTTCTCTTTCTTTCAGTGTAAATGGTACAAATATTTTTTGACTGAGGGTTGATTGTTTGGAACTGATTATTTCCATTAATTGTTTAAAACTTACAATACCTAAATTTTCTACATTGATATCAAAAGTAGTTAGATAAGGATGGACTAACGTTGCATAAGTTGAATTATTGAATGTGATAATTGAAATATCATCTGGTACTTTTAAATCATAGTATGATAAGAGCTGAGTTACACGGACAGAAAGGATTTCTCCTATCACAATTAGTGCTGTTGCCTGAAATTCTTTTATTGTTTCCATCAAATTCTCAACAAGCACTGGATTTTTACGATCAAATAATAACATCGTCTTATTATCCAAACCTAATTTCATACAACCTTTTAGATACCCCATATACCGTTCTGAAGCTACTTCCGAAAGTAAATCATCAGTTATAAATAGAATCTTTTTATGTCCTTTTTCATAAAGATAATTAACTGCTGACTTGGCCATTAATTGATTATCATTATCAATATATGTAATCTTATTTTCAAAACCTTCTGGTGCTCCTACAATAACAAATGGTATGTTATTTGACATTAAATATCGTCTAACTGGGTCTTCTTGTTCTGAATAAAGGATAATAAAGCCATCTACTCTTTTTTGAAGATGCATCAATTTAACCTGCTCCTCCAAATCAGTAACAGTCATACCTGTTGCAATAGAGACAGTAAAGTGATTAGCCTTCGCTTCATTTGTAATTGTCGATAGAATTTGCATAAAAAATGGTTCACTGAGCCGATCTTTAAAGGTAATTGGTGGAAATACTAAACCAATATTTTGAGTCAATCCACTGGCAAGCATTTGCGCAGCTACATTTGGCACATATCCTAAATCATTCATTGCCTTTCTAACTTTATCCTTTGTTTTTTGAGAAATAGAATGATTATCTTTCAAAACTCTGCTTACTGTTGAAGGGTTAACTCCTGCCTTAAAAGCCACATCTTTTATCGTAACCATTTATTACTCCTTTCGATTTATTTTTCGTGATTATTTTCATTTAATACTATTTTTTTCCATTATACAATTTTATGAGTAAATTGCAATATAAAGTAAAATAGAGTATATAAATATCATAACAGACAAA
The DNA here is from genome assembly GCF_000187935.1 of Streptococcus parauberis NCFD 2020. NCBI lineage: Bacteria > Bacillati > Bacillota > Bacilli > Lactobacillales > Streptococcaceae > Streptococcus > Streptococcus parauberis. Next base: position 823,559 of record NZ_AEUT02000001.1, read on the forward strand.
TAAATGTTATTAATTTTAAAAAAGCTATTGACATTTCTTGCAAACGGTTGCATAATAAGAGTGTAACTAATATTCATCTCTAGGAGGAGAAAAAATGAAAAAATCTACTTTGAAGAAGCTACTTGTTAGTTCTGCAGTATTAGGGTTAACAACTGGACTTGCTTTAACAAGTACTTCTCAGGATACTGTTCAAGCTGCAGGTAAAAAAACTACCGTTAAATTGTGGGTTGGATCTAACGCTAAAAAATCTTACGTTGGCACTATTAAAGCCTTCGAGAAAGAAAATCCTGGTGTAAAAGTTAAAATCATCGAAACTGATGATTCAAAAACTCAAGAAACATTGAAAAAAGACCCAAGTAAGGGTGCTGATGTTCTTTCACTTCCACATGACCAATTAGGACAATTAGTTGAATCAGGAATCATCCAAGAACTTCCAGAAAAATATACAAAAGAGGTCAAATCTACTCAAACTGACCAAGCAATTGCTGGTGCTCAATATAAAGATAAAACTTATGCATTCCCATATGGTATCGAATCATTAGTTCTTTACTACAACAAATCTAAATTAAGTGCTGAAGATGTTAAATCTTATGAAACTATTACTTCAAAAGGTAAATTCGGTGGTAGCTTTAAAGAAATGGACGCATACTATACTGCACCTATCTTCATGACTGCTGGAGCTCATTTATTTGGTCCTGAAGGTGAAGATGTTAAAGGTACGAACTGGGGTTCTGATGCTGGTGTTAATGCTCTTAAATGGATTTCAGCCCAAAAATCAAATCCAAACTTTGTTCAAGCTGATGCAGGTTCAATTATCTCAGAATTTGGTAAAGGTAAATTTGATGCTGTTGAGTTAGGCCCTTGGAACTACGATGCTGTTAAAGAAGCAATCGGAGAAAAAAATGTTGGTATTGCAACTTACCCAACAATCAACATTGGTGGTAAAGACGTTCAACAAAAAGCATTCTTAGGTGTAAAACTTTATGCAGTTAACCAAGCACCTGCTGGTGGAAATACTAAACGTATCGCAGCTAGCTACAAACTTGCAGCTTACATGACAAATGCTAAAACACAAGAATCTTCTTTCAAAGCTGAAGATCGTCGTGTGATTCCTTCAAATAAAGAAGTTCAAAACGCTGACTATGTAAAATCTAATGAACTTGCTCAAGCTGTTATTAAAATGGGTTCTTCGTCAGACTATACAGTAGTTATGCCAAAACTTTCACAAATGTCAGTATTCTGGCCTGAGTCTGCTGCTATCTTAAGTGATACTTACAATGGTAAACTTAAAGAATCAAGCTACCTCAAGAGATTACAACAATTTGATAAAGATATTGCGAAAGTTAAATAAATTTATCTTTTAATTGTGCGAGGTTAGGTGAAACCTGACCTCGTATTTCTTTTATGTTTTCAATAAAGGAATATCAAGAGAGAGATAGTGATATAAATAAAGGATACACTATGATAAATAAACAACCTTATGAATCAGTTTCAATGAAAGAGGTTTTTTCAAAAGGCAATCTAATAATTAAATTATCATTCTTAATTATGGGACTAGCTAATTTACTAAACCGGCAAATCATCAAAGGATTATTATTTCTTGTTACTGAGATATTATTCCTCATTAGCTTTTTTACACAAATTATACCTGCTCTGAAAAAAATTATTACACTTGGAACAAAAACTCAAGGGGTACAAACAAAAGTTATTGATGGCATTAAGATGCAAGTCGTTGTCAATGGTGATAACTCTATGCTTATCCTCATTTTCGGTTTAGCTGCAATAATTTTTTGTTTACTTTTTGTTTTCATCTATTGGACTAGCCTAAAGAGTACTCGTAAAATTTATCTTCTTAAAAAAGAAAATCAAAAAATCCCAAGCTTCAAAGAAGACTTTATGACTTTGACACATGAGCGATTCCATATGACCCTAATGGCCATTCCTATGCTTGGTGTTCTATTGTTCACAGTACTTCCACTACTTTATATGGTTAGTTTAGCTTTTACCAGCTATGATCATAAACATATGCCACCAAAATCACTATTTGATTGGGTTGGTCTAGCAAACTTTGGGAATGTCCTTAATGGACGGATGGCAGATACCTTCTTCCCAGTATTGTCTTGGACTTTAATCTGGGCCGTGTTTGCTACAGTAACTACTTTCTTCTTTGGAATTATTTTAGCCCTTTTAATTAATACTAAAGGTCTTAAATATAAAAAAGTATGGCGTACATTATTTGTCATTACAATGGCCGTTCCTCAGTTTATCTCTTTATTAATTATGAGAAATCTCCTAAATGACCAAGGTCCAATCAATGCACTATTAATGAATTGGGGGCTTATCAAATCAGGCCTTCCATTCTTAACAGACCCACTTTGGGCAAAATTCTCTATAATCATTGTCAATATGTGGGTAGGTATCCCAGTAACAATGCTTGTTTCTTCTGGTATCATCATGAACTTACCACAAGAACAAATTGAAGCTGCTGAGATTGATGGCGCAAGTAAATTCCAAGTCTTCAAATCAATTACTTTCCCTCAAATCCTATTGATTATGACACCAACATTGATCCAACAATTTATTGGTAATATCAACAACTTCAACGTTATTTATCTTTTAACTGGTGGAAATCCAGTTAACTCAAACTACTATCAAGCCGGTTCAACAGACCTCTTGGTAACCTGGTTATATAAATTAACTGTTTCCGCAGCAGATTACAACTTAGCTTCCGTAATTGGTATCTTAATCTTTGTTATCTCAGCTGTCTTTAGTTTATTAGCCTATACGAGAACTGCATCATACAAAGAAGGAGTTGTTAAATAATGAAAAAGAAAAATAACCTTAATTTAACTTTTGTCTATATCCTTCTAACTGTTCTTGCTATCATCTGGCTCTTCCCAATCGTTTGGGTTGTACTAACTAGTTTCCGTGCTGAAGGTGGTGTTTATGTTGATTATTTCATCCCTAGACACTGGACATTTGAAAACTATACGCGATTATTTACCAATGATTCATTCCCATTCGGACGGTGGTTCCTAAACACTTTAGGTGTTGCGACTGCTACCTGCATCATTTCAACATTTATCACAGTGGCGATGGCCTATTCACTTAGTCGGATTAAGTTTAAGCACCGCAATTCTTTCCTAAAAATTGCTCTTGTCTTAAACATGTTCCCTGGTTTTATGTCAATGATTGCTGTTTATTACATCTTAAAAGCTTTGAACCTTGACCAAACTTTATTAGCACTTGTGCTAGTATACTCTTCCGGTGCAGCTTTAGGATTCTATATTGCTAAAGGATTCTTCGACACTGTTCCTTATTCACTAGACGAATCAGCGATGATTGATGGTGCGACACGCGCAGATATTTTCTTCAAAATTACTCTGCCACTCTCAAAACCAATTATTGTTTATACCGCACTGATGGCCTTCATGGTGCCATGGATGGACTTCATCTTTGCTCAAGTTATTCTAGGTGACATGACCAGCAAGTACACTGTAGCTATCGGTTTATTTACAATGATTACGAAAATCAATATTTACGAATGGTTCACTGCCTTCGCTGCTGGTTCCGTTATCATTGCAATTCCAATCACCCTCTTATTTATGTTCATGCAAAAATATTATGTAGAAGGAATCACTGGTGGGTCAGTAAAATAATTCTGACATGCTATATCAAAAAAAGGCTATCCTCGGATAGCTTTTTTCTTTTTCATTTGGAATGGATGGCTCAGATTAACAAAAAAGCAGACTGATAAAGCCTGTCTTCTTATTTAATCCTATTTTGGTCTTAGCGCAGCCATTCTCAAAAATGAGACTAGCCTAAAGACTAATCCAAATTGGGGTCTGACTTAAATCAACTTTCCCATCAGTAACAACTACTGTTTCATCTGTCAGTTGATTGATATAATTGCCATCTTCCAAAGGTAGATCAGTTTCACCTGTTCTGCCTTTGAATGAGAAAACTCCCACAGTTTCAACTTTGTCTGAAAAGTAGGCAATCACAACTGAATCAGTCTCATCAGATGCTTGTATTTCATAATTTGCATCAAGTGAGAGACCTTTTTTTAAGGATGCTAATTTTGTTATATAGTCAGAAATGTTATATTGACCATCCCAAGCAACTGTTCCTGTTTCAAATAGACTAGGTTCTACAGCGTCACAAACTTCTTGTCCATTATAGATAAGTGATGTGCCTTTTTGGAAGAATTCAAATGCAGTCCATTGTCTTAATTGTTCATGATTTGTAACTAATGAGGCAATCCGTTTAGTATCATGATTTTCAAGATTACGAAGCTTAATGTAATTTGCTGGGAAGATTAAGTCTTGTTGGCTAAGTGCTTCTGCATATCGAGTTAATGGAATTTTTCCTTGGAGATAGTTATCAAAGAATCCTCTCATATCGTAATCGTAGGTAATATCAAATACTTGGTAAACTTCAGAATCACTATGTGCTATCAAATTACGGTTTCTTAATTCTCTTAGGAAGCCAAAATCAATTGATTCTGATAACCAAATGTGATCTGGATTGATTTCACTTACAGCTTGCCGAGCTTGATTCCAAAATGTCATTGGCACTAATGGAGCAACGTCACAACGGAAACCATCAACTCCTTTTTCAGCCCACATCGTTAACGTAGCAATCTGATAATTCCACAAGTCTTTATTAGCATAATCTAAATCAATAATGTCTGTCCAATCTCCAACTCTGTTTCCAAAGCTTCCATCCTCTTTATGATAAAACCATTCAGGATGTTCTTGGACTAATAGGGAATCTGGAGAGGTATGATTAAAGACAATATCGATCATCACTTTCATTCCTCGATTATGGATTTCAGATACTAGATGTTCAAAGTCAGCCATAGTTCCGAACTCAGGGTTGATAGCACGGTAATCACTAATTGCATAAGGTGACCCTGCTATACCTTTTCGATTAACTTTTCCAATTGGATAAATTGGTAAGAACCAAATAATATCTGTCCCTAAATTTTTTATACGATCCAACTCTTTTTCAACAGCTGCAAAAGTTCCTTCATCTGAGAAATAACGTGTGTAAACACAATAAATGAGTTTGTTTCTCAATTCCTTATTCGTTTGAATTGCCATCTTGTCCTCCTATAATATTAATCAATCTATTATACTATATTTCAACTCAATTATGCAATCGATTGCGTAGAATTTGTTAAAGAATATAATAAAACCAAAACTATTTTACCGTTTTGGTTTTCATTTCTTTATAAGTTAAATTAGCCCATTCTTTAGTATAGAAATAACTATCAATATCATATTTTACTTTAGTGGTTTGTGTTGCTAAAAATGGTTGAACTTGCTTATCGAAAGCTAACCAGCCATTCCACCCTAAATGAATTGTATCATTCATAAAATAAGGTTTACCACCATCCTGGCTTAAATCAGTGATATTATTAAAACCCTGAGCCTGTAATTGGAATTTTATCTTTTGAACTGCGTCTTGATATTTTTGTAAATCTAAACCTGTATAAGCAGCCCACTCTTTATTAACAGGCGTAACAACAAACATTACATCTATATTTTTCTTAGCAAACTGTGACAATACTAATTGAAAATCGGTATACTCTGGAGAAATAATATAGGATTCTTTAGATTGAAAGCCTTTTAAACGTTTCATATTCTTAGCTATACGACCAGTAAAAAATGTATTGCTAATTTTGAATGGATTGTTTGAAGTTGCTATCTGTCCACGACGATCAGCAAGTTTATTCAAAGTTTCATATGAAAAATGCTTTGGTAGCCCTTTTGTTCTTGGATAAATTTTATCTTGATAGGATTTTGAGTAAGACAGGTGACTAAATAGTACTTCTACTTTCTTGGATAAATAAGCTGAACTTTTAAGATAACTGAGTTTAACCTGACTGATTGGTTCACCTTTACTGATTTTCTTTAAGTAACCTGAGTAAACAACACTTGGATTTAATATGAGCAAACGTTGAGCAGCAATATGAGCTTCTTCATCCTTGGGATTTGCTTGTAAAATAAAATCAATAACTTGGGTATTGGACAAATATTTTTGAACAGCCTGACCATCAGTCCCTTGACTACTAAACCACTGTGGAGAAATAACAAAAACTGCTTTTTTGTTTTCCATATATGGCGTCATATGTTGGAGACCAAAATAATGTGATAAACTTTGCGTACCACGTTTCCCAACTAAGTAGGGAATATAATTGCGATGATATTTTTTTGCTAGTACTGAAGGATGCATGCTATCCATTCGACTCCATTCACTAGAGCCAAAAAATGGGACAAAATTTTTCTTTTGATCAGTGAAAGCTTGTGTCTTTATTTCCCCATTTTTAAAGGAATTATCAGTTAAGGATACTGCATTTTCTCGTTCCTGTTTAAAAGAGAGTTTTAGATGTGAAGGAAAACTTAATAGGGTAATGACCACTAAGCTCAATGCTAAAATTACTGGCCCTAAAAGATGCCAAAATTTCTTAAGCATTTTGAAGTTCCTCTACACCTGCGACAATTTTATTTACAGTATTCCAGTCTTCACGTCCAAATTCTGAGATGGGCACCTTAATATCAAAAATATTTTCAAGTTCCACGATTAACTCTACGGTGCCTAAGCTATCTAACACGCCAGCATCAAATAAATCTTCGTCTAAAATATCAGATACGTCCTCCATAAATAGACGATCAAATAGGTTAATAACAGTTTCTAATGTATTCATTTTGTATACCTCTTTTTATTTTGGAATAGTTGGGAACCATAGATCATTTAGAAATCCAGAGAAAATTAATAAGGAAATCATTACAATATGGAAAGTAAAAACAATGGAGAAAAGATGGAACAATTGACTTTCAAACAATGGTTTTAGGCCTTTTTTCTTACGTTTTCGGTTAATTTCTTTTTTCTTTCGAAGCCAAATATCAGTCAGAATAAGACCAATCCCGTGAAATAATCCGTAAGCAATGTAATACCAAGTAAACCCATGCCAGAATCCCATAACCAACATGTTCACAAGGTAAGCGACACTGGATGTTGTATTACGATTTTTAAAGGTCTTATTTTTAAAGAATAAATGAACTAGTCGCATAAAGACAAAATCTCTAAACCAAAATGACAAAGACATATGCCAACGATTCCAAAATTCTTTTAAATTGGGAGAAAGGAATGGCTTATTGAAGTTTTCTGGAGTTTTAATCCCCATTATATATGAGATAGCAATCGCAAACATGGAGTAACCAGCAAAATCAAAGAAGAGATTTAAACCATATCCATACATGACTCCTAAAGTTGGAAGACTGAAGAATGTACCCGTTTTTAATGCTTTAGCTTGAATAGTTGGTAGTAAGATATTACCTAAAACATAAGAAATAATAAATTTATATAAGAAGCCCAACATAATATAGTTGATAGCTTTTTCCAGCAACTTGAAATACTCATCTTGATTTGGAATAGTTTCATAATCTTCATTGAATCTACGATAGCGGTCAATAGGTCCGCTAGAGAAAGTTGGAAGGAAAATAATAAAGCGTAGGAAGGATACTAAGCTAAAATCCTCTAAGGTACCATCACGCATTTCTATAATCATTCCAATTGATTTAAAGGTTAAATAGGAAATACCTAAGAAAGAAAATAGTGATTGCCTTTCATCAAAAGCTAGAATTGGTACTACTTTTACACAAAGCAAAGAAAAAATAACCAAAAAAGTTGCTAGATAAAAGATAAAGGTTTGATTATGGTCTTTTCTATACAATTTATAGGCAAAGACACAGATAGTCTGCCAAATCATATAAAGGATAAAAGCTAACAATTGATAATAATTGTTCTCACCAAACATCAAAGCAATAAATAAGAATGAGACTAAAAGCTCATAAATTGGAAATCTTTTTCCTTTAAAAATTCCAATTACAATGGGAAGCAAAAAGAGCAACAAATATAGAAAGTACTGAGGGTTAGCATAAGGTTCCAGATAGGGAATTGATTCTAAAAACCTTATCATTGTTTATTAACCTCAGCAATCAACCCTTTAATATCAATCTTCCCATTAGGAGTCAAAGGAAGTTCTGATCTAAAGAAAAATTTAGAAGGCATCATATAGGGCATCATGTTATTTGAAACTGATTCTTTGATAGCCTTTGTCATTTCACGCTCGTTGCTGAATTGCTCCGCTACACCTTCTTTTACAATAATGAAAGCTAACAAGTTTTGAACCTTATGCTGCTGATTGTAGCGAGGAACAGCTACTGCCGCCTCAACAAATGGAGACTGATTTAACTGTTGAGAAACATCCTCTAATTCAATACGGTAACCACTATATTTGATTTGGAAATCAAGTCGCCCACCATATAAAAGGATATTATCATCTGTTAATTGTCCTAGGTCGCCTGTATGATAAGCTTGTTGATCGTTAAAGGTAAAGAAAGCTTCAGCTGTTTTTTCAGGGTTGTTTAAGTAACCTTTAGAAACCGCTGGACCTGTAACAATAATTTCCCCTTGTTTACCCGGTTCTAAAATATTTAACTCCTCATCAACAATAAAAGTTGGTGAATCTGATTTTGGATAACCAATAGGTAGTCGAGTCAGTGTTTCAGTCATTTCTTTTGTAATTTGAATAGCGGACAAAGCTACTGTTGCTTCTGTCGGACCATAAGCATTAATAATTTGAGCATTTGGAAAACGTTCAAATAATTTCTTTGCTGTCGCGACAGTCAATTCTTCTCCATCAAAATAGAAATGGGTCAGTTGCTGTAATTTTTCCTGACAAAAATCTTCACTAAGCATTGCCATATCGACAAATGACGGTGTTGACGTCCAGATTTCTATCGGCAAATTAGTAATTGTTTTGAATAATAATTTATAGTCACCTAAAATTTCCTTAGGTAAGGCAAACAAAGTTCCTCCCAGAGCCAAAGCTGGTGCCCAATGCATAACAGATAAGTCAAATGAATAGGGTGCCTGAGCTAACATCTGTGGTTTTTGATTTATATTAAAAGATTTATCTGTAATCATCCAATTGGTATAGCTAAGCAGGTTATTATGTGAAATTTGTACACCTTTAGGTTTACCAGTTGTCCCTGAAGTAAATATAATATAGTAGTTATCATCTCCTACAACACAATGATCAAGCTGGTAGCTTACTTTATTTGCTTTAATCTTATCAATTTCTGCAAAATCAATAATTGGACAAGAAATATTCTCTAGAGGAAAATCTTCAATTGCGATGATCAAGCTAGGATTAGCAACATCAATGATGTCATCTATTCTATCTATAGCTGAATGAACATCTACCGGTATATAGGCATGACCAGATTTAGTTAAACAAACAAAGGTTGCTAGCATATCATAAGACTGTGCTCCAAAGACTAAAACAGGAGACTTTTCCTCCAAATTTAAACTGTCTATATGTGAGGCAATGCTATCAGAATGTTGTTTCAATTCTGAATATGTGTTTTTCTTTCCCAAACAATCGTAAACAAAGCTGTCACCGGAGACAGATGCAAAGTGTTCTATTTGTTCAATCATATTTGTAATCATCATCTTCTCCTAAAATTCATTGTAAATAAAACTTCCTTGACCATGACCGGCATAGGCAAAAAAGTAAACTAATAGCATAAATATAAAATAATAGAGAACTATCTTACCTAAGAAAATTAGACAATCTCTCATTTTTTTGTTCATTTCTTGATTCATTCATTACCTCATTCAAGTCTAGGTACTAGAAAAATTTTACCTTAATTTAATGATTAGAGCAAGATAAAATTTATATTATTAAATAGAAAATTATTGTAATAATATGTTGAAAACAAACTGGTATAACCTTTTTTTAAAATCAGTTTTACGCTAACATCCTTAAAAATTACTTAATAAAAGAGAACAAATAAAAAAAGCTAATTTATTTTAGCTTTTTTAAGGTTAATCCATTGTTTTTAATTCAATGACAATATCACGAATTTGGGCCGCCAATTCGAAATCAAGCATTTCGGCTGCTTCATGCATTTGTTTTTGCAATTTCTTAATGGCTTCTTTACGTTCTGATTTGTTCATTGCAGTATAGTCAGGACTTGTTTCTTCTACATCAGCACCTTTGCCTTTACTGATACCAATTAAATCACGAATTTCTTTTTTAATTGTTTTTGGCGTAATGTCATGTTCTGTGTTATAGTCAATCTGGATTTGACGACGACGAGCAGTTTCATCAATAGCTTTCCGCATAGATTCAGTCATTTTATCAGCATACATAATAACATGTCCTTCGGAGTTACGAGCTGCACGACCAATAGTCTGAATCAGACCCCGTTCATTTCGTAAGAAACCTTCTTTATCAGCATCTAAAATAGCAACTAAACTTACTTCTGGAACGTCAATTCCTTCACGCAATAAGTTAATTCCAATTAAGACATCAAATACCCCTAAACGAAGATCACGAATAATCTCTGTTCGTTCTAGTGTTTTAATATCACTATGCATATACTTGACCTTAACCCCCATCTCTTTAAGATAGTCTGTTAAATCTTCTGCCATCTTTTTAGTTAAGGTTGTAATAAAGGTTCTCTCACCCTTTTCAGCTCGCGTATTAATTTCACCAAGTAAATCATCCATTTGTCCCATTGAAGGACGAATTTCGACTTCTGGATCTAACAGTCCAGTTGGACGGATAATTTGCTCAATGATTGTATCTGTCTGTTCCATCTCGTAGTCGCCTGGAGTGGCAGATACATAGACAATCTGATGAACATGACTTTCAAATTCCTCACGACGTAAAGGACGATTATCAAGCGCAGAAGGAAGTCTAAAACCATAATCTACTAGCATTTTCTTACGGGCTTGGTCACCATTGTACATCCCTTTGATTTGACCCATAGTCATGTGACTTTCATCAATCATAATCATGAAATCTTCAGGGAAAAAGTCAAGCAGGGTATAAGGCGGCTCACCAGCAGCACGACCATCCATATGACGCGAATAATTCTCGACACCATTTGTATACCCCATTTCTCGGAGCATTTCAATGTCATATTCTGTTCTTTGTTTTAATCGCTGCGCTTCTAAAAGCTTCCCTTCACTTTCAAACAACTTAAGTTGCTCTTCCAGTTCTGCTTGAATTTTTGCTATCGAGGTCTCCATGTGTTCATCATTAGTCACAAAGTGGGTGGCTGGGAAGAGCACTAGGTGGTCAACTTCGCCAAGTATCTTGCCTGTGAGACTTTCAATCTCTCTGATTCGATCAATTTCGTCCCCAAAGAATTCAACACGAAAGGCATGCTCGTCGCGAGAAGCCGGAAAGACTTCAACAACATCGCCTCGAACACGGAACCGGCCCCGTTGGAAATCAATGTCGTTGCGTTCAAATTGAATATCAACTAATTGGTTTAATAATTGATCACGTGAGATTTCTTGACCAGGTCTTAGAGAGACGGCAGAATCTGCATACTCTTTGGGTGATCCCAAACCATAAATACATGATACTGAAGCAACTACAATAACATCATTTCGTTCTAACAAAGAAGATGTGGCAGAATGGCGAAGCTTATCAATTTCATCATTGACCGAAGAATCTTTTTCAATATAGGTATCACTAGAAGGTACATAGGCTTCCGGTTGATAATAATCATAGTAAGATACAAAATACTCAACAGCATTATCAGGGAAAAACTCTTTAAATTCACCATACAATTGGCCCGCTAAAGTTTTATTATGGGCTATAACAAGCGTGGGTTTGTTCACTCTGTTTATAACTTGACTCATCGTAAAAGTCTTACCAGTACCAGTCGCACCAAGCAAAATCTGGGCCTTTTCACCACCTTCAATATTATCAACCAGCTCTTCTATAGCTTGTGGTTGATCCCCAGAAGGTTGATATTTAGAAACCAAGTGAAATGGTTTATCAATTCGTTTATCAATCATTTTTTGTCCTCTTTTTATTCCTTAGTCCTATTTTAACATAGGAAGAATAAAATGCTAATTTCTAAAACTAATTCTATCGATGTTAGGTTTTCTAACATGAGGCATCGATTTTCTTGCTATCTTCAAAATATTCTGATATAATTAACAAATATTTTAAAAGGAGACATGTATGAAGAACAAATTAAAAGTCTTTATGCTGGCAATCCTATCCACAACACTTTTGTTTGGGGGAATTGCTAGCGCTGAAACCATTAAAATCGTTTCAGACACTGCCTATGCACCATTTGAATACAAAGATTCCGATCAGGTCTATAAAGGAATTGATGTTGATATTATTAATGAAGTAGCAAAACGTCAAAATTGGGACTATAAAATGACCTATCCAGGTTTTGATGCTGCAGTAAATGCTGTTCAGTCAGGTCAAGCTGATGCTCTAATGGCCGGAACAACAATTACTGAAGAACGTCAAAAAGTGTTTAATTTTTCTGACCCATATTATGATACAAAAATAGTTATTGCAACAAAAAAAGCACATCCAATTAGTAAGTACAGTCAATTAAAAGGCAAAACAGTTGGTGTAAAAAATGGAACAGCTTCGCAAACATTTTTAGATCAAAACAAAGATAAATATGGCTTTAAGGTAAAAACTTTTGATACAGGTGATTTAATGTATAATAGCTTAGCAACAGGTTCTGTGCAAGCTGTAATGGATGATCAACCTGTCATTCAATTTGCAATTAATCAAAATCAAGATTTAGCTATAAATATGGACGGTGAAGCTATTGGTAGCTTTGGCTTCTCTATTAAAAAAGGTAGCAAATATGATTACTTGATTAATGATTTCAACACTGCTTTGAAAGAGATGAAGGCTGACGGAACTTACCAAAAGATCATGGATAAATGGCTAGGTAAAGAAGTTAGTACAACTTTAACATCTACTGGAGATGCAAATAACAAAGCAAAACCTGTTAAAGAAACATATAAAATTGTTGCCGATTCTTCATTTGCACCATTTGAATTCCAAAATGGTAAAGGCAAATACGTCGGAATCGATATGGACTTAATTAAAGCAATTGCCAAACAACAAGGATTTAAAATTGAAGTTTCAAATCCAGGATTTGATGCGGCTTTAAATGCTGTCCAATCTGGTCAAGCTGATGCAGCGATTGCTGGGATGTCTATAACTGATACTCGCAAAGAAATTTTTGATTTCTCAGATTCTTACTATACATCTAATATCTTGCTTGGTGTTAAATCAGGAAATTCTATCAAAGCTTACAAAGACTTAAAAGGAACTACTGTAGGTGCTAAAAAAGGGACTGCATCATATGATTTCCTAGACAAAATTAAGGATAAATATAATTTTAAACTAAAAGCATTTGATGAGGCTTCTTCAATGTACGATAGTTTAAATTCAGGCTCAATCAAAGCTCTAATGGATGATGAAGCTATCCTTAAGTATTCAATTCAACAAGGCCGTAAGTTTGATACACCTATTAATGGAGAACCTTCTGGAGAGTATGGTTTTGCCGTTAAAAAAGGAACTAACCCAGAACTAATAGAAATGTTTAACAATGGTCTTGCTAAACTGAAAAAAACAGGTCAATATGATAAGATTGTTAACAATTATTTAGCTTCTGAAGATGATAAAAAAATGGCTAATAAAGGTGCTGATGAGTCAACAATGAGTGGCTTAGTGTCAAATAACTATAATCAATTACTAAGTGGTCTATGGACAACTCTAAGTTTAACACTTATCTCATTTGCGATTGCCATGATAATTGGATTAATCTTTGGGATGATGGCAGTTGCTCCAAGTAAAGCATTACGTATCATTTCTTCTATATTTGTTGATGTGGTTCGTGGTGTTCCATTAATGATTGTTGCAGCATTTATTTTCTGGGGTATACCTAACCTGATTGAAAGCATGACAGGTCATCAATCACCAATTAATGATTTCTTAGCTGCTACTATTGCCCTTTCCTTAAATGGTGGTGCTTATATTGCTGAGATTGTTCGTGGTGGAATTGAGGCAGTTCCATTAGGACAAATGGAAGCCAGTCGAAGTCTTGGTATCCCTTATAAAATTACAATGCGTAAAGTTATCCTTCCTCAAGCAATTAAAGTGATGTTGCCCAACTTTATCAATCAGTTTGTTATTTCTTTAAAAGATACAACTATCGTTTCAGCAATCGGTCTAGTTGAATTATTCCAAACTGGTAAAATTATCATTGCAAGGAACTATCAATCATTCCGTATGTATGCTATTTTAGCAATCATTTACTTAATCATGATTACTTTCCTTACTAGACTTGCAAAACGTTTGGAAAAGAGGTTTAAATAATGGCAGAATTAAAAATTGATGTTCAAGATTTACATAAATATTTTGGACAAAATGAAGTATTAAAAGGAATTGATGCTAAATTCTATGAAGGGGATGTCGTTTGTATCATTGGTCCTTCTGGCTCAGGAAAATCAACTTTCCTTCGTACCCTAAACTTACTAGAATCAATTACTTCAGGTAAAGTTGTTGTAGATGGTTTTGAATTATCAGATCCACACACCAACATTGATAAAGCTCGTGAAAATATCGGTATGGTTTTCCAACATTTCAATCTTTTCCCACATATGACTGTACTTGAAAATATTATGTTTGCACCAGTTGAGCTTGGTAAAGAAACGAAAGAAGTTGCTAGACAACATGGTAAAGAACTACTAGAAAAAGTTGGTTTATCGGACAAAGCCGATGCTTATCCTGGTAGTTTATCTGGAGGTCAAAAACAACGTGTGGCAATTGCCCGTAGTTTAGCAATGAATCCAGATATTATGTTGTTTGATGAACCTACTTCTGCACTTGACCCGGAAATGGTTGGTGACGTTCTCAATGTTATGCGTGACTTAGCTGAGCAAGGCATGACTATGTTAATCGTTACCCATGAAATGGGATTTGCCCGCCAAGTAGCAAATCGTGTTATCTTTACTGACGGTGGTCAATTCCTAGAGGATGGTCGACCAGAGGATATCTTTGATAATCCAAAACATCCTCGCCTCATTGAATTTTTAGATAAAGTTCTTAATGTATAAACAAAAAAGATTGGAGGGGCGCAACGCCATTACCAATCTTTTTTGTATTATTTTGTTAATGTTTTCTAATTTAAATTTGACAGGCATTCTTTTTGATGCTATCATACAAGTAATTACAACTCGGAGGTACAAAGAGCAATGGATAACTAAAAAACTAAAAGAAGATAGCCTTATCAAGTCTTTAGTTTTTTAGTGTGCTCTATATCTCAAACTACGTCTTTTTTGGTAGTTTATTTATTTGTATCTTCTTGACTTTCTACTTGCTAGGGTAGAAAGTTTTTTCTCTTCTTTTTAATAGATTACTCACAAAAAAGGAGACTATATGCTACAAATAATAAATGTTACATTAACCCATCAAAATGATTTAAGTAAATTGACAGATAAGCTAAGCTTTACATTATCAACAGGTGAAAAATTAGGAATCATCGGTGAGGAAGGTACTGGAAAATCTAGTCTACTACAAGCTATTTATCAACCTAACTTGATTTCATCATATTTAGATATAGAAGGTCAAATTACTAACCAATTTAAAAAACTAGCCTACTTACCACAAAGTCTTGAAAAAAGTGTCCTCAACCTAAGTCCTTCAGAATTTCTTTATCAGGATTTAGATTATGATATGTTTGACTTCAATCATTTCTACCAACTTGCAAACCAACTCAACTTTAAGACTGATCATTTAGAAAATGATCAGTTGAAAATGAAGGATTTATCAGGTGGCGAACGACTCAAGCTTCAATTGATGAAGCTCTTAGCACATGGCCCTGACCTTCTTCTCTTAGATGAACCTTCGGCTGATTTGGACTTGACCTCTTCAGAATGGCTAGCGCAATTTATCAAGACAAGTCCACTGACTATTATTTTTATTTCTCATGATCAGGCTTTGTTAGAAGCTTGCGCAACAGCAATACTTCATCTTGAATTAGTCAAAAAGCGAACTGTTGCATCATATCATTTCTCAAAAACCAACTATTCCGACTATATCACAAATAGGCTAGCAGCTTTTGAGAAACAGAGTCAATTAGCCAATAAGGAAAAAGAAGAGTTTGACAAGAAGGAAGCTCGCTTTAAACGCGTCCATGAAAGGGTACAACATCAACTTGAACATACAAAAGATTCTACTGCTGGACGCTTATTAGCTAAAAAAATGAAAGCTCTTAAATCACAGGAAAGTCGGTTAGCAAAAGATCATAATCAGTTGACCAAAGCACCCCTGGAAATGGATAGTCTTAACTTATTCTTCACGGATATTCCTCGCTTGGCCAAGCAGCGAACTATCTTGCACTTGCAGGATCAAGTCTTGATTAGTGGTCAGGTCATCTCTTTCTTGGTTAAAGGACAAGACAAGGTCGTCATTACTGGTCTAAATGGAATTGGTAAAACCAAGTTATTAAAATATATCCTTGAAACCCTACAAGCTGATCCGACTTTGTCGATTGGCTATATGCCACAAAACTATGAAGAGCTTTTAAATCCTGAGCAAAGTCCCCTGGAATTTTTAGACGATTACCCTCTTGAGGATATCAAATCGATTTTGGCTAGTTTGCAATTCACGAGGGAGGAAATCAAGCATGGTTTAGGTCAGTTATCTGGTGGTCAAAGGGCTAAACTGTTTTTAGCAAAAATGGTATTAGATAAAAATAATCTATTAATTTTGGATGAACCAACTAGACATTTTTCACCGACAAGTCAACCTTTAGTTCGCCAATTATTTATGGATTATCCTGGTGCAATCATTTCTGTTTCCCATGATGCCTATTTTATTAATGAAACAGGTTTCTCTATTTTTCAATTAACTGATAATGATTTATTAGCCCAAGCTATTGACAGATAGTCTCGTCTGTGTTTGAATTAGTACATGAAAACATTACGTTATTTCACTATTACTGAATGGTCATTGTGGTTATTTTCAATCTTGGCTATTCTTAGTACATCAATCTATTTTGGTAATCAAGAGCCTTTAGCTATCTTAGCTTCAATGATCGGAATTACTTCCTTAATTTTTTCAGCCAAAGGTAATCCTATTGGTCAGGGATTAATTATTATTTTTGCTGTGATTTATGCCTACCTAGCCCTACGAAATAACTACTATAGTGAGCTGATTACCTATAGTTGTCTAACTCTACCTATGGCTGTATTTTCACTTTTGTCCTGGCTGAGTCATCCTTTCCAAGGAAAAAAGGCACAAGTTACAATCAGTCAAGTCAAAGTTAAGGATTACTATTTATTATTTCTTCTAACCGTTCTGATTACTGTCATATTCTATTATATTTTAGGAATATTTCATACACCATTTTTACTGGTTTCAACGCTTTCCATAGCGACTGCTTTTGCTGGTACCTTTCTTACTTATAAGAGAAGTCCTAATTTTGCTTTAGCTTATTGTTTAAATGATATAATCTTAATTGCCTTATGGCTGTTTGAAGCGCAATCAGATAGCAGTCATTATGCTTTAGTCATCTGCTTTGCGACATTCCTAATAAGTGATATATACACCTATATGAACTGGCTAAGAATTCACCGACTACAATTGTTGGCAATAGAAAAAAAGAATGAGCTTTAAGCTTCATTCTTTTTTTCTAGTTTTTCCCGCTCTAAACGTAAACGTCGATTGGGATTAAGTTGGTTGAAAAGTTCTTCTAGTTTTTCAGCATTCCAAACATCAGCTGCTGAAACGAAGTTGCCATCCTTATCTCTAAAAGATATGGGTTTATCTCCCATAAGAATGCTCCTTTCCTAAAACAAATAAATAGTTGCAAGATTAATCAACGAATTCAAATTCATAACTACCAATACGAACGATATCACCGTCTCTAGCACCACGTTCACGAAGTGCTTCATCGACACCCATACCACGTAATTGACGAGCAAATTTCATGATTGATTCATCACGTTCCATATTAGTCATGACAAAGAGACGCTCAAGTTTTTCACCAGATAAGATCCAAGTTGCGTCATCATCACGTGTAATGTCAAATTCCTTATCATCACCAACAAAGCCATAGTATACTTCTTCATCATCTTGGAAATCAGATTCATCGTATAATAAGAATTCATCAGTCTTAGCCAATAATTCAGAAGTAGCTTCTAAAAGATTATCCAATCCTTTTTGTGCTAATGTCGAAATTGGGTAAATTAATGGTTTTTCTTCAAATTCATCATACTCTGCATATAATTTTGCTTTGAAGTCTTCTAAATTTTCTTCTGCATCTGGCATATCCATTTTATTGGCGACAATAATCTGAGGACGTTCCATCAAACGAAGGTTATAAGTTTCAAGCTCATTATTAATTGATTTGTAGTCATCATATGGATCACGGCCTTCAGATGCAGACATATCAATGATATGCAGAATAACACGCGTTCTTTCGATGTGACGTAGGAATTGTGTCCCTAAACCAACACCTTGACTAGCTCCTTCAATTAGACCTGGTAAATCTGCCATAGCAAAACTATCGCCAGATTTTGTTCTAACCATCCCAATATTCGGTACAATTGTTGTAAAGTGGTAAGCACCAATTTTTGGTTTAGCAGCTGATACCACACTTAATAAAGTTGATTTCCCTACAGAAGGGAAGCCAACAAGACCTACATCAGCTAAAATTTTCAACTCAAGTTCCAGCTCACGTTCTTCACCTGGTTCACCATTTTCAGCGATTTCGGGTGCTGGATTACGAGGTGTCGCAAAACGAATATTACCACGACCACCACGGCCTCCTTGAGCAATTTTGAACTCTTGACCATGTTCCACTAAATCGATAATAACTTTACCTGTCTCAACATCTTTAACCGTTGTTCCCTGAGGAACATGAACGATTAAGTCTTCTGCTCCCCGACCATGCATTCCCTTAGTCATTCCTTTTTCCCCTGCTTTAGCACGGAATTTTCGGTTATAACGGAAATCCATAAGGGTTCTCAAGCCTTCATCTACTTTAAAGATGACCGAGCCACCTTTACCACCATCACCGCCCCAAGGACCGCCATTTGGTACATATTTTTCACGCCTGAAGGAGACCATTCCATCACCACCACGACCAGCATGAACACTAATCTTAGCAGTATCTAAAAACATACTCATTTAATTTTCTCTATCTTTCTTTCCTTTTAAAAAAACGCCCTACGGCGTTCTATCCCATAAATACTGATAAGGCACCCATAATTAAGCCACCTACAGTTACTAATACCATTAAGATGACAACAAACATAGTTATTTTTTCAAAACCTGTTTTCTTACGAGGTCCATTTTCTCCAAAAGCCACAATTACTACCTCTTCTATCGATATTTTTCTTTATATATCTTAACATGAATGGTATCAATTAGCAAATCAGAAGACAAGATTTAATCAGTTAGAACTTTCCTAATACTATAGGCTTTTGAGTATTGTAGTCATTTATGTTATATTAGAATAATAAAATATTATAATCATAAGGAGACCAAAATGGTTTTACCTAATTTTCAAACAAATTTAGAGAAATATGCTAATTTGTTAATTAATAAAGGTGTCAATGTCCAAAAAGGACATACGCTTTTAATTGCAATTTCTGTTGAACATCATGTTTTTGCTCGTATGCTTACTAAAAAAGCTTATGAAGCTGGTGCAGCTGAAGTTTTTGTTGATTATATCGATGATACAATTACTCGCGAAAAATTAATCAATGCAGACTATGAACGCTTAGTAAATGTTCCTGATTTTGTTGTTGAAAAATCCAATTATCTATTAGGAAAAAATACGAGCCGGTTGTTTGTCCGTTCATCAGATCCAAATGCTTTTTCTGGAGTTGATTCTGAACGCTTATCAGCTTCGACTAAAGCAACTGCCATTGCCTTAGAAAAACAACGTGCTGCGTCACAAGCCAATAAATTCAGCTGGAACCTAGTTTCCGCTTCAAGTCCTGAATGGGCTAAAATGGTCTTTCCTGACTTAGCTACTGAAGAAGAGCAAGTTGATGCACTTTGGGATGCTATCTTTAAGATGAACCGTATCTATGAAGAAGATCCAATTAAAGCATGGGACTTACATCAAGAAAAATTAGTAGCAAAAGCAACTATCCTTAATGATTACCAATTTGATGCCTTACATTATATGGCTCCAGGAACAGATTTAACACTAGGTATGCCTGAAAACCATCTTTGGGAAGCTGCTGGAAGTGTTAATGCGCAAGGCGAAGAATTCATTGCTAATATGCCAACTGAGGAAGTTTTCTCGGCTCCTGACTATCGTCGTGCAGATGGCTATGTTTCATCAACTAAACCATTGTCATATGCTGGTGTCGTAATCGAAGATATGAAATTCACCTTCAAAGATGGCCAAATTGTTGATGTTACTGCAAAAAAAGGAGAAGAAACAATCAAACGTTTGGTTGAAGAAAATGATGGGGCACGCGCCCTTGGTGAGGTTGCCCTCGTTCCTCACAAAACACCAATTTCATTATCAGGTTTAACATTCTTTAATACATTATTCGATGAAAATGCTTCTAACCATTTAGCAATCGGCGCAGCCTACGCATTTAGCTTAAAAGGTGGAACAGAAATGAACAACGAAGAACTGAAAGCCGCTGGATTGAATCGTTCAACTGCCCACGTTGACTTCATGATTGGTTCAGAAAAAATGGACATCGATGGTATTACTAAAGATGGTCAAGTTATTCCAATCTTCCGTGGTGGAGAATGGGCAATTTAATTCATTAAAAAGTCAGTAATTAACTGGCTTTTTTTATTTTCTCAGCTTATAATAGACCTATGTACTATCAAATTTTAGAAACACTTAAGCCAACAACTTTCGAAGAAGCTTTTTCTGGCAAACATCCATTTGTAGCAGTAATCAAGCCAGAGGAATGGCAGGGCCTACAGCATGATTTCCATATGGGAATTGATATGGAGTTTAATATTTTTTCAGCCAACTCAACCAAGGCCGAGGTCAATATGGATTCTTTGACAGGAACCTTTAAAGTTCCTGTTCGAGACGACCTGATTGGCAATGCTATGGACTTTTCCTTTGCTTTGGATGAACGAGGCATCATCTTCATCGATCGACATGAACACGTGGAACAATTGCTCAAAAAAATCCAAAAAACGAAACGTTGGAGACAACCAAGTCTGGAACGCTTTATCTATGATTTTTTGGAATTTATCATTAAAGATGACTCTGAACTTTTAGAAACATTAGAAAGAGAATTAGATCAAATTGAGGAAAATGTTTTAGACGGGATTGAGGTAAGTCAAGACCATCAGTTGAATAAAATGCGCAAAAATTTAATTAAATTGAATCAGCATTATTTGCAATTGATTGATCTGGCTCAAGAATTTAGTGAAAACGAAAATAATTTTTTTAAGGACGAAAATCTCCGTTTCTTTCACTTATTTGCATCCCGTGTCTCTCGTTTACAAACAACTGTCCAAACTTTAAGAGAAACCATCATTCAAATTAGAGATTTAGCTCAGTCACGACTTGAAATGAAACAAAATAAAATTATGGCTATCTTAACAATTGTAACGACTTCTTGCATGCCTTTAACTATTTTAGTTGGTTGGTATGGAATGAACTTTAAGTATATGCCTGAATTAGCCAGCAGATGGGGCTATCCAACTGTCATCCTAATTGCAATCACAATTTTAGTATCAACCATGACATTTTTCAAATATAAAAAATGGTTATAGAAAGCGAAAAGACACCTCCAAGTGTCTTTTTAGTTTTCCATTAAACTAGTTATCTCTTCATCTGTTAATCGGCGAAACTGTCCTAATTGAAGTTGATTATCTAGTTTGAGTGGTCCCATTGTCAAGCGTTGTAAGTCAGTGACCTCTTTCCCACAGGCTTTAACCATTCGTTTAACCTGATGAAATTTGCCTTCTTTCAAAGTTATCTTGACTTTGCATGTTTGCTTGTGTTCATCCGTCTCAAGAACTTCTAAAGTTGCTGGTAAACAATGATGGTCTGACAATTGAATCCCATTTTCAAAAGCCTCTTGATCTTTTTTTGTCATCATTCCTTCGATATGTGCAAGATAAATCTTATCTACATGTTTCTTTGGAGTCAACAACTGATGAGCAAGTTCACCATTATTGGTTAAGAGTAGCAAACCATGCGTATCTTTATCTAAACGACCAACCGGAAAGACCTCTTTTTGTCTTGCTCGATCGTCTAACAAATCGACAACTGTTTGATGAAGATTATCTTCAGTCGCAGAGACAACTCCAGCAGGTTTATTGAGCATATAATAGAGAAACTCTTCATAGACAAGTTTCTGCCCTTGAAAAACAATCTGATCCTTGTCAGAATCAATTTGTCTTTTAGCAGAGCTCTCCACTTGACCATTAACCAAAACTTCTTTTTTCTTCAGCAAGCTCTTAACTTGACTACGACTACCAATACCGGCATCAACTAAAAATTTATCTAATCTCATTTTACATCCTATTACTCAATACGTGATTTAATTAAGTATATCATATTCTACAGAAATGCCATGACTGTTGAAGTAAACTTATATTATAATAAAAGAGAAATGGAGAATTTTATATGACAAAATATACTCACCAATTTGATACAAAATCTGAACACTCAGCTAAGCATTTAGGATCAGGTAGCCTAGAAGTTTTATCTACACCTTCCATTGTAGCCTTTATGGAACATACTGCCTACCTCTACGCTCAAGAAACAATCAAAGATTCAGACTATACGACTGTCGGAACTGAAATTGTAATTTCTCATTTAGCTGCCTCAAAAATAGGCCAAGCCATCACAATTATCATTACGGCACTCAAAGAGGAGGGGCGCCGTTATGACTTTCGAATTGAAGCTTACGCAGGAGAAAAATTAGTGGCCAAAGCATGCCACACACGCGTTCGAGTTGACATTCAAAAATTCTTGGGAAAACTATAAAAGAGCTAGTTATAACTAGCCCTTTTTTTAATTTTCTAAAGCTTGATAAACAGTTGCTTTTAGATTTCCAATTGTCCACATTGCTACAAAGCTGACTAAGTAGAGTGAAGATAGGAAGATCATAACCATTGGAACACCTGATGCGTCTAAAATCTTACCAATAATAACTGATGAGAAGCCCCCGACTGCCCGACCGACATTTAAAATCACGTTGTTTGCTGTTGAACGAATATAGTGTGGGTAGAGTCTTGTAATCATTGCCCCGTATCCTGCAAACATCCCATTTACAAAGAAGCCAACAATTGCGCCACCAATAATCATTGTTGGCATTGAGTTAGCAAATTGGAAGAGGTACACACAAACTGATGATGCTAATAGGAAGACTGAGTAAACTAATCTTGGGCCAAATTTATCTAAAATTTGACCAAATGTGAGCATTCCTAAACACATTCCTAGAATTGTTGCAACCATCCATAACGACGAATCTTTAACTGAGATACTTAGGCTTGTTTGAATAATCGTAGGTAGCCAGTTCATCATCCCAAAGTATCCTGCAATTTGGACTGTTGTCATCACCATTAGTGCAAGTGTTTGAGCTGTCAAAGTCGGTGTCTTAAAGAGTTCACTAATTTTAACGGGCTGACTTGTTTCTTCACTCTGATCAAGTCCGCTGTCGATAATGTTATCATCATCTATTGCAAATTGCATCCAGAGCACTAGTAAGATTGGTACTAAACCAAATAAGAACAATCCTCGCCAGCCGAGTGTTGGCGCTAGCCATCCTGCTAATAAAGCTGAGGTAATTGAACCAACTTGTCCAGCAATCCCATTGAGTGATGAAATCCGACCCATTTTTTCAGGTGGTACTATTCCAGCCATAATGGCAATGGCAACTCCGTACTCACCACCTACCCCAATACCTGCGATGAAGCGCATGATGTAAAGATAGTTAATGCTTTTAGTGAAGAAGATTAAACCAGTTGCAATTGAGAAGACAAGGATAGTCCATTTAAAAACTTTGAATTTGTGGTGACGGTCAGCTAGTAATCCAAAAAGTAAGCCACCACATAGCATACCTAGGTTTGTGATGGTCGCTATCCAACCACCTTGTGCACCAGTAATACCTAATTCGGTAATAATTGAAGACATTGAGAAGGCTAGGAACATGACGTTTAAGTCATCTGTACCTGAAGCGACAATTGCACCAACAAGAGCACGTATGTTGTTCTTGTCTAATGATAGTTTTGACATAAAATTCTCCTTTTAATGGTGACTCTCTGTTCACCTTAATTAATTGAATACCCTTTACAAAAAAAGACTCAGGAGCAAGTCCTGAGTCAATTAAAGTCCGTCAAAATTAGAGCATGCTCAAAGAGCAGTCTCTTTTTTAAACTTTCATGTCTCACGGGACATAGTTAAAGCAGTATTTAATTGTAATAAGTATAAATGAATTAACCTTACTTGTCAACCTCTCATTAACTAAAATCTAACAATTTAATAAAATAGAAATTTGTGTAATTCATAAAAATATGTTTTTGTGAAAATATGAAATCAACTCATTTCTTAACATAATCTGATGAAAATTTTAAAAAGACAATTTTTAGCAAGATTTTAAAGAGATTTTCACCAAAAACAGGTCTTTCTTTGATATAATGCTAAACAGAGGTGAAAAATATGAAAAAACTTGCTTTTGATTCCGATAAGTATTTGCATTTACAAAGGGATCATATCTTAGAACGTATTAATCAATTTGACGGCAAACTTTACATGGAGTTTGGTGGAAAAATGCTTGAAGACTATCATGCTGCGCGTGTTCTTCCAGGATATGAACCTGATAATAAAATTAAACTTTTAAAAGAACTAAAAGATCAAGTTGAAATTGTTATTGCTATCAATGCTAATAATATTGAGCACTCAAAAGCTCGTGGTGACTTAGGTATTTCCTATGATCAAGAAGTCTTTCGTTTAATTGATAAATTTAACTCATTAGATATTTATATTGGCTCAGTTGTTATTACACAATATAATAATCAGGCTGCAGCTGATATTTTTCGTAACCAATTAGAAAAAAATGGAATTGCATCTTATTTGCATTACCCAATTAAAGGTTACCCTACAGATATCAATCATATTATCTCACCAGAAGGTATGGGGAAAAATGATTATATCAAAACTAGCCGTAATTTAATTGTTGTTACAGCACCTGGACCTGGTTCTGGTAAATTAGCAACCTGTATGTCTCAAATGTACCATGACCAAATCAATGGCATTACGTCAGGATATGCTAAGTTTGAAACCTTTCCTGTCTGGAATTTACCACTTCATCATCCAGTCAACTTAGCCTATGAAGCAGCAACGGCTGACCTTGATGATCTCAACATGATTGACCCATTCCATTTAGAAAAATATGGTAAAACGGCTGTTAACTATAATCGTGATATTGAAGTATTCCCTGTTTTAAACAGAACCTTTGAACGAATCCTTAACAAATCACCATATGCTTCTCCTACAGATATGGGCGTTAATATGGTAGGTTATTCAATAATTGATGAACAAGCTGCTATTGAAGCTTCTAAACAAGAGATTATTCGTCGTTATTATCAAACCCTTGTTGATTTTAAAGCAGAACGCGTTTCTGAAGCAGCTGTTAAAAAAATCGAATTATTGATGAATGACATTGGTGTGTCTCCTGCAGACCGCCAAGTGACAATGGCTGCTCGAGAAAAATCTGAAGCTACTGGTGCTCCTGCTCTTGCATTACAACTTCCAAATGGTCAAATCGTGACCGGAAAAACTTCAGACCTTTTCGGACCTACAGCTGCCGTTGTTATTAATGCTATTAAAAAATTGGCATCAATCGACAAGTCTACACACTTGATTGAACCTGAATATGTTAAACCAATTCAGAATTTAAAAGTCAAACATCTTGGCAGTCATAATCCAAGATTACATTCAAACGAGATTCTTATTGCATTGGCAATCACTGCAATGAGCAACACCGAAGCAGACCTAGCCATGAAAGAACTTGGTAATCTTAAGGGAAGTGAAGCTCACTCTACTGTTACACTAACTGAAGAAGATAAAAATGTACTTCGTAAATTAGGTGTTAATGTTACTTTTGATCCCGTATATCAACAACATAAACTTTATAGAAAATAAAAAAGAAGCTTAGGCTTCTTTTTTTATTGACGTTTGACAACTAATTGTTTTTTATCGTTGAAGAAACCTTTATAGGCCAAGTATGATGCTACAAAAGAGGCAATTGAGGTCGTTGATAAAAGCATAAAGGTAACCATCATTTGATATTTAACAGCTTGAATTGGTGAAGTACCAGCTAATATCAAACCAGTCATCATCCCTGGTAAGGAAACAATTCCTAAAGTCTTAGATGAATCAATTGTTGGTACCATACCAGTTTTTATTACATCACGAATAATATCAATCGATGCTGGTAAAATATCTGCTCCGAGTGCTAATTTAGTCTCTACTTCTTCTTGTTTGTTTTGAAAATCTGACAATAGTTGTTTATAACATAAACCAATTGCGACCATTGAATTACTGATAACCATTCCACCGACCGGAATCATTTGATTTGGGACAAAATGTAAAATGCGTGACAGTAATAAGACAGCTAAGGTAATCATGGTTCCTAAGGAAATAGCAAAGAAAGAAATGACAAAGCCATTCTTGACACCTTTTCCCCGTTTTGATGCATTGTAAGCAGCATTGACAATCATAAACAAGAGTAAGAGAGCTGTAAAAATTGGATTTTCATAACCAAAAATATAATTTAAAACAAATCCAACTAATAGCAATTGTATTACTGCTCGAATAGCTCCGACAATGATTTCTTTTTCAAGTCTTAATTTTTGCCAATAAGAAAAGAAGAGGGTAATTATAACTAATGAAGAAGCTATTAATAAAGAGGGGACTGATATTGAAGCTGCGCCATTCATTTAATCACCTCCAAAGATTCTATTTGTCCGTTGACTATAGTCATTAATTTGTTAGCATACTTTTTACTTTGTTCAGCATCATGGGTAATCCAGAGGATAGTCATTCCCTTTTGATGAAGAGCTTGAATAACACCTTCAACGATTTCTTTATTTACAGAGTCTAGTGCAGATGTGACTTCATCTAGTAATAAAACTTTTGGTTCAAAAAGTAGCTGTCTAATCAAAGAAATCCGTTGTTTTTCACCACCAGATAACTTTTTGACATCTTGGTTGAGGTAAGAACTATCCATCTGAAATAAAGTGAAGAGTTCATCAACTCGACCTTGATTGAATTCTTCATGGCGAATATCATATGGAAATTCTAAATTATCTTTAACGGTGGCCCCAAACAAATATGGGGTTTGAAAACAATAAGATAATTCCTTGCGCGTGGCAATTGGATCCTGCTTTGCAATATCCTTACCATTAAAAAGAATTTCCCCACTAGTCGGCGAAATTAATCCTGAAACTAATTTTAATAAGGTACTTTTCCCACTGCCTGACGGTCCAACGATGGAAAGGAAATCACCTTCTTCGATAGTAAAATTGATTTTGTTCAAGATGGTTTTATTATCAGCATCAAATTGAACGTCATTAAATATAATAATTGACATATTATCTCCCTCCCATAGAGCCTAATTATAATCATTATTATTAATAGTTTATCACTTTTTCCTAAAAATATCAGAAAACATGATTAAAAAAACCAATCTCCTGTTTAATTCAGGAAATTGGTTTCATAAGAGTGTTTTTTTCTGTCCGACCACTGGGGTACAGCACCTATTATTTGTTTTCTTTCCTAACTTCTGCACCACGATCACTTGTTCCAGTGACATACATAGTACATGAATTTTTCGTTAGTAATTTGTCTTCTCTGTTACGAATTTCGATATCAACAACTTTTGTTGTTTTGCCATTGTGTATGCATTTACCAACAACAAAAAGACGCTCACCCATTTTTCCAGGTTTAAAGTAATTGATACTAGATTGTAAAGTTACAGCTTCAAAGCCAGTTGAAATGGCAACAAGTCCCGCAACCTGATCACATAGAGTAAATAGATAACCACCGTGGGCAATACCATAATAATTGAGAGAACTTTTTTTTACTTCAGTCGAGAGTGTAACGTTACCATACTCATATTTTTCAATTTTATAATTGTCAAATACTTCTATTTTGTTTAATTTAATTTCTTCCATGTTTTATCCTTTACCCATAGTATAATTAAAATTACAAAATCTATTATACTACAAAATTGACAGAATCACTAAAAGATCAATTACAATTTTATGCACTGATTTTTTGAGAATCGCCAAAGGCATTCAACTCCTTATGAAGGATGAAAACAAAAACCAACTCAATAATCAAACAAGCCCCAGCTACCGCCGTCGCATTCAAAAAGTTTCCTAGAATTAGACTGAGAACTGGAATAATAACTGCAAAAACCTGATAGGTAGCTGATTTATAGACCCAAGAATAGGGTAACAAATGAGCTCCAAAAACCATGGCATAGACCATCACCATTTTATCAGGCTCCGCATTAAAAACCCACATGACAATTAACAAATAAAGCATTTGATTCATGGTCAAGAGCATAGCTAACTTAGATAAGGGGTTATTGCTATGGAATAAATCGACTTTTAAAAATTTTGCGGCTATGCTGGCAAACAACATCAAGGGGGCCGAACAACAAAAGACAAGAATATTTTGAGTCATTATTGGTAAATTCAAGGTAGTTACAATTGTAATCATCAACCAGATCATAACTGATGCATAAATAAAGGGTAATCCTTTTTTCTGCTGAAAAAGAATATCGTTTCTTAATTGTTCTAAAGTCATGGCTAAACCACTTACTTTCTTATTTTAGGTAGTCTGGAAGGATTTGTAATAACTGTTCTGAACTACTTACAATTGTCCCATTCAATTTAATCAAACCAACTGTATAAAGGTTGACATAACCAAATTGTGATTCAGCGACTGTCTTGAGGGCATTTAGTTTTTGCTGATTATCTACTCCTAATTGACGCGAATCAGTATACAAACCAAGAATCGGAATACCTGCTTGGTAGGCAATTCCAATTTCTGAAGCAACACCTGGATCAATCACTTGCCCATCAAGTACAGCAATCACTAAATCACTTTCAAGAACTGCTTGCGTATCCAACATGGCAATCATTTTTGAATCAGCATAGGCATTTTTATCATTAATTTCACCTTGTTCTTGTGGTAGAAAGATATTTAATGTTGGATAAGCATCTCTGATTTTGTTGACCAATACTTGATTGAAAGTGAATTCCATTTCTGTAAAGAGTGGACTAGCAAAATAAATTTTCATGGTGAGCTCCTGACTTTTATTAAATTGATTAATTAATTTATTATACCATGTCTCATCAATCTTTTCTGATATCTTCCATTTTTTCCGACTTTAGTCTTCTACCTTAGCTATCATTTTCGCAATAATCATCACTACTGCATATAATAGCCCTGCTATTGGCCAAACCATCCAAGTCTGATGCCAATCACTAGTTGAAAATGACCATGCAAGATAAACAATTGTAGCGGTGATCCAAAATATTCCAGAAATCCGACCTAGTAAAGGTGAGGCTTGTTTTTTTGTCATGCTAAAGTCACCCTCTTGGAGTAATTTGTTATAAGAATCCATACGCATTTGACTGCGAATAAAAACTGTCACAGCAAACCCGATGACAACTAACATTAAACCAATCAAGGGAGTAATAATATGAGGCTCTTCTGTCAGTGTAGACACACCAATTAAGGGCACAATACTAAAGATACATAACATCACACCTAGTGTTATATTACGGTTATAACTTGTTTCAAATTGGCATTTATTCTTCTTAGCTAATCCGTCAACACCATATTCGGTTTCAATATTATCCTTTTCTAAAAATTCAAAGCGTTTCAAATTAAAACTACTACTAATTAATAAAAAGATACCTATTCCAATTAAAAGAAAGAGAGACACAACACCAATACTACCTGCTAAATTTTCAGTTATCCCAAATTGCTGACTGTCTGCTAAGCCGCCTAGTACAACTAGTGGTACGCAAGAAATGATACAAAGGAAAACTCCGATAGCAATTTTTGAAGATTCCCTCATTGTTGTTGCGATTAAATCTTGTGCCTCAGACATTGAAACTTTTCTTAATGGTTTCCCATCAAATGCTTTATTACTATCATCAGCTACAAGAGTAGATTTTATTTGGTCTTCTTTTAAAAGATAATCTGTGGATACACCAAAGATTTCTGCCATTTGAATAATTCGATTTAAATCAGGTACGGATTGTGCACCTTCCCATTTTGAAACTGATTGGCGGGAAACATCTAACTTCTCGGCTAATTGTTCTTGACTCCAACCATTACGTTTTCTTTCCTCAATTATCTTATCTGCTAAAATCATTTTCAGACCTCCAAGTCGTTTTTTTATTTGCCTTTAGTCTATCTTTTTTGGTGGTTGCAGACTAGAAAGTTTACCTTTCAATTTGTCAACTACTAGTTGCAAGTCTGATAAATCAATGTTTTACTTAATACTTTTCAAAAACGTTTTTATATCCGCCTCATAATTCAAATCCACTTTTCACGAACATTCTATACTCTAATTATACCATTCCAGAAAAAAAGATACTGCAAAATCAGATGTTTTACAGTATCTTTACAATTTTATTCGAAACAGACTCAACCATGAAGACAATTGTCCAAACAATGAACATGGCATTGAGGTTGTCCTTTTCATGGTGACGACTCCTCGTGGTTTTCTCCATTATTTTAGCACCTTTCACCAGATTTGTCTTTAGCTGTTACCAACCCAGATCCATTAACCAGTTGGTTAATTCTCGTTCTGTTTCTTTTTCGGTTAACCTCTTTTCAGAATTGATGTTGAACTCACCTTTAATATTGCCATCAACTATGTAAAGAACTTTTTTACATTTGGCTGCAACTTTTAAATCGTGAGTAACCATCAGGATTGTCGTTCCTTCCTGATTAAGCTTTGTCAATTCGTTGATGACTTCGTTTGAAGCTTTTCTATTTAAAGCACCTGTTGGTTCGTCAGCAAACAATATTTTAGGGTTATTAATCATACTGCGACAAATACAGGCGCGTTGTAATTGACCACCAGAAACTTCATTGATGTCATTGTTAGCAACTTCAATAATACCTAATTTTCTCATTAAGTCTTTTGCACGCGCAATTTTTTCAATTTTAGATTCTCTACTGGACCGACTTTCAATGGCGGGCAATACAATATTATCAAGTATAGTCAAATTCTTAACCAGATACATTTGTTGGAAAATAAAGCCCATTTTATCTAATCTTAAATTAGCTAATTTCTTTTCAGATAGTTTGGTAATATCATCTCCATCAAAATAAACTTGACCACTGGTTGCTTGATCCATTCCGGAAACGGCATACAATAGTGTTGATTTTCCAGATCCTGAAGGTCCCATGATTGCTACCATATCACCTGTATCTAATGAGAAAGTTACATTTTTCAAGACATTATTTTGCCTTTTATCAATCACATAGGTTTTACATAAATCTTTCACTTCTATTAGCATAATTGACTCCTTACTAAGTTAGCATTTCCAATTTTAATTCGTTTATTCAATGTTTGCTGTATCACTGCTTTTAATGCTTCGAATGTATTGAGCTGATAAAGTAGCTACAAAGATGGTAACAATGACTATCAAACCTGGGTAAAGTCCGAATACTTTCCAAGCCACGATATTAAATGAAACATCATTTGCTCCCATCATGCCAAATAATGGCGAGATACAAAGCTTCGTGATAGGTATTGATGTTATGGCTGCTAAAGCCACTGCCACGACACCGACAATAATGAACCGATAAATATGCCATTTCATAATTGAACTATTCTGAAAACCAATTGCTTTTAGAATAGCAATCTGATTTTTTTCATTGCTGATAAAAACACGTTCTGTTAATAAGGTCACTAAAGAGACTACTATTAGGACTATTGTTAATAGAAGAATCAGTAAGCTATTTAATACTTCACCAATACCAAAACTATCCATACAATACTCTTTTGCGGTCATAATGTCTTTTTGAGGAAAAAGTTTCTTCAACCTTTTTTGTCGCTTTTTAATTTGGGCTTCATCAGGTTGATCTGTAAAATTTATTTTATATGGAAGAACAATGGTGGCATTTTTCATAACAGATGGTGCATCTTCATGTAATAAAATGACTTGACCAAGTTGATTCATTGTTTGATAATAAGCTGTGACTATGCACTTTTCTTCTTTTTCACCAAAATTGACAATTAAGGTATCTCCGATTTTAGCACCTGTCATCTTGGAAATAATTGAGGTAATAGCTATTTCATGACCATTTTGTGGAGCAGATCCTTTGGTATATTTGAGCTGACTAACCTTTGAATTAACCCCTTGTTTAAAATTAAGAAAATAGCCATTACCCTCAAAATTTACTTTGTATTTGTATACGACATCTGTCGACATCCGAGAAGACATACTAAGTGCTTCAACCTTTTTGTTTGTCTCTGCTAAGTTAGCTTTCAATTTTTTCATATCTTTTTGATTCAAGTCTTTATTAACCTGATCATCATCAGTTAGGTATAAATCAGCCCGAGCACCAATTATTGTTATTAGTTTGTCACTATTAATGGTCTCAGTTGTATTAACCATAATCAGCACAAATAAGGTACAAAGAAAAAACGAAAGAATAATGGTCAAAAATCGTCTTGGGTTATTAACAATATCAGTGACTGCTAAAAATAAAGAGGGCTTAGCAGAACTTTTTTCAAATCTAAGAATCGCTTTAGTTTTGTAACGTTCACCAGTTTGACCACTTCGAATGGCATCTAGAGGTGATGATTTTTTAATTTTTGAGGTTGAAAGATAACTGAACCAAACAATTAAGAAAATCACTAATAAGGTACCAAGTAAATTAGGGAAAATACCTAAGTCATTTTCTAAAACCATATTTTCGGTTGCAGATTGAATAAGCATCTTGCCAAAAGGTAAACTTGAGAAAAAACCTATCAGAGAACCTATACATGCAAGCACCAAGTACTTAATGATATATAAATATCTAATTTTGCCATTCCCGATTCCGATTGCCTTCATGACACCAATTTCTCTAAATTCTTCAAGAATTGTAAAATTGATTGAGAATTTTAATACTGTAAAGGCTACTAAGATTAAACAAATGGAAAGAATCAGTATAATGAAAGCAACAATCATATCCATTACATAGCCAAACTTCATCATCCAACGAGAACCTGTAAATGATATACTTTCTAATTCAGCGGTAGCAGCTTCCATACGTTTCAAATTATTTGAAATGACGTAAGCAATCTTACCTTGCCGTTTACTAGCTATCTCTTTATTTTCTAGTAGTTTATTTTTTTCATTAGTGTTGATGATAAAACGACAGTTGCCAAACATTTCTGAACCTAAGAGTGCATCTTTGGCTTTGCCATCTAAAATAAATTTTATTTCGGTTTTACCTTTTTTAAAAATAATTGTATCACCAACTGAAAGATTATTATCTTTGATAAAGGATCCACCAATATAAACATGGCCAGGTTTAACTGTCTTTATCTTTTTATTAGCCGAATCAAAAAAGTTAATTTTACTTTCTTCAATCGACTGGAGAATTATATCGTTTCGAGCCTGGGATTTCTTTCCTCTAACTGAGAAATCATCTTTATTCAAAAAGATAATTGGTTCAACTTTATATTTAGAAACTGCTTTTTCTTTTGCTAAAAAGGCTTCAACTTTATCCTTTGGATCTTCACCCATTGATATGAGGTCAAAATTACCAATCTCAGCTTTGTCAAAATAATAGTCAACCCCTTTATAAACAGTGACAAGATTATTAATTCCACTTGACACAAAGGTTGTAGCTAAAATAATGAAGAGTAACAAAATGAGATTCATAACCCTTTTTCGGTTAAAATCATTTTTTAAAATCCGTAGAAACATAGCTTTATACCCTTTTCCTTTTACTAGGTATAGTATAATCAAGAAGTTATTAAATAATCTTTAAATCCAAAATAGCAAATCAAGAATTCCTGATTTGCTTTAACTTATACTTTTTTAATCACTAATGTAAGGCAAAATTTATTATTTTTTATTTCAACAAAAATATCACCATGCATTTTTCGCATAATCGTTTTTGCAATATATAAGCCAAGACCACTTCCCTTAACTGATTTACTGTTACTACCTCGATAGAAAGAATCAAATATATGTGGCAATTCTTCTTCTTTAAAGAAATAGCCAGTATTTTGAATACTAATTAATTTGCAGTTTTCTTCTTCTGAAACAGAAATGATAATTTCTTTACCATCCCCATATTTAATAGCATTTTCAACCCCATTTTGAATAACTTCGATTGTACGATCAAGGTCACCCAATAGCAAACAATTGTCAGTATTATCGACTTTAAAGTCAATTTTTAAGTTTTTTAATTTTGGCTCATAATAACTCTTAACTTCTTGTAATAGTGAGGCTAAATAGTATTCGCCATCTTTTACAACAATATTAAGAAAATCCTCTTTAGAAGCTAGTGAAATTTCATCCACATAAGTAGTTATTTTTTTGATATTTTTAGAGATACCTTTTAAAGCTTCTTCATTCTTTTCTGGACTTTTATATAAACCAGATTGTAAAGCTCTTGTATATAGCTCTATAGCTGATAATGGTGTTTTTATATCGTGTGTTAAAGAGAGAATCAGTGTTTTTTTATCTTTTTCCAAGTTTAATGCTTTATGTTTTTCATCTGCTAAGTTTTCTCGCAACATATCAAGACCCCAAAGAAATTTTCCTAAAAATTTACTTTTTTCAGCGTCTAGCGGTTTAACTAAATATCCTTTTGCTAACTGATGCGTCATATCAGACATTCTGTTAAATGGACGAATAAGTTTCTGCCAAAGATAGCTTAGTAAAAACACACTAAGGAAAAATAAAACTAAAAAACCAATATTCAAAGGGATGATTTCAAAATATCTATCCCTTATTCTATATTCAATAGCATAGAGTTTATTATTAATCTTTTTAACGGCATAATGATTCTTATAAGATTGACTACTATCATAAGAACTTACTTTTAATACCGACGGAAATTCAGTTAAATCCTTGGTAGAATTTGGATCTTTTTCAAGTTGCTTGACTAAACGATTAATGTCAACTTGATATATTTTTTCAGATGAGTTAGCAACATATTGAAAATAAAAAATATTACTAATGAAGATTATAATTATTTCAAGTAAAAGAAATAAGATTGAAAATTTTTTAAAGTTAGTCAAATCGATAACCTATTCCCCATACTGTCACAATGTGTTCAGGGTTTTTAGGATCTTTCTCAATTTTTTCTCGTAACCAACGGATATGTACAGCTAGTGTTTGCAATTCTGACAGACTATCACTACCCCATATGGTAGTGAATAAATAATCTTTCTTTAGGGTTACACCTCTGTTTTCCATTAATAATTTCAATAGTTCAAATTCTTTTTCTGTCAGATTAACCTGGTGGTCATTAACCGTTAAAGTTCTCATGATGGTATTTAGTTTCAGTCCACCGAGAATGAATTCTTCCTGATTGTACTTACGTTTAAAAATACCATTAATTTTAGCTAGTAAAATATCAATATCATAAGGCTTACCAATGTAGTCATCTGCACCTAAGTAAAGACCTTTTAGATTATCAGCCTTTTGATTCTTTGCGCTCGCAATGAGGATATGAGCATTGGAACTTTCTCGAATCTTTGAGCAGACCTGAAAACCATCCATTTCTGGTAACATGATGTCTAATATTATCAGCTTTGCTCCATATTTTTGATAAAGTGTTATGGCTTTTTCGCCACTTTCAGCAGTGGCAACAGTATAATTTTCCTTTCGTAGAAATTCTTGTAAGATATTTGCTATCTCTTGGTTATCTTCTACAATCAAAATATCTAACATAGTGCACTCCCCTTATAAGGTTATTCTATTTTCCTGTTCTCTTAATTTGATTATATCGTAATTCCGATAGATTA
Source organism: Streptococcus parauberis NCFD 2020 (assembly GCF_000187935.1). Taxonomy (NCBI): domain Bacteria; kingdom Bacillati; phylum Bacillota; class Bacilli; order Lactobacillales; family Streptococcaceae; genus Streptococcus; species Streptococcus parauberis. The sequence goes on from NZ_AEUT02000001.1 coordinate 859,445, forward strand.
GGGAAAAATTAACGATTTTAGAGGAGAAATTTATATCTCTTTAAAAAGTCAGATTAATTTACTTTAACCTTGTAAACCTGTATACTGACATAATGAAAAAAGAGAAAAGGATAAAAAAGAGAGAACTAGTACTATTTTTACATAGCTCGCTTGATGGTTTTGTTGAAGGGCCAAATGAGGTGATGGCTTGCGCCTCTTAGACAATATCGTTGCTGATTTAGAATTAGTTCATTCAGAAACTTTTGCCTCTGGGGCTCTCGCTTTAGACTATAGAAATAAAAAGGACAGAAAAGAGAAATAAAAATGACATTACTTATTGCAATTATTACTGGAATTATTAACTTTATGATTGGTGGACTTTGGTACGGCATTCTTTTTAGAGATCCCTGGATGAAAGCCATGGGCATAAAAAAAGAGGATATTGGAAAAAATGGTGATGGCAAAAAAGAAATGGCTATGACCGCCATCGTCGAAATCATTATCAGTATCTTAGTCATCCTCTTCTTACAATCCGTCCATGCAGCAACACTGACATCTGCATTAATAATTGGTCTAATCGTTGTTTTAGCAGTACTCAAAAACTACTTCTTCGAACAAAAACCTTTCCAACTCATCCTCATCAATGAGAGCTACAAACTTGTGGCATTCCTTGTTATTGGATTAGCAATGTTATTTGTATAAACATATAAAAAACCACTTCCTGTATTTGTGATCAGGTAGTGGTTTTTTATAAAAAGGAATCTATTTTAAATGGTGGATTAGCAATAACCTGTGTATCAGCTAGAAAATCTGCTAAATGTATTTTATCTTTTCTAAATAATCTCATTGCAACACGACTACCAACCCCAAAATAAACTTTCTCAATGATCATTTAAGAGGTAAATAGCTAACGAAGTTACCCCAACTGCTAATAGAGTAATAGCTTCTTTCATTTCAAGTTTACCTAAAATAGATAAAACGATTACAGCAACGCCCATGGCAAGTGGAATAGCCCTAAGAACTAGTCTAATGGTAGTTTGTGTGTCAGTCTTTGATTTAAGATTTTCTTTTTTTACTGATGTTTGCATAAGATCCTCCAATCTGATGTCTAAAATTTCAGCCAATTTAGGGATAGTATTTGTATCGGGTAAAGAGAGGTCTCGTTCCCATTTTGAAACAGCTTTATCCGTCACACCTAAAAGTGATGACAGTTCTAATTGTGTCATTGCTTTTTCTTTTCTCTTACTAGCAATAATCATTCCCATACTTTCCTTGGTCATCCTCTATTCTCCTTCTTTTATTACCTTAATCATATCAAGCAAAGTCCAAAAAGACAATCGACTAGTGGTTTATTTTACTCGACTTTTAGTTTAGTTGGGTAAAATAAACTTTATTAGTCAGATTATGATTTGAATTATATTATATTAAGAAAAATCAAACTACTACAAATTATAAATTTCAATATTTTAATTTTAAATGACCCATATATATGAGTCCAAGGTGTATAATGAAGATAGAAATAACTTGGAGGAATAACTGATGATGAAGATAAAAGTTGTTAATGGACCGCAAGAGGCATCTGCTATTATTTTAGGATGTATGCGTATGCCTAGTTTATCAGTCGATGATGCCGCAAAAATAATTACTACTGCTGTTGATAATGGCATCAATTATTTTGATAATGCTACTTGTTATACTCAAGGGGAAGCGGAGACTCGTTTTGGTGATGCATTTGCTCAGACAGGACTCAAACGTGAAGACGTTTTTATCCAATCAAAAGTTGGTCTTGAGTTCCAACGTAATGAATTTGATTGGACTAAAGAAAACATTCTTACGAATGTCGATGCCAGTCTAAAACGTATGAAACTGGACTATATGGATGGCCTACTACTTCATCGTCCAGATGTACTTTTTGATCCTGAAGAAGTTTCTGAAGCATTTGAAGAACTCGAAAAAGCTGGTAAAGTGCGTCATTTTGGTGTCAGTAATGTTCCAAGCATGCAAATCGAATTACTTAAAAAATTTGTTAAACAACCTTTGATTTTTAATCAACTGCAACTTTCTTTGGAACAGTCACAACTGATTGACCAAGCACTCTATTTAAACAATAAAGCCACAGACATGTCTATTGACCGTGACAACGGTACTTTGGATTATTGTCGATTGAACGATATTACAATTCAAGCTTGGTCCCCATTACAATACGGGATGATTGGTGGCAGCTTCATAGACCATCAAGATTTCCCCGAACTCAATCAAGGACTGCAAGAATTAGCTGACAAATACGGTGTCGCCAAAGCAGCAATTGCGATTGCATGGATCCTCCGTCATCCAGCAAAAATGCAAGCTATCGTTGGTACAATGAACCCACAACATTTAATTGAAGTTAGCAAAGCTGCAGATATTCAATTAACACATCACGAATGGTACCAACTCTACCTAGCATCAGGCAAATATTTACCATAAGAAAAAGGCTTGTTTCCAAGCCTTTTTCTTATAGATTTTTCCGTAAATAGATTAATTTTCCACCACAATATGTAATCAAAACAATATAAAGTACAAATAAGAACATAAAAATACCAAAAATTATTTTGTCCAACAAATCACCTGACAAATAATCTGTTTTGCTTAAATTTGGAATTATTATACATAGAAAGATAATTAAGAGTGGTAACATACGTGTTTTAATGATATGACTTATCATATTAAGCTTTGACTCACGATCTGAAAAGATTTGATTTTCACCTGCATGTTCAACTAGCTTAGCTGCTTTTCGAAAATAATTCCAACCAATGTATGTGCCACAATACTCCCAACCATAATCTTGATAGAGTTGCAGATAGTCTCTTGTCACTGCCTCATTTTTGTACTCTAATTGATAGATAACATCTTCAGCTTTGCTTTTTTCAAAAAGATAAGTAATAGGATTAGTATTTTTTACAAATTTCCATCCTTTTTGGCTTTGTTGTCGAAGCCATGCTTCTTCTTCCATATAATCAGCAATTGTGAAAATTTTTATGATTTTTTTTGTTTCAGTCATGGTAAGTCTCTCCTAAACTGTTTTGATAAAGTCTTTTTATGCGGGCCAATTCTAATGCTAAAATGTCTTGTCCAAGTTGGGTAATCTGATACAATTTTCGCTTGTCTTCTTCTTTTAAGAGAGTAATTAAGCCATCTTTTTCCATTTTTGATAGTGTGCCATACATTGTTCCGGGGCTTACGGTCACTTGTCCAGCCGTCATTTCTGATACTGTCTGCCCAATACCATATCCATGTTGAGGCTTTTGCAAACAAAAGAGTATATAGAAAGCTGTTTCGGACATAGGGACATAAACCCGTCGTAGTCTATCTTCCATTTTTATCTCCTATATCTAAGTTCGATGTATCATACTTCGATATATCTATTATATCGCAATGCGACATAAGTTGCAAGAGAGAAATAAAAAAGAAGCACATTTTATACTTCTTCTTTCTTTGTTTTCAAATTTAGTCTCTCACCAATTAAATGTATTATATAATTTCTCTAAATACTATATAAGATTTTGAATGGTATTTAGAGAAATAAGAAAAGTTTTACAGTTACAAATTGCAAACCTGGGACTTGCACACTCCTCTCGTTATGGTATAGTATTAAAAGAAGATATTAGTAGCCGTAGGCTGCTATTTTTTATGTAAGGAGAATTATTAATGACTGCTGAGAATTTTTGGCAAGATTTACCAAAACCATTTTTTATTTTAGCACCTATGGAGGACGTGACTGATGTAGCTTTTCGTCATGTCGTCGCAAAAGCTGGAAGACCTGATGTTTTCTTCACCGAATTCACAAACTCTGCTTCTTATTGTCATCCTGATGGTATTGAATCCGTTAAAGGGCGTCTGACTTATACCCACGATGAACAACCATTAGTGGCCCATATTTGGGGTGATGTTCCTGATAACTTTGCTGAGATGGCAAAAGGCATGAAGGAAATGGGCTTTGCTGGTGTTGATATTAATATGGGTTGTCCAGCACCAAATGTCTTTAAGCACGGCCGCGGCTCGGGTCTGATTTTAAGACCAGAGGTTGCCGCTCAATTAATTCATGCAACTAAAGAAGGTGGCCTTCCGGTATCCGTTAAAACGCGCCTGGGTCACGCCAAGCCAGAAGAGTACAAAGTTTGGCTTAAACACGTCCTGGAACAAGGCATTGCCAATCTTTCCATTCACCTAAGAACCAAGACCGAAATGTCGAAGGTGGACGCTCATTGGGAGATGATTGGTGAAATTAAAGAGCTGCGCGATCGCATCGCTCCCGATACGCTGCTGACAATCAATGGCGACATTCCAAACCGCCAAGTTGGCTTAGAGCTGGTTGAGAAATACGGCGTCGATGGTGTCATGATTGGGCGTGGTATATTCCACAACCCTTACGCTTTTGAGAAAGTTCAGTCTGCCCATAGTCCCAAAGAATTGATTGATCTCTTCCGCTACCACTTGGATCAGTTTGACAAATATCAATTGCGTCCCTTCCCATCAATGAAACGATCTTTTAAAATTTACATCCGCGGCTTTGCTGGCGCAAATGAGCTCCGCATTGCCCTTATGGATGCTAAAAATACAGATGAGTGTCGTAAGTTGGTAGATGAGTTTGAAGCAAAACAGTTATAACATACAAAAAAGGCTTATTTCTAAGCCTTTTTTGTGTTAACTATTGGTTTATGATTTCTTAATAGACATTCCAATTACCAAGCCAATCAGCATTCCAAGCGAAACACCAGTGGCTAAATTTTTAGTCAATGCTCCCAAAGCTGCACCGAGGGAAAGCCCAATTGCCATACCTAATGACATATAATTGTCATCTGCTACCTGTTCAATATTACTTTCAACGTCCTCTTTAGTTGCTTCTTCTTTAGATTTTTTATTGCTGATATAAATAATAAAAACGATGAAAATGATTACTGGTAAAATCATTAAAAATACATTATGCCATTCCATTACTGAAACCTCCTAACATATATCTCTATTTCCATTATACCAAAGTCAACAATATTTGCAGTTAAAAAAGCCTGATATAAAAGTCAGGCTGTTTATAACTTGTCATAATTAGGATGGCGGCATGAATTAGTTGCGTTTCTCTAACAAGCTCACACACTCCACGTGGTGCGTTTGTGGGAGTAAAAAGATCCGGGGGACCTTTTTAGCATGGTGCCTTGAAACTGGAAAGCACCATGAATTAGTTGCGTTTCTCTAACAAGCTCACACACTCCACGTGGTGCGTTTGTGGAAATAAATCCACCGGCTGTACTTTTTTAAGGTCATAACCTAGTTCTTGGTATAGTTTGATGTCACGTGCCATGGTAGCTGGGTTACATGAGACATAAGTAATTTTTTCTGGATTCATTTCAACTGAAGCTCTGATAAAGCTTTCTGTTAGGCCTTTTCTTGGTGGATCTACTAAGATAACATTTGGATGAATGCCTTCTTTAGACCATTTTTCCATAGCTGCCTCTGCAATATCTGTCACAAATTGAACATTCTTAATACCATTAAGTTCAGCATTTTTACGTGCATCGAGAACAGCTTGTTCAATGACTTCAACACCATAAACCTTTTTAACAGATTTCGCGAAAGATAAACCAATTGTCCCAATACCAGAATAAGCATCAATGACGATATCGTCTTTAGTCAAATTTGAAAAATCAATAGCTGTTTGATATAACTTCTCAGCCATTTCAGTATTAACTTGATAGAATGATTGGGCAGAAATCTCGTAAGTGTTACCAAGCATGCTATCTGTAATAGTATCTTTTCCATAAAGGGTGCGGAATTCTTTTCCAAAAATAGCATTACCATTTTGATCATTGATATTTTGCATTACTGATACGATAGCTGGAAATTCTTCCGTAATTTTAGCAATTATTTGATCAACACGGAAAACTTTTGGTCGAGATGTAACAAAAATTAACATCATTTCACCAGAGTTTTGACCACGACGAACAACTAGATTTTTGATTAATCCAGTTTTTTCCTTCTCATCATAAGGGCTAACTTCAAAACGTATCAACAAGTCACGTGTATAGTTGATTAGACGATCAATCTCTTTATCTTGAATCAGATAATCAGAAATAGGTAATAAATCATGTGAATTTTTTCTGAAGAAACCAGTTTCTAATTTACCATTAACACGACGAACTGGAATCTGTGCTTTATTTCTGTAGGCAAATGGATTTTCCATGCCGATTGTTTCTGCAACTTCAACATCAGTTAAGCCTGCTGTTTTATAAAGATTGTCAGTAACTTGTTTAGCTTTGAATTTTAATTGTTCTGAATAAGCCAAGTGCCCAAAATCGGCAATCCCGGTACGTAAATAAGCGGCATCCAAGTCATCATTACGAAACTCAGATTTTTCAAGATAGCTTTCAACTTTACCAAAACCAATTTTTTTGTTTAATTTCAAAACACGCATTTGGATTTTTTCGCCAGGAAGAGCATTCTCTACAAAGAAGACAAAACCATCATACTTTGCGACTCCAGAACCTTCATGGCTTAAATCAACAATTTCTACTTCGACAACATCATTTTTCTTTAACATCTATTTTCCTTTTCTCACTTTAGTCTTGCCCATAAAAAGAAGGGTAACCTAAGTCCCCTTCATTATAACATATTTAACGTAAACCCATTCTTTTCAGTTGCTTTTGATATTTCACAAAATCTACCTGAAGGGCTTGGCCTCCATACATATCATACTCATCAATCCAATCGCCATTTTCAGGAACAGTCACATGTTCAACGCCCTTGCCATTCGACATCACTGACAAGCCTTTTTGCGCCACAAATGGAAAGGATACATTGGTCGATGTTAAGGCATAAATCTTACCAATTGCCGCCGACCCAGTAAAGAGTCTTGCTGGATTTTTAACCTGAGACATGATTGCCGCCATCACTTGTTGCTGACGGACAGTCCGACCATAATCACCATCGTCATCCTTACGGAAACGCGCATAATTTAGAAGCGTCCGACCATCCATCTTTTGTTCGCCAACTTTGATGGTCTGTTGAGGAACGACACCATCCTTCATTCTTAAGTCGTCAGGAACTTTTACCGAAGGAACTGCTTCGCCGTCAACCGTTGCAAATTTAGCATCAATTTTTACACCCCCCGGAAAAAGCGTATCAATAGCTTCCGCGAATGTTTCAAAATCGACCATAACATAATACTTACAATCAATGTCATAATTAGCTTTCAGTGTCTTCCGAACTAAGTCAGCACCTTTATGATTATCTTGTTCACCGAGATTAAAAGAGGAATTTAACTTCATATCATAAGTATAGTCATTGTAACTATAACCTGGAATATTAACGAGAGTATCTCGCATAAAGCTAGCTATCTTAACTTTTTTATCCTTATTCCCAACATTGATCACCATAATAGTATCAGTCCTAGCTTCTGTCGACCCTTGTGTTACACGCTTATCTGAACCAAGAACTAGGATATTAGTCCCATCCTTAGTGTCAACACCATTGAAGGTTTCTGAAACTGCTGGTTTGTAGTTTTGCTTGTTTCCAGAGATATCAAGCATGCCTTTAAAGAACATAAAGACAATTCCCAGAATAAGGAAAAGAATAAACCAGAGTAACCATTTGAAGTAACGTTTTAGATTTTTCTTTGTTATTTTTCGTTTAGGTCTTTTTACATTTGAGTCCTGATAAGGAGAGACATCATCAGCGAAAGAACTTTGAAAGCTATCATTATTATCATATTGATCCTGATAACCAGAATTACTGTAATAGTCAGTTGAAGCTATGGTTTCCTGATAAAAAGGAACAGCGTATGTATCTTGTGCCTCGACTTGGCCAAAATCTTGATGATTATCTCTGTTTATAGCTTCTTGATAATTTCTACTTGACCGTTTTCTCCTTGATAAGGGTTTATCTTTTGGATATACGGGTAATCCGTTTGAGAGCCTTTCCGTTTGGAAACTTTCTTCTGGCCACTCATGATTGGGTACAGGATTTTGAGAATAAGGTAATGGATCAGGGTCAACTACATACTCTGGGTAGTCGTGTCGCCCATGCCTAAATTGGGTCTCAAAAGTTGGAGTACCGGCTTCAAGTTTTGACTTTAAATATCGAAATTCTCTATTTTCATTTTCACTTAAATAATTGAGATTTCTTAAAAGATAATAATATCTCAATTCTTCATGGTGACTAAGGCCACCATTACCACTTTTTATCATAATGCATCCATCTAAACTAATATTTATTCTATAGTTATATCTATTCTATCATACTTTAATATTTCTATTATAGCCTATATTTATTAGATTGTCTTATAAAATTACCATTTGCCAATATATTATTTACTATTTACTAACAATACAAAAAAAGAAGGTAATCTTCTTTTTTAAATACTTTTAATAATACGCACTATTTCTTCAGGGGTTCGATGATCGACATTAATAATTAAATCAGACAATCCTTCATATAACATCATGCGTCTTTCAAAGATTCCATGAAAATCTTCTTTTGAATTATTGAGAAAGAGTGGCCTTTGAAAAAACTTATCTTTTTTAATTCGGTCATAAAGAACTTCAAAACTAGCCGAAAGGAGGATATTATTTTTTCGATTTTCTCTGAGTAGTTGACGATTCTTTTCACTGATTACAACGCCACCGCCTGTTGAAATAATGATATTCCCTTCTTTTGTCATTAATTCCTCCAGAAGAGCTGACTCAACCTGTCGAAATGCTTCTTCCCCTTGATGAGCAAAAAAATCTGAAATCGACATGCCTACTCGCTCTTCAATTATTAAATCCATATCCAAAAAATTATCATCCAAGAAAGAACCAATCGTGGTCTTTCCAGCACCCATAAATCCTAATAATACTTTAGCCATTACTAATCCTTTCTAAATCTGTTAAAAATGATGGATAGCTTGTCGCAATTGCTTGAGATCCTGATAAGTCGACACTCCCATCATTAACAACTAAGCTAGCAATAACAGCCATCATTGCTAAGCGGTGATCCAAATGGGCATCAACTTTCCCACCACGCAATTGATTTGGTCCATTAATAATCATACCATCTGACTTAGCTTCAATAGCAACGCCAAAGGTTGATAAGATTTCAGTCACAAGTGCAATCCGATCTGATTCTTTCACTCGTAATTCCTCAGCATCACTAATGGTTGTTTGTCCTTTAGCTTGACTAGCAAGCAAGGCAATAATCGGTAATTCATCAATCAAGCGTGGAATTAACTGACCAGAAATTTCAGTCGCTTTAAGTTGGGAATAACGGACTCTAATTGTAGCCGACTGGTTGACTTTGTCTTCGTCAGTCAATTCTATCATTCCACCCATTGCTTTAACAACATCTAGAACACCTGTACGCGTCTTGTTAATCCCGACATTAGTTAGCATAATATCTGAACCCGGAACAATCAAAGCAGCTACAATCCAAAATGCGGCACTTGAGATATCACCTGGGACTTTAAACCTCTGCGCTTTTAAAGATTGAGGACCATTAATGGTTATTTCCTTACCCTGCACAGCAATTTCCCCACCAAACTGACGAATCATTTCTTCTGTGTGGTTTCGGGTCAACTCTTTTTCGATGACTTTAGTTTGTCCCTTGGCCTGAATCGCAGCCAGCAAGATAGCCGACTTCACCTGAGCAGAAGCTATCGGAAGATGATAAGTAATCGGTTTAAGCTCTGCTACTTCCTCAATAAACAATGGTGGATTAGCTTTTTGCGTCTGTCCTTCAATTTTGGCACCCATTCCTTGCAAAGGAATGGTAATCCGATCCATAGGTCTGTTACTCAAGCTGGCATCGCCAACTAATCTTGTTGAAAAATTTTGACCAGCTAACAAGCCTGAAATTAAGCGCATTGAGGTTCCTGAATTGCCCATATCTAAGTCCTGGTTAGGTTTGGTTAAACCTTTTAGTCCTTTACCATAGACATAAGTCAAATGTCCTTCTTGAACAATCTTAATCCCCATTGCTTGAAATACTTTCATCGTCGCTAAAACATCTTCACTGAGCAATAAGTCTTCAATAACGGTGACCCCTTCAGCAATAGCTCCAAAAATGAGTGACCGGTGACTAATCGATTTATCCCCAGGTACAGTAATCTTTCCATGTAATCCATTTTTAGTGGCTTTTAATAACATTTAATCCCTTTCATCAACCTTAATACTTTTATTTTACAGAAAAAAATAAGCTTTTCAAGATAGAATAGCTTATTTTTGTTGTTTGTGTTTACCAAATCTTCTTTTAAAAACCGATACAATATCGCTACTACGGCCTTCTAACTTACCTTGATCAATTTCCTGATAAGTCGCATTAAATATTGCCCCTAAAATTAAAATCCTTGCTAAAAAAATAAACCATAACATGATAATGAAAATCATGACCGAACCAAAGGTTTTAATATCGACCATTTTTTCCACATTGACGACAACATAATGACCAATCAAATTACTTAAGAAAGTCATTACAAACCCTGTAAATAAAGCTCCAGGCATAATGTAACGGATTTTCTTGATACGAATATTAGGTAGCAAGAAGTAAAGAGCCATTAAACCAAGCAAAATTATAATAATTGTAACTGGCTGGATTAAAGTCAAAAAAAGACTAGTTAAACCATCACTCAAATGATAATGATTATCCATTACTTGAATTGCTGCTTTTGAAAAGGTAGAAAAAATAAGGACAAAGGCTAGTAAGAATAAAATAAAGATACTGGCCAAGAGACCAACTAGGTGCCCTAGCAGAAAATCCCTATGTGGTGAAGCATCATAGGCTTTGTTGATTGCCCTCTGCAAAGAAGTTAAACTTTTAGACATGGTCCAGAGACCAGTAAAAGTCGCTACTCCCAAAACACCTCCTGCTGGTTTAGAAAAGATATTAATGACAACAGATCTGGCTGATTGGTAGATGTCATTAGGTAGACTCTGCTTCATTAATTGAAGCAAATCCCTAATATCAATATTCAGATAAGGGAAAATATTGGCCGCGATAACAATCAAGGGAAAGACTGTTAAAATCAAATAATAAGCTACGGCTATCGAAGATAAATCCATTTCAGCACTTTGAAAGTGCCTCAAAAAAGCCTTTATAGTCTCATTTTGAAACTTTGAAGAGACTTTATCAAGGAATTTTTTTTTCTCCATATTAGTAAGTTCTTTCTTCTCCTTGGCTTGTAAGAATACGTGGTCCATCTTTGGTGATAACAAATTGATGTTCATATTGACAAGATAAACCACCATCTAAAGTTTTATGAGCCCAACCTGTTTTCATGTCAGTATCAATTTCCCAAGTTCCAGTATTGATCATTGGTTCAATCGTTAATACCATCCCCTCCTTAAGTCGTAATCCACGCCCTGCAATTCCATAATTAGGAACCATAGGTTCTTCGTGCATTGTTGGTCCAACGCCATGTCCAACTAAATCACGGACTACACCATAGCCACGACTTTCAGCATACTCTTGAATAACTGCGCCAATGTCTCCAATACGATTCCCAATGACTGCTTTCTCAATTCCCAAGTACATTGCTTCTTTTGTAACATCCATTAAGTTTTGTACTTCTTCAGATGGTTTACCAACTGCGTAGGCCCAACAAGAATCCGCTAAACCACCTGTATAAGGTTCTGTCAACTTCTTTAATTGTGCAACGTTGTCAAAGTCTAATTTCGAAACATCCACTATTTCTTTGTCTAAAGGTTCGCTTAAAACAGTATCTACTTTTAACAAATCTCCTTCTTGGAGGATATAGTGACGTGGAAAAGCATGTGCTACTTCATCATTTAAACCACAACAAGTAGCATATGGGTAATCCATAAGATGGCCTTCAACTCCGATTTGCAATGGCAAAACATTTTCTTCCTTACAACGCTTGCGGACATATTCTTCAACTTCCCACATATCAGCGCCTGGTTTAATAATCTCACGTAAGCCGATGTGGATACTTGCTAGAAAATCACCAGCTTTATCCATAGCTTCAATTTCACGTGCAGATTTCAATGTAATCATGTAAATAATACTCCTTAAAAATTTTAATTAATTCGAGTAGAAACAACAGCTTTCGCAATTATCTGTTCTTCTACATATAGTTCGATATCTATTGTACCGCTTCTTCTTGTCTCTGAAATAATTTTTGGATGAATTGTCAATAAGTCATCAATCTGTGCGGCATGTAAAAAGTATATCATCATTTGTTCAATAATTACATTTTTTTGATATTTTCGATTGAAAACTTTTAAAGTTATTTCCTTTAATATTTCAGAAACAACGCCTTGAGCTAAATTCCCAGAATTATCAATCATACTTGGTTCAACATGAATCGAGAACTCATTTTGATTTTCTTCCATATGAGATAATAATTGATTACTGTAGGTATCCTTAATCTCAGATTGATTATTTTGCATATATTCCAAGGCTAATCTACGTGTGATTATCCCCAATATTTTTTGATTTTCATCGACTACAGGCATCATATTTAAGTCTTCAAATATCATTTTTTGACTAACATTTGCTAGGCTCGTATGTGGTGACGTTGTAATCGGACTTTTTGTCATCACCTCTTTAATATTGACATTTGATTTTTGATTTACTACATCGCGCATGCTGATAAAGCCAGTAACAGTCCCATCCTTTTTAATAATTGGAAAACGTACTTGTTTAGTTTTTTTAATTAATTGATTAAGATCATCAATCGTACTATCGTCGTATAAAAAACCATATTGGGACAGCGGAAGCATAATTTCATCTACTGTTTTTAAATCTGTTTTAATTCTAAAACTCATTAGAGCATGATTAATTAAGGTCGCAACAGTAAATGTATCATATTGACTAACCATAACTGGTATTCCCAAGCTATCTGCTGTTTTAATAACTGCTTTAGAAATAGCAAAACCACCAGTAACTAATATGGCATTCCTACTTTCCAAGGCCAATAATTGGATATGCTCTCGGTCCCCAACAATTAGTAGGCCACCTTTTGAAAGGTACTTACTGACATTATTTCTAGTCATTGCTCCAATAAAAAATTTACTGAATTCATTACTTAAACCTTCACGGCCTGCAACAACTGTCGAATCACTTATCCGAGCAACTTCTGTAAAAGTTAATTTTTCAATAGCTACACGTGATTTCTTTTCAACCCGAACCGTGCCACTTCGCGGTTTCGTTTCAACAATTCCACGATTTTCAGCTTCTTTAATAGCACGATATGCAGTACCATCACTTACATTTAAATGGTTAGAAATACTTCTAACACTAACTCTTTTGCCAATTGCTAACTTTTCTAGATAGTCTAATATTTCTTGATGTTTACTCATTATGATATCCTATTTTCATTTGATATTTGAGATACTGTTTCATTTGGTGTGTATAACGGTCGCTTCCTTTAAACTGAGACACAAGCTTAAATCCAGATTTTACTGCAACCTGTTGACTTGCATTATTTTCCAAATGTGTTATGATGACTAAATTTTTTAAACCTAATTCTTTAAAAGCTAAGAAAACAATATTTTTGACAGCTTCTGTCATAAATCCCTGATTCCTATAGGCTGAATTTAAAACGTAACCGAGTTCTGAACAAGCCTTTTTGAAATCTAAATTTTCCAGTCTAATGATACCAATCATTTTTTGACTAGATTTTTCAGTAATAGCCCAAATCCCTAATGGTGATTTAAGAAATGAATGACTAAAAAGATAATCACTTTCATTTTTACTGAGACAAGCGGGGAAAACAAAAGAAAGATTTTCAAAATCATTGCTGATTTCATAAAAATCTTCTGAGTCAAAATAAGACAGAGGACGCAAAAGTAATCTTTCTGTTTCAAAATAAGAATACTTTGCCAAAGCTGTCCAAATATCCATTTTAACCCCTTTTTATTTGTTAATAATCACTTTATTATAACAAATAAAATATAATTTTTCTATAACAGATAGTGTTTTTTGTAAACTGTATTAATTCAGAAAAAAAAGCCCACAAAAGCGGACTTTGACATTATTTATTGGATAACTGATATAAAAATAGGTACTTATTCATTAAATCTTCTGCCATAACAGAATTCTTTGTTTTAAAAGCAACCAAAAATGCTTCATAAACATTTATCAGCTCTTTTTTATATTTTTTATAATTTGTATTAGCAACTAATAATGTTGGCAAAAACCTTTCAATAACAATATTTTCACTATATTTAGCTAACAATTTATGGAATTCAGTATCTAAATGTTTAATCTCGGGAAGTTCATTTTTCAAGGCAAGTATAATTTTCAATAACAGATTTTCAATAACTTCAAGTTGGTCTGTTTTTATATTTTGGGCTGCCAAACTTGCCATTTTAGGTTCAACTAGTAATCTGATAGCGAACATATCTGAAATTAAGGTTTCACTATTCTTTAATATGGAAAAACCAAAGGGATCTTCTGAAACACCCCTTTTTGGGCTAATAAAAGTACCTGAACCTTGCTTTACTTCTAAAATATTTCTAGCTACTAGAGTTCGTACAGCTTCTCTAATTGTACTTCTTCCGACATTTAAATCTTCAGCTAGTTCAAACTCATTCGGCAATTTTGCTCCAGTTTCATAATTTCGTTCCAATATTAAGTCTAATAATTGATCAACTTTCTGTCCAACTAGTGGTTTTTCCATATTACTCTACCTTTCATTATCTCTTATCACCATTGTACAAGATTTTATTCAATAATCACAAACAAATGTTATTAAGTTCAAAAATTTATCATCAGACAACAAAAAAGAGGACCATTCGTCCTCTTTTGTTTTATTCTTCAATTAATTGTATGTCTGCGCCTAATGCTTGTAGTTTTTCTATGATATTAGCATAGCCACGTAAAATAAATTCTATATTCGTTATTTCTGTTCTGCCTTCGGCCATTAGTCCCGCAGTTACTAGTGCTGCACCTGCTCGCAAGTCAGTAGCTTTGACTTGTGCACCGCTTAATTGATTAGGACCATGGTAGACAATTTTGCCACCTTTTAGGGAAATATCAGCGCCCATACGAGCCATTTCTGGGACATGGTTGACCCGTTTTTCATAAATCGTATCAACAATTGATCCCATGCCCTCTGTTGTAAGCAGTAATGGTGTTAATGGTTGTTGTAGATCTGTTGCAAAACCAGGATATGGTGAGGTTTTAATGGTTACAGCTTTCAATTTATCTTGTTTTTCAACAAAAATTGAATCTTCCTCAATAGTCATCCGAACTCCCATTTCTTCAAGTTTCGCAATAAAACTTTCTAAATGTTCATATAAGACATTTGTTACCTTTATCCCTGTTCCAATTGCTGCTGCCATTGCAATATAAGTACCAGCTTCAATTCTGTCAGGAATAACTTGGTGAGTTGTTGAGCCTAATTTTGTAACTCCTTCAATAGTTATAATATCTGTTCCCGCTCCACGAATATGAGCCCCCATATTATTTAAAAGCGTTGCAATATCAATAATTTCTGGTTCACGCGCGGCATTTTCAATGACAGTCTTACCATTTGCTTTTGTAGCAGCAAGCATTGTATTGATTGTCGCACCTACACTGACTGTATCCATGTAGATATGTGCGCCATGCAGTTCACCTTCATTAACGGCAATATGCATATTTTCACCAACATAAGATACTTTAGCTCCCATTGCTTCAAAAGCTTTCAAATGTAAGTCAATTGGTCTTGGCCCCAAATCACAACCACCTGGTAGACCGACAGTAGCTTGACCAAAACGTCCAAGTAAACTTCCATAAAAATAATAAGAAGCTCTCAAACTATTAATTTTACCAAAAGGAATTGGTTGACTAATTACTGTTCTAGGATCAATTGTAAGTGAATCGTTCTGACGAGTAATTTTGGCACCCATCAATTCCATGATTTCAATTAAACTATCCACATCACTGATTGATGGAACTCCATCCAATGTGACAACATCATCAGCTAGCATAATCGCTGGGATTAAGGCAACAACACTATTTTTTGCACCGGAGACAGCAACTTCTCCTGATAAAGGTTTTCCACCATTAATTATAATTTTACGCATACATCCTAAACTTTCTTATACTTGAATTCAACCTTATCATTTTATCATAATTTTAGAAACATTACAATCTAACTTCTTGTGAATTTTGCCTTCAACTCAAGCAAAAAGGACACCATATGGCATCCTCTTAATTTTATTATTTTAACAAGAAGTTTTTCAATTCATCAACTTTATCACATTTTTCCCATGGTAAATCAATGTCAGTACGACCCATATGACCATAAGCTGCCGTTTGACGATAGATTGGACGTTTCAAATCTAACATTTTGATAATACCAGCCGGACGTAAATCAAATAACTGACGAACAGCTTTTTCGATTTTTGCTTCTGGAAGAATCGCAGAGCCGAAGGTATCAATACGAACAGACACAGGATGTGCCACACCAATTGCGTAAGCTAATTGAACTTCTGCTTTCTTGGCCAAGCCAGCAGCGACAATATTTTTAGCAATGTAACGCGCTGCGTAAGAAGCAGAGCGATCAACTTTAGTAGCATCTTTACCAGAAAAGGCCCCGCCACCGTGACGCGAATAACCACCGTATGTATCTACAATAATCTTACGTCCTGTTAAACCAGAATCACCTTGAGGGCCTCCAATAACAAAACGACCAGTCGGATTAATGAAATACTTAGTTTGGTCATCTAAAAATTGATTTGGAATAACTGATTTGATAACTTTTTCAATTAAATCAGTATGAATGGTTTCATTTGAAACATCTGGATCATGTTGTGTAGAAATAACGACAGTATCAACACGAAGTGGTTGATCATTTTCATCATATTCGACAGTAACTTGTGATTTGGCATCAGGTCTCAAATAAGCTAATTGGTTTGATTTTCTCAAGTCAGCTAATTTCTTAACTAATTTGTGTGATAAAGAAATTGGTAATGGCATCAGTTCAGGTGTTTCATCAATAGCAAACCCAAACATCAAGCCTTGATCACCAGCTCCAATTAAATTTAAGTCATCAACTTCCTTGCTTTCGCGTACTTCCAAGGCTTCATTGACACCTTGAGCAATATCTGATGATTGCTCAACAAGTGATGGATGTACACCAACTGAATCGGCAGAAAAACCATATTCCGCTTTTGTGTAACCAATTTCAGCAATGGTATCTCGAACAACACGGTTGATATCAACATAAGCTGAAGTTGAAATTTCTCCAAAAACATGAACCGACCCTGTATAAACAACTGTTTCTGCTGCTACGTGAGCATCAGGATCTTGAGTGAGAATTTCGTCTAAAATAGCATCTGAAATTTGATCCGCGATTTTATCTGGATGGCCTTCCGATACAGATTCAGACGTAAATAATTTACGTTCTGACATAAAAATGTCCCCCTTTTAATAAAAGTATATGGCAAAAAGCCTTCGCAAGGAAAAGTTACTAATAACTAAGTTTTATAATATAGCAACTACCGAATAAACAATAGTTACTTTAGTGACATGTTTTACTTGCGAGTCAAAAAGTTACAAAGCACTAGCAGTTTGCACTGCTACCTTTTCGGGACTAATTAACTTTTCTATTATACACATTTTTGAATTATTTTACGAGTACTATTTTTAAAAGGTTTGTAAAAGTTTGATTTTTTCCTGTCTTTTCAGTCATGTGAACTTGAAATATCAGGCGAATATACTATACTAGTTCTATGAAGACATCAGAGAAATTATATCAAATATTAAGTCAATCAGAATCATTTATTAGTGGTGAAAAACTCGCCGACCAATTATCTCTTTCTCGCACAGCCATTTGGAAAGGAATAAAATCTCTTGAAAATCAAGGAATTGAAATTTTGGCCACCAAAAAAGAAGGCTACAAAATAATCAGCGGAGATTTGCTATCTGCACAAGAAATATCTGACAAACTGAATATATCGGTTACCCTAAATGAATCAAGTCTTTCTACGCAATTAGATGCCAAGAATGCTATTGCAACCAATCCAAGTGTCCCTCATCTCTATTTATCACCTAGTCAAAAACAAGCTAAAGGACGTTTAGGCCGTGATTTTTATGCCTCAAAAAACGGTGGCATCTATATGTCACTCCATTTGAAACCTAACCAAACTTACCAAGAGATGGAACCATATACCATGATGGTTGCCTCAAGTATCGTCAATGCCATTTACCGACTTACTGGTATTGAAACCCAAATAAAATGGGTCAATGATATCTATTTAAATGATAAAAAGATTGCTGGTATTTTAACCGAGGCTATAACATCTGTTGAAACTGGCTTAATTACTGACGTGATTATCGGAGCTGGTTTAAATTTTCATTTGACTGACCTCCCTGAAGAACTAAGTTCAATAGCAACATCACTCTTCCGACATCAACCAACTATCACCAGAAATCAATTGATTTCTGAAATTTGGAAACTTTTCTTCCAAATACCAGTACAAGATCATTTAAAAGTTTACAAAGAAAAATCACTTGTTCTTAACAAACAAGTGACCTATAGTAAAAATAATCAAATTATCCATGGACGCGCCATTGATATCACTGACCAAGGTTACTTAATCGTTGAAAAAACAGATAAAACACTTGAAACATTGCATAGTGGTGAAATCAGTCTTTCTTCTTGGACTCTTTAGCAGCCTCTATTAATTTTTTTGAAAAATTGGTAATAGCATAGACCTTCCTTAAATCACGATAGAGGAGAATACCCCAGAAAAGTGCAAATAAGAAATCGCCTGCTAGGACAGAGTCGTTAAAAAAATAGGTTTCAAAAGCACATAATAGTGCCATAAAAATAAATTGTCTTAAAGTCATAGTTGTATTTTACCAAAAAAAAGAAAATTCTACGAAGAATTTTCTTTTTTTCTTAATCTTCTACCTGTTTTATTTTTTCAGACAGGAAATCAAATTCTGGTGGAAGAAATGATTCCTCCTCCGCTTTGTTTACCTGTACTGGAGATTTGTCTTTCATTTTTTTAGCAAATTCACTCCGAATGTGATTAAAATCTGATCGAGGGACAGCTAAAATATGTGGTGTGAAACCAGCTGCTTTGCTCATAATATTACCAAACATATCATTTAAATCTGTTCGGTTCATGGCTTGTTCTGCATTGAAGGCAGCCTCAAATGCAAGAATAGCATTCTCACTGTTAGCCAAAACTGGTTCAGAACCAAGCAACAAAGCTCTATCCTGTGGAGAAATACTATCCAAGATTTCATTCCAAACTGATTTCAAAGAATCTAAGTATTGTCTAGACTGCTCACTATCTTGAACGGTTTCTTCCATAATTGTTAAAATCTTTTGTCGATCAACTTTATAAGTAAAAGTTTTCTTGGAAACTGGTTTAGCTTTGGTTGTAACGGGTGCAACTTCACCAGATGATAACGATTCAAGTTGCTCTTTTAATTGGTCGACTTGCATCTTTAAGGCATTGATTTCAGCTGATAAGTGATTATCGTCTGAAGCTGAATTCTGAACAGGACTAAGGTGAGCCAATTCAATGGTCATCATTTCTGCGTAAATACGAGGATGTGAACCCCGTTTTATTTCTGGAACATGTTTAGTAATAATCGCAATCATCTGAAAAATAGTTTCGCGAGGAACTGCTAAATTATCCGCAAAA
Organism: Streptococcus parauberis NCFD 2020; assembly: GCF_000187935.1. NCBI lineage: Bacteria > Bacillati > Bacillota > Bacilli > Lactobacillales > Streptococcaceae > Streptococcus > Streptococcus parauberis. The sequence continues at coordinate 879,037 of NZ_AEUT02000001.1, forward strand.
TGCTCTGTTTGATAACTACTCTCAGCACCACTTTGAACCATTAATAGTTCTCTGAAATAGGCTAATAAGTCCGTCGCAAAACGACTCATACTTTTACCATTATCAAAAATAGTCTCTAAATTAGAAAGAGCAGCCTGTGCTTCTTGGTTAATTATATTTGCCACATAGTCATCTAAAGCCAGAATGCTGATAGACCCAGTAATCTCTTCTGCAATTGATAATGTGATCTGATCATCTGGGGATAAACTAAGTGCCTGGTCTAAAATTGACAGGGCATCACGCATTCCACCTTCAGCGCGTCTCGCAATTAATCCTAAAGCTTCTTCTTCAAAAGGGATATTTTCCAAGGTCAAGATATGCATCAAATGAGCCTTGATATCTTTTTGTTTAATTGATTTGAATTCAAAACGTTGAACACGAGACAGAATCGTTGCCGGAATTTTGTGAAGTTCAGTGGTTGCGAGGATGAAAACAACATTTTCAGTTGGTTCCTCCAAGGTTTTTAATAAAGCATTAAATGCACCCGTTGATAGCATGTGCACTTCATCAATGATATAAACTTTATAGTTTGCACGACTCGGTGCATAAGTTGATTTATCACGAATTTCACGGATTTCATCCACACCATTGTTTGAGGCTGCATCAATTTCAATGACATCTTCTAAACTACCATTTGTAATATCATGACAAATATCACAGTTATTACAAGGCTCTCCATTAACTTGGTTCGGACAGTTCATTGCCTTAGCAAAAATCTTTGCTGCACTGGTTTTACCTGTTCCCCTTGGTCCAGAAAAGAGATAGGCATGACTAATTTTTTTGGATTCAACAGCCTGTTTCAAGGTTGTCGAGATGACAGATTGGCCAACCATTTCATCAAAGGTTTGGCTTCTGTATTTGCGATATAGGGCTTGATACATTATTTTTCTACTCCAAACATGTCAAAATTAAACCTTGTCTTTTCTAGTAAAATGGAGACAAATTCTTCCAGGTACTGTTTATCAATTTGATCATAATCACAAGTGGCAGAGGAATCTAGGTCTAATACTCCAATCAAACGATTATTTTTAATCATCGGAACTACTATCTCACTCAAAGCTCGTGAATCACAGGAAATATAGTTACTGTGTTGTCTAACGTCATCGACGATAATTGTTTCTTGCTGGCTTGCCGATTGTCCACAAACCCCTTTACCCATTGCAATATGGACGCACGAAACGCCCCCTTGAAATGGACCAAGAATCAATTCTTGACCGTCATGCAAATAAAATCCAGTAAAAACTGAATTTGGTAAAGTCATGTTTAATAAGGCACTAGCATTTGATAAATTTGCCATAACGTTACTTTCACTAGTAAACAAAGCATTTGCTTGTGCAATCATTACTTGATAGTTTTCTTCTTTTGTACTTGTTTTCATGCTTCTTATTATACCATAAGGCTAATCAGATGATAAGCTTTTCCTTTTAGCCTAAAATTAAAAAGCCTAGCAAAATTTGCTAGAACTTTTAAATCATGGTAATAGAGCGCTCCAGTCCTTGAGGTAGAGCCAATATAACAAATAAATCCCTATGAAAATCATAAAGATTCCTAAGACCCAAACAACCTGAAAGTACCATTTTTTTGTTTTATGATGGAATAGGTTCCCGCCTAAGATTGCGCCAATCCCACCAAAAAAGAAGGCAATTAGTAATAAAGTTCTTTCAGAAATGCGCCATTCCCCTTTTACAGCCTTACGTTTGTCAATCCCATATAAAGCAAAAACAACCACATTCCACATAATAATGGCACCAGCTAGTGCTACAAACATATCATTCTCCCTTAACTAGTCTCGATCGACTAGGATACTTGCAATTTTTGTTGTAATTAAATCAATTGCAACGACATTACTTACTCCTTCAGGAACAATAATATCAGCATAGCGTTTGCTTGGTTCAATAAATTGATGATACATTGGTTTTACCACGGTTGTATATTGTTCAATAATACTGTCTAAACTTCTGCCTCTTTCAACCATATCGCGTTTAATACGTCGGATAATTCGAATATCATCATCAGTGTCGACAAACAGCTTGATGTCCATCAGATCTCTTAATCTCTCGTCTTCTAAGACAAGAATGCCTTCAACGATAATAACATCTTGCGGCTCTTGACGGAAGGTTTTATCACTTCTCGTGTGTCGCGTATAATCATAGATAGGAATGTCAACAGGGCGTCCTTCAAGCAATTCCTTTAACTGTTCGATCATAAAATCAGTTTCAAAAGCTAGTGGATGGTCGTAATTAGTTTTGATACGTTCGTCAAAACTTAAATGGGCTTGGTCCTTATAATAAGAATCATGTTGAATCATCGCAATTCTTGCATCTGGGAAACTATCTAAAATCGCACGAGAAACGCTTGTCTTCCCGCCTCCAGATCCACCTGTGACGCCAATAATGATGGGTTTTTTATGCATCTTGCACTCCAAATCTAAAAAGTCTTCTGTATATTTTACCAAAAATTAAAAAGTTTTTCTATAAGATTTTCCTTAAACTTTCTTTTTCCTTTATTAGGAGCCTCTCTGAAATCATGTTATAATAGACTCAGTTACAATTGAAAAGGAAAAAAAATGATCAAAGAATTCCCACAAATTTGGCAAGACCAATTAGAAACTAGCCAAATGACAACTTTAACAGATATCCAAGAATCTGTATTTGAACCAATTCATTCAGGAAAAAACGTCCTCGGAATCAGCCCAACAGGGACAGGAAAAACCTTAGCTTATCTTTTCCCAACTCTACTAAAAATAACTAGCAAAAAATCACAACAACTTTTGATTTTATCTCCAAATACGGAACTTGCTGGACAAATTTTCGAAGTTACAAAAGAATGGGCTGAACCAATTGGCTTAACAGCGCAATTATTTATATCAGGAACTAGTCAAAAAAGACAAATTGAACGCCTTAAAAAAGGACCTCAGATTATTGTTGGCACACCTGGCCGGATTTTCGAACTGATTAAACTAAAAAAAATCAAAATGATGAATGTCGACACTATCATTTTAGATGAGTTTGATGAATTGCTGGGCGACTCACAATATGGTTTTGTGCAAAAAATTACCCATTATGTTCCCCGTGATCACCAATTTATCTACATGAGTGCAACTAATAAACTAGATCGTGCTAGCATTGAGCCAACAACTGAAATAATTGACAAATCAGACCAAAAGCTGGAAGCTATTAAACATTTCTATATTTCAGTAGAAAAACGTGATCGTCTTGATTTATTAAGAAAATTTTCAAATATAACAGATTTTAGAGCCCTAGTCTTCTTCAATAGCTTATCTGATTTAGGTGCTGTCGAAGAACGTCTGACCTATACTGGTTCTACTGCTGTTTCCTTAGCTAGTGATGTTAATGTAAGATTCAGAAAAACAATTTTAGAAAAATTTAAAGATCACCAAATTTCCCTCCTACTAGCCACTGATTTAGTAGCTCGTGGGATTGATATTGAAAATCTTGAATATGTCATCAATTTTGAAGTAGCCCGTGATAAAGAGAATTATACTCACCGCGCTGGCCGCACAGGTCGGATGGGTAAAGAAGGTGTCGTTATCACTTTTGTAAATCACCCTGAAGACATAAAAAAATTGAAAAAATTTGCCGATGTGTCTGAAATTCAATTACACAATCAACAATTATACAAAAAATAGAATCCTTTGGATTCTATTTTTTAGTTATCACCCAATAATTTTGAAACAGTTACACACTGATAGCCTTCTTTTTTAAGATAGTCAAGTACTGTCGGCAAGGCCTGTAAGCTAGTTTGATGGATATCATGCATTAGGATAATGCCACCTGGATGTAATTGACTCTTAATATTGGCCATAATTTTTTCGGTATTGTGATTTTCCCAATCTCTCGTATCGACAGTCCATAGTATTTCAGTCATACCAGACAATTTTTCAACTCTTGCATTAGTTGCTCCATAAGGTGGCCTTAGATAAATCGGACGCTTTCCACATGCTTTCTCTATTGCTATATTTGTTCGTTCAATTTGTGATTTCACTTCTTCATCAGACTGCTTAGTTAAATATGGATGATCCCATGTATGGTTTCCTATTTCAGAACCACTGGCAATGACCGATTTTAAGATACTTTCATTTCCCAAAACTTTCGAACCCATCATAAAGAATGTCGCTTTAGCATTGTATTTTTGCAAAATACTTATAACTTGTGGACTAGTAAGCGGGTTTGGTCCATCATCAAATGTTAATGCAACTAACTTTTTGGGGTGCAAAGCAGCTTCCTTAGCTTTTTGATATTCTGTAAAATCTATTTTTGATTGTCCTGTTAAAAAATTAGAATCAATCACATCAAATAATTCTTGTAGTGGAACTTGAATAGTCTTATCTATGATAAGTATTTTATCTTTCACCTTGAAATGATCCCGTAAGATACCATTTTCTTCACTGATTTGTGAATAGTCACTAATTTCAAACTTTTGATCAGGATAATCTTTTGTTACTATGCGAGTGATGTCGTCTAAATGACCAGACACTAATTCAGATAAATGAAAAGTTTGATAATCCGTTTTGATATGATAGTCACTGACTACATGGTCGCTTACTCTTTTTAGTTTTAAGAAACCTGCCTCATAAACTATTTTGTGGATTTTTACATTTTTAACACCTTTTAAGTCAGTAGTAGAAAACTCTGGTTTCAAAAAAACATATTGATCTTTCTGAGTGCTTTTGTAGACACTCGATGGTAGATTTTCATGGTAAAAGTCTTTATTGATTGCTGTTGGCGCAAAATAATAATATGTTTGATTCTTTCGATGAATAATTTTTTTACTTAAAAACGAATTTTCTGTAAGATTATTAATGTTTTCGTTTTTAATAATTTTCACTAAATCATTTTGTATCGACCAAGATTTCCAAAAAAAGAGACCACTAGTAATCAATATAATTCCTAAAAAGCCAATTAAGGTATAAAAAACTTTTCTCATTTCAAACTCCTTTTGTGTTATTATTATAGCACAAGAAAGCTAAATTATTACTTAGTTTTTTAATTTTATAGCCATAAAATAATTAGTTTTGTAAGAAAATTAAAAAGCAGAAACTAAATTTAGTTTCTGCTTTTTTGTTTATTGAAAAATTTGATTATTCAATATCAAAGACGATTGATTTTAGGTTTGTCATCGCATCGATAGAGTATTTAACACCTTGGACACCAGCTCCTGATTTCTTTGCACCTAAAAATGGGAAATTATCTGTTCCACGTTGTGTTTTGTTATTAATATGAACTGTACCAACTTCTAGTTTTTCACCAATTGCAAATGCACGAGGGAAATTATTTGTGAATACTGATGCTTGAAGTCCGTATTCAGAAGCGTTAGAAATTTCAATTGCCTCTTCTACTGAATTGATACGGATAAATGGTAGGACAGGACCAAAGGGTTCTTCCCAAGCTAAACGCATATCTGTATTAACGTTATCAAAAATAACTGGACAGATTAAGTTTCCTTCACGTTTGATTTCAGTAATTGCTTTAGCACCTTTTTCACTAGCTTCATTGATAAGACCTTCAACAAAATCGGCTGCCTTTGTATCAATCAATGGGGTGATGTCTGCATTTTCTTCAGGCATACCAACTGAAAGTTTTTTCACTAAATTGTGAACATGTTCAATTAATTGGTCCGCAACTTTGTCCATTACAAGAACACGTTTTACAGCAGTACAACGTTGTCCAGAGTATCCAAAGGCACCGGCAACAATATTTTTAGCTGCCATTTCAAGATCTGCATCTTCCAAAACAATAGCTGAGTCTTTACCACCAAGCTCAAGCATAATTGGACGCATACCAGCCAATTGACCAATACGTTCTCCAACTGGAGTCGAACCTGTAAAGTTAATAAAGTTTACTGCTTCATGTTCTACAATATAATCACCAATAACTGAACCACGACCTGTGATTGTATTGAAGACACCCGCGGGAACACCGGCTTCAGCAAAAGCTTCTGCTAGTAATAGTCCTGACATTGAACCTTGTGTAGGTGGTTTAAGGGCAACAACGTTACCTGCAATTAAAGCTGGAGCAATTTTTGAACCTGCTAAGTTAACTGGATAATTGAATGGTGAAATTGCTAAAACAAGACCAACTGGCTCATGACGCACAATAGCAATTTTTTTCTTGCTTGATGCTTCAAAACTTCCGCCTTCAAGAACTTCACCTTCCATGCGGATACCTTCTTCGGCAGCATAGTTAATAATTTCTGCGGTACGAATAACTTCACTAACTGCTGCTTTGTGACCTTTAGCAACTTCTTTAGAAAGTACAGAACCAATTTTTTCAGCGTCACGAACTAAAATGTCTGCTGCTTTATGCAAAATCGCTGCTCGTTCAACGTATGATAGCGCACGCCATTCTTTAAAAGCATTTTTCGCTGATTCGTAAACGAAGTCTACTTCTTCAGTTGACATTGCTGGAACTGAACCTAATTCTTCACCAGTTGCAGGTGCATAGATTTTGATTTCATTTTCTGAAAGTTTCCATTCACCGTTAACAAGATTTTTGTATTGTTTAGTCAAATCGTTATCTCCTTTAATGATAATACATCTATTCTATCACTTTTTGATGATAATTCAAACATCTGACACGACAATTATCTGAATATTGCTAATATTAACCAATAAAAAGAAGTCGGTTTCCCAACTTCTTATATCAGATTATAAATATTCTTTAGATAATTCAAGAACTTCTTCTGCAGTTGAACATGTTGTTAAAGCACGTTGTGCATATTCTTGCATCTTAGACGTATCTAAAGTTTTCATCAAACTTCGAGTACGTAGTACTGATGTAGCTGACATTGAAAATTCATCCAAGCCCATACCAACTAATAATGGTACAGCTTGTTGATCACCAGCCATTTCACCACACATACCAGCCCATTTACCTTCAGCGTGTGCTGCTTTGATAACATTGTTAATCAAACGTAGGATTGATGGGTTGTATGGTTGGTAAAGGTATGAAACTTGCTCGTTCATACGGTCAGCAGCCATTGTATATTGAATAAGGTCATTTGTTCCAATTGAGAAGAAATCAACTTCCTTTGCAAATTGGTCTGCAAGCATTGCTGCTGCAGGAATCTCAATCATAATACCAACTTGGATATCATCTGAAACTGCGATACCTTCAGCAACAAGTTTTGCTTTTTCTTCATCAAATACTGCTTTTGCAGCTCTAAATTCTTTAAGTAAAGCAACCATTGGGAACATGATACGAAGTTGTCCATGTACAGAGGCACGTAATAATGCACGCATCTGAGTACGGAACATACCATCTCCAGTTTCTGAGATAGAAATACGTAATGCACGGAAACCTAAGAATGGATTCATTTCTTTTGGAAGGTCAAAATAAGGAAGCTCTTTATCTCCACCAATATCCATTGTCCGAACTACAACTGGTTTACCATTCATTCCTTCAAGAACTGCTTTATATGCTTCATATTGCTCATCTTCAGTTGGGAAATCTTGTGAGTCCATGTATAAGAACTCGGTACGGTAAAGTCCTACTGCTTCAGCGCCATTTTCATTGACACCTTCAACATCTTTAGGAGTACCAATATTTGCAGCTAATTCGAAATGTTTGCCATCAGCAGTTACTGTTTCAGCATCTTTAAGTAATGCCCATTCAGCTTTTTGTTTAGCATATGCTTCGCCAGCTGTTTTGAATGCAGTAATTTCTTCTTCGCTAGGGTTGATAATAACTTCACCAGTAATACCATTAACAGCAATCATATCGCCATCGCTGACACGTTTAGTGATATCGTTAGTTCCTAGTACGGCAGCAATTTCAAGTGTACGAGCCATAATAGCTGAGTGACTTGTACGTCCACCAATATTAGTTACAAATGCTTTAACATATTTTTTATCCAATTGTGCAGTATCAGAAGGAGTTAAATCATGAGCAATCACGATAGATTCTTCATCGATAGTAGCAGGATTAGGTAATTTAACACCAAGCAAATGTGCTAAAACACGTTTTGCAACGTCACGGATATCTGCAGCACGTTCTTGCATGTATGGATTATCTTCCATACCTTCAAAAATAGTGATGAACATATCTGTAACTTCTTTAAGACCAGTTTCAGCATTAGTTTGTTTTGCACGAATTGTTTCTTTGATTTGGCTAATCATTTCTGGATCAGCTAATACCATCAAGTGAGCGTCAAATACTGAAGCTGCTTCTTCGCCTAAGCTCTCTACTGCTTTTTCGCGGATAACAGAAAGCTCGTCTTGTGAAGCTTGTAATGCTACATCAAGGCGAGCTTCTTCTGCGTTTGTATCTTCGACTGTAACAGTCTCAAATGACAAATCCGGTTGAACTAGTAGATATGCTTTAGCAACAGCAACACCATCAGAGGCTGCGATTCCTTTAAGCATTTCTGTCATAATATTATGCCAATCCTTCTTTTGTCATTGTTTCTTCGATTGCTGCGATTGCATCTTCAGCATCAGCACCTTCAGCTGAAATTGTAACGTCAGCACCTTGACCAACACCAAGGCTCATAACGCCCATGATTGATTTAAGGTTAACTGCTTTACCTTTGTAGTCTAAAGTAATATCTGAAGCAAATTTGCTTGCAGTTTGTACTAATAAAGTAGCTGGACGTGCGTGAATTCCTGTTTCTGCAACAATGTGAAAATCTTTTGAAGCCATAGTATGGTTCTCCTTTAATAGTTGTGTATTTTTGAGCTATCAGATGATAACCCTTACAATAACAGATTATAGCATATTGTGTTTTAATTTTCAAGATTAAATCTCTACTCTAGGAAAAAAGCTATGCTATTTTCTCCCAAATTTTCAATCTTTCATAAATTATATTTCATTCTCATATTTCCCATAGTGTTCCTATTAATGAGAGTTTTAATAATATCTCGATTTACAATAATGTAGAAAAAATGTTATCAACTTCTTATAAATATTTTCTATATTGATATTATGTCAGCCCACCATTTAATTAATCAAATTATCCCTTTTTTTTTCAATTTAAAAGATATTGGCAAATCCTTATTTGACAGGGTTCACACAATATATAGTTGTTAGAATTAAAAGCAACCCCAAAATATTGTGTTTTTTTCAGAGAAAAATCTTGCTTTTTATTTCTAAATTTTATATGCTATTAGTATTGAAATTCTCAGTTGAGAAAAAATTGAAGGAGAAGATACATGATTACTGTTTATTCAAAAAACAACTGCATGCAATGTAAAATGACCAAAAAATTTCTTGATCAAAATGGAGCAAGCTACAAAGAGATTAACATTGATGAACAGCCAGAACAAGTCGAGTATGTAAAAAGTTTAGGATTTGCCTCTGCACCTGTTATTGAAAGTGGCGATATTGTCTTTTCTGGATTCCAACCAGCTAAATTAAAAGAACTAATAAAGTAATTAAGGAAATAATAAATGAGTTTAAAAGATATTGGCGAAATTTCTTATTTTCGTCTTAACAATGAAATAAACCGTCCAGTCGATGGTAAAATCCCATTACATAAAGATAAAGAAGCATTACAAGCTTTTTTTGAAGAAAATGTAATCCCTAACACAAAGCCTTTCGCTTCAATTACAAAAAAAATTGAGTACCTTTTAAAACATGATTACATTGAATCAGAGTTTATCTCAAAATACTCAAAAGAATTTATTGAAGAGTTAGCTAGTATTATCAAAAATGAAAACTTCCAGTTTAATTCCTTTATGGCTGCTTATAAGTTTTATCAGCAATATGCTTTAAAGACTAACGATGGTGAGTATTACTTAGAGAGTCTTGAAGACCGTGTCATGTTTAATGCTCTTTATTTTGCTGATGGTAATGAAGAATTAGCAAAATCAATCGCAATTGAAATGATTAATCAACGTTATCAACCAGCTACTCCTTCATTTTTAAATGCTGGACGTAGTCGACGTGGTGAATTAGTTTCTTGTTTCCTTATTCAAGTTACCGATGATATGAACTCAATTGGTCGCTCAATCAACTCAGCCCTCCAATTATCAAGAATTGGTGGTGGTGTTGGTATCACACTTTCTAACTTGCGTGAAGCTGGTGCACCTATTAAAGGATATGCTGGAGCAGCCTCAGGTGTTGTTCCTGTTATGAAATTATTCGAAGATAGTTTCTCTTATTCTAATCAATTAGGTCAACGTCAAGGTGCTGGTGTTGTCTACTTAGATGTTTTCCATCCAGACATCATTGCCTTTTTATCAACTAAAAAAGAAAATGCTGACGAAAAGGTTCGTGTTAAAACCTTATCACTTGGATTAACTGTTCCAGATAAATTTTATGAATTAGCTCGTAATAATGATGATATGTATCTCTTTAGTCCATATAGTGTGGAAAAAGAATATGGTATTCCTTATAATTACATTGATATTACTGCAATGTATGATGAGTTAGTTGCTAATCCTAAAATTACAAAAACTAAAATTAAAGCTCGTGATTTAGAGACTGAAATTTCTAAACTACAACAAGAATCAGGCTACCCATATATCATTAATATTGATACAGCAAATAAAGCAAATCCAGTTGATGGTAAAGTTATCATGAGTAACTTGTGTTCTGAAATTCTTCAGATTCAAAAACCTAGTGTCATTAATGACGCACAGGAATTTGTTGAAATGGGAACTGATATTTCATGTAATCTTGGATCAACTAATATTTTAAATATGATGACATCTCCTGATTTTGGAGCTTCAATTAAAGCAATGACACGTGCACTAACATTTGTTACGGATTCTTCACAAATTGAAGCTGTGCCAACAATTAAAAATGGTAACCAACAAGCACATACCTTTGGTTTAGGTGCAATGGGACTTCATTCTTATTTGGCTCAACATCATATTGAATATGGTAGCCCTGAATCAGTTGAATTCACTGATATTTACTTTATGTTAATGAATTACTGGACCTTGGTTGAATCGAACAATATTGCTCGTGAAAGACAAACCACATTTACAGGCTTTGAGAATTCAAAATACGCTGATGGTAGTTACTTTGATAAATACGTGACTGGTAAATTTGTTCCTCAGACTGATTTTGTTAAGGATCTTTTCAAGGATCATTTTATTCCTCAGGCATCAGACTGGGAGACTTTACGTCAGGCTGTTCAAAAAGATGGTCTCTACCACCAAAACCGCCTTGCTGTCGCTCCTAATGGGTCAATATCATATATCAATGATTGCTCCGCTTCTATTCATCCAATTACACAAAGAATTGAAGAACGTCAAGAGAAGAAAATTGGTAAAATCTATTACCCTGCAAATGGACTTTCAACTGATACAATTCCCTACTACACATCTGCTTATGATATGGATATGCGTAAGGTTATTGATGTATATGCTGCTGCGACGCAACACGTTGACCAAGGTTTGTCACTAACATTATTCTTACGAAGTGAATTACCTAAAGAACTTTATGAATGGAAATCTGAAAGCAAGCAAACAACGCGTGACCTTTCAATTCTCCGAAATTACGCCTTTAACAAAGGCATTAAATCCATTTACTATATTCGTACATTTACTGACGATGGTGAAGAAGTTGGCGCAAATCAATGTGAATCATGCGTGATTTAATTGGTATAGAAGCAATAGATGCTTAAGTATCTATTACCTCTACGGCAGTCTGTTTTTGTTGGTAATTTATTTATTCTCAACTGTACTAAAATACTTATAGAAACATATTTGTACCAGTAGGACTTTGGTCGGTTCTACTGGTTTATCTCGTTATTATTAACGCACTTTACTACTCTTTAGGAGATCATTTTTCTATGACAACATATTATGAAGCAATTAACTGGAATGAAATCGAAGACGTGATTGACAAGTCTACATGGGAGAAATTAACTGAACAATTTTGGTTAGATACTCGTATTCCTTTATCAAATGACTTAGATGACTGGCGTAAATTGCCTGCCAAAGAAAAAGACCTTGTCGGAAAAGTCTTTGGTGGCCTAACTCTTCTAGATACCATGCAATCTGAAACTGGTGTTGAAGCAATTCGTGCTGATGTTCGTACGCCTCATGAAGAAGCTGTATTGAACAATATCCAATTTATGGAATCAGTTCATGCAAAATCTTACTCCTCTATTTTTTCAACTTTAAATACTAAAAAAGAAATTGAAGAAATTTTTGACTGGACTAATAGCAATGAATTCTTACAGAACAAAGCTAAAATCATCAATGACATCTATGAAAACGGCGATGCCTTACAAAAGAAAGTTGCCTCAACTTATCTAGAAACATTTCTTTTTTACTCAGGTTTCTTTACACCTCTGTATTACCTAGGAAATAACAAACTAGCTAATGTGGCTGAAATCATCAAATTAATCATCCGTGATGAGTCTGTTCACGGAACTTACATTGGTTACAAATTCCAACTTGGATTCAATGAATTATCTGAAGAAAAACAAGAGGATTTTAAAGAATGGATGTATGATTTACTTTATCAATTGTATGAAAATGAAGAAAATTATACAAAATCACTTTATGATCAAGTAGGGTGGACTGAGGAAGTTATGACATTCCTTCGCTATAATGCCAATAAAGCTTTGATGAACCTAGGTCAAGATCCTTTATTCCCTGATACAGCAAATGATGTCAATCCAATTGTTATGAACGGAATTTCTACCGGAACCTCAAATCATGACTTTTTCTCACAGGTAGGTAATGGATACTTACTCGGATCTGTTGAAGCTATGACGGAATCAGATTATGATTTCGGAAAAGAAGCTTAATCTTTATTAAATAGTTTCCAATTAATTAATAAACCTCAAGTAGATTAACTACTTGAGGTTTTTATTTATTTCTTTTTGAAATTGATTGATTCTTTAGAATCTTTCAGCACTAATTTTTTGTCTTTTAATTCATAAGGTAAGTTCTTGTTGATATCATTTTTTGAAATTCCAGGGACGTCCTTATTGACACTAGTTACTTTAACAGTGTGCATCAATTGGTTAACATCACCTGAGAAGACTTTAAATGAGATTTGTCCAGTTGCTTTGTCATATTCGCCGTTAGATTGGATAGCAGATTTTTGAAACTCTTTATCTAGCTCATCTTCAAGTTCTTGGGTTTTTGGTCGAGCAGATTCAAATGCTTTTCTTGTTTCATCATCTAAATCATCTAAACTAACATTGTTATCAGAGAAGCTTTTCTTCAATGTTTCATCAAATTTCTTAACAATAGCATTTACTAGATATTTTTTATCAAAAGTCGATTTTACAACTACTTCTGCTTTTCCATCTTCAACAGTCATGACAACTTTAGGTACCTTGACCATCTTTTTAGGTTCAATACCTATTTCTTTATCATAGGAGCCTAAAGATTTATAAAATTCTTTGTAATATTGGTCACCAAGTTCTGTCGCCGTCCATTTGCCTTCAATACTACCTGTTTGAAAACGATAAAAGGCAAAGATTCCTACAACTGCTAAAATAGCAACTAATGCTAAAAGTAATTTCCCGAAAATTGATTTCTTTTTTTTCATAATAACTCTCCTTTTTCATTTAGCATTATAACATTTAGAATTTTATAATGCAATTTTCATCTGACTTTAGGAATATGGAGATATTTTGAATAATTAAAATTTTATACTTTTCTAAATCCTTTCTATGCATCTCCCCTTTTGATATAATAGGTCTATGTCAAAAAAAATTAAAGAATTTACAAAATGGACTGTTTTATTAGTACTGACCGGAATAAGTGCGGCTATTGCTGCCAGTTTAATGATCTTTCTCATTGAACTTATTCAAGGATTGAGCTTTGGAATTACGCATGGAAGTTTTGATGACCAAATCTCTTATGTCAATCCAATCCGACGTTTTTTTTCAGTCTGCTTGTCTGGGCTCCTGGCAGCCTTTGGTTGGCACTATTTAAGTAAATACTTAAACCCAAGTCCGACAATTACAGAAATAGTTCATAAAGATAAGGAGCCAAAACCCAGCGCCAACTTTCTCCATGGTCTGCTTCAGATGGCGACCGTTTCTATGGGGTCACCTTTAGGTCGAGAAGGTGCTTCCAGAGAAGCTGCTGTGGCGATAACTGGAAGTTGGTTACCCTATATTAAGCTGGATAAAAATAAAAGCATCCTACTCTTAGCCTGTGCTTCTGGAGCGGCCTTGGGTGCCGTCTATAATGCTCCCTTAGCGACCCTCATTTTTATCATGGAAAATGTCCTCCTATCATGGTCTTGGAAAAATGCTTATGCTGCCAGTGTAACATCTTTTATTGCAGTTGGTTTTGTAAACTTAGTATTTGGTAGCGAGATTCAGTATAAAATTCAGCAGTTAGAATGGAACACTGACCTCTTTATATGGTCCCTAATCTCAGGCTGTCTTCTAGCCATCATCATCTACACCTACAAAAGTTTACTTGAAAGTTCACCTAAAAAAGATCCCAAATCTAAAAATTATTTGATTTTTGTCCCACTGTCCTTCATCCTTGTAGCTATCTTAAGTCTTTATTTTCCTGAAATTTTAGGCAATGGCAAAGCAGGTTTGATTTACTATTTCAACCAACCCTTTTCAGCCACATATGCTTTTCCACTCTTTTTGGCAAAAGCCTTAGCAGTTTATATTACCTTTTATGCCGGAGCTTATGGTGGTAGAATTGCACCTTCCATGATGATGGGCGGCGCTTTGGGACTATTTACAGCCCAATTATCAAATATGATTCTCCATAGTCATATACCCATCCAATTTGCAATCTTAATTGGTGCAGCTTTATTTTTAGCTATAATCAATAATATTCCAATTGCAGCAGTCCTTTTCTTACTTGAAATTACTGGACAGCCACTAATCAATGGAATTCCAGTAGCTATGGCAATGGCCTCAGCATATCTTACAATATATTTCTTAAAAAAATTTGCCCAAAAAAAAAGTAGAAAAGTTTAACTTTTCTACTTTTTTTCTTATAACTGATTTGGAACTTCGTTTAGTAGATCATTGATTTTACTTGCATCAGAGCCACCAGCCATAGCCATATCTGGTTTACCACCACCTCGACCTGAAACAATTGGAGCTAAAGCTTTGATCACATTACCTGCATGAAGTTCTTTTGATTTACTTGCAACTAAGACATTAACTTTTTCACCAATTGCTGCAACCAAGATTAGGATATCAGAGTAATCTTTTTGTTTCCAATTGTCAGCAAAAGTACGGAGAGCACCTGCATCAGAAACTGAAACTTGTGTTGCAATATAAGTATGTCCATTAACTTCTTTAACATCTTTAAAGACATCGCCAGCTTGAGCGGCTGCTGCTTTTTCTTTCAATTCAGCAACTTCTTTTTGCAATTCACGTACTTGTTCATTCAAACTTGCAACTTTTGTAGGGACTTGTTCAATTTGAGGAGCTTTAATAGTACTTGCAATTTCTTTCAAAGCATCTTCTTCTTTACGATAAGCCTCAAATGCTTGCTTACTTGTTACTGCTAGGATACGACGAGTTCCTGAACCAATTCCTTCTTCTTTAACAATCTTGAACAGACCAATTTCAGAAGTGTTTGAAACGTGTGTTCCACCACAAAGTTCAACAGAATAATCGCCAATAACAACGACACGAACTAACTTCCCATATTTTTCACCAAAGAGCGCCATAGCACCCATTGATTTAGCAGTTTCAACATCAGATTCAATCGTTTGAACTTTAATAGCATTCCAAATTTGTTGGTTAACTTCTTCTTCAATACGACGTAACTCTTCAGCAGTAACTGCCTCAAAATGAGTGAAGTCAAAACGAAGGAATTCTTCTTCATTTAATGAACCTGCTTGAGTAGCATGTTTGCCAATAATATTATGCAAAGCAGCATGAAGCAAGTGAGTTGCAGTATGGTTTTTCTCTACTGCAAAGCGACGTTTGTGGTCCACTTTGAGCATATATTTTGTGCCAACTGATAAGTTTGCTAAAACTTCAACTGTATGAAGTGCTTGACCATTTGGTGCTTTTTGTACATCAATCACATTAGCAATAACTTCACCATTATCATTTAAAATAACACCATGGTCAGCAACTTGTCCACCCATTTCAGCGTAGAATGGTGTTTGGTCAAATACTAATAAGGCTTGTCCTTCTGATACGGCTTCACTACGTTCATTATCCACAACAATTACTGATAACTGACCTTCTAATTTTTCTCTATCATAGTTAAATTCAGATAACTCAGTGATATTTGCAAGAGTTTCATTTTGCATGCCCATTGAACCACCTTTAACCACAGCAGCACGCGCTCGGTCTTGTTGTTCTTTCATAGCAGCTTTGAAGCCATCATGATCAATCTTATAACCGGCATCTTCTGCCATTTCCTCAGTCAATTCTACCGGGAAACCATAAGTGTCGTAAAGTTTAAAGATATCTTTACCTTCAAGTGTATCTTTACCCTCCTCTTTTAACTGTGCTAACAATTGATCCAAATGACCAGAACCAGCATCGATGGTACGAGCAAATGTTTCTTCTTCACGTTTAACGATTTTTTCAATGAAATCTTTTTTCTCTAAAATTTCAGGGTAGTAAGATTCCATGATTTGACCAACAACCATTACTAATTTGTAAAGGAAAGTTTGGTTAATGCCTAGACGACGACCATGCATAACCGCACGACGAAGCAAGCGACGTAATACATATCCGCGACCTTCGTTACCAGGAAGTGCCCCATCACCAATTGCGAAAGATAGAGCACGAATATGATCAGCAATAACTTTAAAGCTCATATTGTCGCCATCTTGATCATAAGTTTTACCAGAAAGTGTTTCAACTTCACGAATGATTGGCATAAACAAATCTGTTTCAAAGTTAGTTTTAGCACCTTGCATAACAGCTACTAAACGTTCTAGACCAGCACCCGTATCAATGTTTTTGTTAGGTAATTCTTTATATTCAGAACGAGGAACTTCAGGATCAGCATTAAATTGTGACAAAACAATGTTCCAAATCTCAATGTAACGATCATTTTCTAAGTCTTCTTCTAAAAGACGAATACCAATATTTTCGGGATCGAAGGATTCACCGCGGTCAAAGAAAATCTCTGTATCAGGACCTGAAGGACCCGCACCAATTTCCCAGAAGTTTTCTTCCAAAGGAATT
The DNA here is from genome assembly GCF_000187935.1 of Streptococcus parauberis NCFD 2020. Classification (NCBI taxonomy): domain Bacteria; kingdom Bacillati; phylum Bacillota; class Bacilli; order Lactobacillales; family Streptococcaceae; genus Streptococcus; species Streptococcus parauberis. The sequence goes on from NZ_AEUT02000001.1 coordinate 896,146, forward strand.
AAGTGACTTGGCTCAACGCCAAGAGCAATCCAACGGTTGTAAGAATCAGTATCAGCTGGATAATAAGTCATGTATAGTTTTTCTTTAGGGAAATCAAACCATTCTGGACTTGTTAACAACTCAAATCCCCATTCAATAGCTTCATCACGGAAATAATCACCAATTGAAAAGTTACCAAGCATTTCAAACATGGTATGGTGACGAGCAGTCTTGCCAACATTTTCAATATCGTTAGTACGGATTGATTTTTGTGCATTTGTAATACGTGGATTTTCTGGAGTGACAGACCCATCAAAATATTTCTTTAAAGTTGCAACCCCTGAGTTAATCCACAATAGTGTTGGATCATTTACAGGAACAAGATTTGCAGATGGTTCCACTGAGTGACCTTTTGATTTCCAAAAGTCTAACCACATCTGGCGAATTTCAGCTGATGTTAATTTTTTCATAAGTTTACCTTCTTTACATTTTTAAAAACAAAACAAGCCCATTGGACAGAGGGCGAAAACCGCGGTACCACCTCTATTCAATGAGCTTGTCATTATCTTTAGTTATTATTCAATTTGATAGTTAAGTAGCAAATTTATCAGATTGTCCATGACTTGCATCACCCGTCACTTTTCTGGTTCAAATCTTAATAGATTATTCTTAACTTACTAATTATACTGTCTTTTTCAGCAAAGGTCAAACAAAAGCTGATTATTTATCAACTGATGTTTTCAATGCACTATTAGCAGATTGTTTATCAGTAGCAAATTGAGATAAGATATTTGAGAATGCTTTATCTTTAATTTTGACATTTGCTCTATCTAACTCTTTTGCGATAACTTTGTTTTGGAAAGCAGTATCATTGTTTTTTTCATCCAAAATAATTTCTTTTAGACGAGTTTTATATTCTTTCCAATCAGCTTTCTTATCTTCTTTCTTAGCCATGTTAACAATGTAATATTTCTTCTGATAAGTAGAAGGGTCCATTACTGAAATTAACTCTGATTTTTCACCAGCTTTTAATTTGCTAGCTTCTTTAATAACATCACTTGGCAAGCTTTTGTCAGACGAATCAAAGGTATAATCTACTTTTTTCTTTTCATTAACAGTATTCTTTTTAGCAATATCTTCGAAATTAGCACCTTCTGCTTTTGTTTCTTCTAATACTTTTTTAGCTTTTTCTTCATCATCTAAAGTAATGACTTGAGTAGTCATCTTAGGTGTGTAGTTATCATAGGCTTTTTTGTAATTAGCATCTGTTAATTCTTTTTCAGCTTCTTGCTTAACTGCATATGTGACTAGCATGGTTGTACGAATTTGTTTTTTATATGTTTCAGTTGTCATACCAGCTTGTGAAAGTGCTTCAGAGAATGATGCCCCATATTGTTCAGCAGTTTTATTGTATGACTTTTCTACTTCTTTATCAGATACTTTTTTACCATATTGGCCTTCAAAAACACGCGATAAAATTAAACTGAGCATTGATTGTTGTGCAGCTTGTGTTGTCTTTGCTTCATTATAAAAGTCAGTTACAGTGATTGTATCACCCTTCATTGAAACCAGTTTAGTATTGTCATTTGTTGAATTACATGCTGCTAATGTCATTACTGATGCAAGTGTAATAAAACCAGTAATTAACTTATTAGATTTTTTCATTAAATTATTAGCTCCTTTTTTATCTTTAACCAAATCATTATAACATATTTTCTTAAAACTTTCTTAATCTGGTAAGTCAATTACCTCTTGGTTTTTGCGGACCATTAATAAACCATCCGATAGAGGCAGAAGAGTGGCGGTCAGTCCTGGATTGTCCAACGTAGCTTCAAACAGTCTTTGCAGTCCACGGTAGATTGTCCGCTGCCCACGACGAACTTCCTCAATCGGCTTTACAATATCCCCACCTTGAAAAATATCATCAAAAACGATCATCCCACCGACTTTTAAATGCTTGAGAATTTCAGGTAGAAAGACAATGTACTTGGATTTGGCAGAGTCCATAAAGACAAAATCAAACTCTTCATCCAAGTTTGTAATTAAGTCAGCAGCATCACCTTCAAGTAATTGGATTTGATTACGTCTATCAAATTTTGCAAAGTTTTCTTTAGCAAAAGTAATCATTTCTTCGTTACGATCGATTGTTACTATTTTTGATTGCGGTGCATTTTCAGCCATCAAAAGTGCTGAAAAGCCAATCGCTGTACCAATTTCCAGAATTTTCTCAGGCTGTAAGCTTTGCATTAATAATCGGAAGTAAGCCACTACTTCGTGCTGAATAATGGGAATATTTTCTTGCCGAGCGAATGCTTCGAGCTCAGCTAAAAATCCTGTATTTTGTTTTTGTTGTTTTCTCATAAAATGCACAATGTCATCCTTTATAACAGGACGACGCATATTATGATTTGCATTCTTACTATATGAATTTACCATAAAAATAGCATATCACAGACAATCAACCAGTGTCAAGAAGAGCGCTGTCTAGGGATTTCTTCTTTGAATCGAAATTTAGAAAATATAGAATCTGATTAAGAAGACATACTCCTTCATACCTCTTAATCAAATTCTTTCCTGTTATCTAATTATTCACTTTTTAAAGTTAAATCCAATCGACTTCTGAATGATTTGCAGGTTTGTTCAATCTCTTTAGACCTAGCAATTGCTGAAATGACTGCTATACCATTTGCTCCTGCTTTAATTATTGGTTCAATATCATTTTGACCTATACCACCAATAGCAACTATTTGGCGAGATTTAATAAAATTATCAACCAGTTGCATTTTACTACTGTTTGATAATTATTCTGCATAAGTATCAATCATCCTAAAATAATGTTTGATGACATCAGTTGAAGAATCATCTGCATAAAAATGTATCCATTCATAAAAAAATGCCCTTCTGAAATCTCATTCTCCGATATAATTTTTTTGGCTACTTGATTATAAATCCAGGGACAAGGTCCCGGTCCCATAACTGATAATGCTCTAGCAATCCCAAATTCGTGCTCATTATATTACATCTGTTTGATATAATGATCAAACGACGGGCACCATTGACTACCACTGATAATGGATTGATAGCTTTGCCCTGTATATTTTGCAAGCGATTGGTGTGGCTCTTCTGCTGCCCCCATTTCATAATCCAAAATAGCTGAGATCTGATTAATGAAAAATCGTTTATCATCTTTACTATTTGCTTTAGTTAAGCACAATGCATATTTATCTAAAAATTTATCAAGTAAGCATGATCCTCTTATAAATAATGACAAATTGCTTTCGGGTCAATATTTGTCTCAACAATTCCTTGAATAAATAGATTGTGATAAATAATATCAATATATTTATTAGCCTTTTCAAGCATAACTTCTTTTAACATGGTTCTCCTTCATCTTACCTCTATCTGAATTGGTAAAAAAGCACCAGCAAACTGACAAAACAAACACTAGCTAAAAACATGATATCTTTCCTTGATCTGGTTTTTTTAATACAGCAAGTAGATGGCCAAACTGCTTTTTCCACACCGTGAATAACCACTTATCAGAACAGATTCCATATCATTCACGATTAAGTCGATATCCGCAAAAATAGGATTACTTCCTGGAAATGAATAAGTTAGATTTTCAATTGTTAACATTCATTTACCCGTCTATCCATTTGATACGAGTTGAGCACTCCGCCTTTTTCTAATTGTTGGCCTATCATTTTTGAGAGATAAAAGAAGGCAACTGATGATAAGGTTCTTATAATAAGTATCGTAAAATTGTACTTAAAAGAGAATGCAGATAATCCGTTAGTATAAAATGACCAAGCGTAACTTAATAGTGATGTAAAAATGGCAGATAGTAAAAATGGTAGCCAATCAGACCATTTATATTTTAAGAGGGGAAAGCCTAGTTCTGATCCCAATCCCTGTAAAAAACAATAATTAAACCACTTGGAGCAAAGACAGATCCAATTAGTACTTCAATTAAAGCTGCTAATAACTCTGTAATTAAGGCAGTTCCCGGTTTTTTTAAGATGTAAATTGCAATTGGTCCTGACATAAACCAGATACCATAAATTACTTCTTAGCCAGCCTACTGGTCCCAAAAATGGAACTAGGATATTCGAAAATAAGCCCGTTGAAAATTATACTACTCCTAGAATTACTGCAATCAGTGCAATTAGTAAAACATCTTTTAATACAACTTTATTCGTCATTTTCTTCCTCGTATCGATTTCTTTTGTATATCACAACACTTTTATTTATAATAAAAGTAATTTGCTTTCTTTCACTACCAGACATTATCTAAGGCGTAATCACTCCTCTCATTATTTTTAACATAAGCATATAATTTATAATAAAAATTAGGAAAACAAAAAAACTCCATTTACATATAAATGGAGTTTAACTATTGATTACATTGAAAAAGAATTTGATAAATAAACTTCTTCTTCAGTCCACGACAAAAATAAGTTTCGTGAAACACATTTCCCTTCGCCAGTCCTAACTGTATCAGGTTCAATGGGTATAATCTCAGCATAACAGCACCCCAAATGTTCTATTAAATTTTACAAAAAGATAATATCATATATTGTGAAAAATGACAAGGCTTTCATTTCACAAATGTTTTTCTATAATAGCAGGTAATTCAGATAAATCATTCAAAATGATGTCAACCTCTGAATAATCCTCTGGTTTTATGGTATACAAGTTATTTTGATAGTAGATTGTTTTCATATTAACAGATTTTGCTAATTTCAAATTTGAAATAGAATCCTCAACTAAAGGAATTTTTTCTAAGTCAAAATGATATTCATTTGCAATATATTGAAAATAGGCAGCATGTTTATCCTCAAAAACTGTATCCATAACACTTAAGACATCTGTAAAATAATCAAAGATACCAGCTGATCGCAAACCAATTTCTGCGATCTGCTTGTAGTTACTTGTAATGGCGTATAGTTGAAATCCCATTTCAGCTAGCTTTTCGATTGTTTTTTTAGCATTCTTCATTAAAGTTACATGAGCATAACCATCGATTAATAATTGATGCTTTATATCAGCAATGTCTTGTGCCTGAAATTCGGAGATAAGTAAACCAGAAAGATAAGTATCAGCCTCAGACATTGATAGTGACCATAATTGGTCCTGAATCTAATTAGTGAGACTTAGACTTTTTAATACAAGAAGATGATTAACTAGATCATCCCAAATCTGATAAGAATCAAAGATAACACCATCTAAATCAAAGAATACTTGTTTTATCATTTTTTCCAATCAATTATTTTATTTCTACTAAGCTTTCTTTTTTATCTGTCGCTAAACTATTCTTCAACCAGACAGAAATTGATAAAGCCAGTAGAAACAAGCCGATGAAGACCACTAAGGTATTAGTATAACTCTTAGTCATTTCAAAAATCATAGATAATAACATTGGTCCTACAAGCGCAGCGATTCCCCAAGCAGTTAAGATATAGCCATGAAGGGTTGCCAATTCTTTCGCTCCGAAAATATCACTCAAATAAGGAGGGATAAGAGAGAAGCCTGCACCATAACATGTCATTAAAATTGCCATTGATAGGACAAATAGAAATGGTATATGGAAGATAATTAAGAAGAATGACATGAGGACATTAACAATGAATAGAATGACAAATGTTAAGGGACGGCCAATAAAATCTGAAAGGCTAGCCCATAATAAACGACCAAAACCATTGAAAACCCCCATTAAGCCAACAACTACAGCTGCAGCTTCGACAGACATTCCAGCAACATCTTGTGCCATTGGAGCTACTACAGAAATAAGACCTAGTCCACAGGCAATATTAATAAATAAAATTAACCATAAAATATAGAATTCTTTTGTTTTTAATGCTTGGCTAGCAGACATTCCATTTGTCAAATCAGTTGCTGATTTATCCTTACTTTTGTCAACTAATTGTTGAAACTCTTCAGGATTTGGTTTTTTGATAAATTGCGATGAAATTAGCATAATTACAAAATATACTAAACCTAATATATAAAAAGTATTAACTAGTCCTCGATGATTAATTAAGTATTGGGCAATTGGACTTGTAAGTAATGAAGCAAATCCAAATCCCATAATTGCTAATCCTGTAGCCAAGCCTCTTTTATCAGGAAACCATTTTATAATGGTCGATACAGGAGTAATATAACCAGCTCCTAAACCAAGTCCACCAACAACACCATAGCCCAGGTAAAGTAACCATAATTGGTGGTTAGCGACAGCTAGTCCTGTAAGCATCGTGCCACCTGCATATAGAATTGCTGAAATAGTACCTGTAAGACGCGGACCAAACTTTTCAACTAGTTTTCCCATAAAGGCAGCAGACATTCCTAAACAGAAGATTGCTAAAGAAAAAGCAAATGCGACTGAAGATTGTTGCCAACCAGTTTCCATCATAATTGGATTACGATAAACACTCCATGCATAAGTCGATCCGAGCATTAAATGAAGAACTACTCCTGCAGTAGCTACGATATATCTATTTGTCTTTTTCACCAAAAACCTCTTTCTATAAATCCGAACATAAAAGTGAAGCAAATTATGCAATGTTAGGTTTTTAGTTTATAAAACTTATTACATTTTGTCAATTTATTTGTTTTAAATTAAAACACGTACATTATCAAACCGATCAAAACATTTCATACGCTTCTTTAAAGCTGGATATCAGTTTGTCACAAGCTGATAAGTCTTGTTTGGGATAACCAGGGTTAGCAAAGCCAACACAGGTCATTCCCGCTGCCTTGGCTGCTAAGCTTCCATTCTTAGTATCCTCAAATACAATACAAGCTTCAACTGGTGCACCTAATAATTGTGCAGCTTTCACAAAAACATCTGGTGAAGGTTTTGAGTGTTCTACTTCTTCTCCACTGACTAACACATCAAAAACATGGTCAAGTTTAAGCGCCTTTAAGTTGCGCTCAATATCTTGTCTGGGTGAGGAAGAAGCAACTGCTAAAGGGTAGCCTTTTTCATGTAAATACTTGATAAATTCTGGTGTATGTTGGATTGCTTTAACGCCATCCCTAGAAATCATCTCTTCTCTACGATCATTCATTTCATTAATTAAGGTTTCCACTGAATCATCTAGCTGACATTCAGTTTTCATTTTTTGCCACATGAATTCAAATGTGGTTCCCATGAATTGGTATTGATAAGATTCATCTGTATCAATACCTCTATCTAATAGCATTTGTGTTTTACTGCTTAAAAAAGTGTATTCGGAATCAACAATGACTCCATCCATATCAAAAATAATAAATTCTTTCATATTTCCCCCTCAAACTCAGAACGTTTTCTATTTATGAAAAAATCATTCAACTGTATAATAAACTATTATCAATTGAATGACCTTCTTTTCAATATTGTAATAGCAAAATTAAATGATAAAACTTCACTATTTATCTTATGTTATAGTTAAACTAATCACAAATACAGAACTTATTTGTGCGCGCCTTTAGCAACTAATTCTTCTAATTCAGTTAATCGTGCTTCAAAAACAGCGAATGCTTGATCCAAGTAGTCTTCTTGAGTCATATCAACACCTGCTTTGGCAATGACTTCTAATGGGTAATCAGAATTTCCTGCTTTCAAATATGACAGATAAGCATCAATATCTTCTTGACTTCCATGGACAATTTTATTTGCTAAATAGCTTGCCGCAGCAAAACCAGTTGAGTATTGATAAACATAATAATTATAGTAGAAATGTGGAATTCTAGCCCACTCATATTGAATAAAATGATTATCTTCTTTAGCTAGTCCATAATATTTTTGATTAAGTTCGGCGTATAAATTATTAATGTATTCACTTGTTAAGACTTCACCATTTTGATCAGCTTGGTGAATCGCATGCTCAAACTCAGCAAATTGAGTTTGACGGAAAACAGAACCTCTAAAGCCATCCAAATAATTATTTAAAATGGCAAAACGAGTTTTATCATCAGCTACTTCTTTCAAGAGAGCTTCAGTTAAAATATTTTCATTTGTTGTCGATGCAATTTCTGCCAAGAAGATACTATAATCACCATAAACATATGGTTGATTTTCTCTAGTTAAAGTTGAATGTAGGCTGTGGCCAGTTTCATGAATCAGTGTATAAAGGTTATCAAGATTATCTTGCCAGTTAAGTAGCATAAATGCATTTGTATCATATGATCCACCTGAATAGGCACCTGAACGTTTACCTTTATTAACATGAACATCAATCCAACGTTCTGTGAATGCACGATTTACTCGGTCTGAATATTCCTTACCAAACACTTCTAAAACAGTTTGTACTTTCTCAATTGCTTCATCATATGTCATATCAAGATTTGTCTCAGATAATGGTGTATAAACATCATACATTTTAAGTTCATCCAAACCAAGAACTTCTTGTCTTAATTTCAAGTAACGATGTAATAATGGTAAATGTTTATTTACTGATGAAAGTAAAGTGTCATAAACTGCTTCAGGAATGAAATTTGCAGACATTGCTGCTTGGCGAGCAGAGTCATATTTATGAACACGCGCTTGATAGTTTTGTACTTTTACATTTGTTTGAAGTGTTTTGGCGTAAGTATGTTGAAATTGTTCATAAGTACTATACATTGCTTCATAAGCAGCTTTGCGCACATTACGATCTTTTGATTCCATCAAACTGATAAAGTTACCATGTGTGATTTCAACTTCCTTACCATTATCATCTTTCACAATTGGGAATATCAAATCGGCATTATCCAAAATACTAAATGTTTCTTCTGCCCCATTAAAGATTTCTTGTGCACCAGCTAAAAGTTCTTCCTCACGTTGAGACAAAACATGCTCTTTATATTTTAATAATTTTTCAAAGTAGTGATTGTAAAGTTCCAATTGACTTTCTTCAGCTTTAAAAGTATCTAATTGTTCAGTTGACATGGTCATAAATTCAGGCTCATAAAATGAGAAAACTTGCCCAAATTTTGCATATAAACTAGATGCTTTTGCTTGATACTCTTGATATTTGGCTACGGTAGTATCTTGATCGTTTTTCATTGATGCATAAACATAGACTTTTTCAATGCGACGCGCCAATTCAAGCTGACTATTCGTAATTTCAAACAACATTTTACTTGAATCTAATAAATGACCAGCATATTTTTGCGCTGCATCAGCATCCTGATTTAAGACCTTTAGTTCAGTTTCAAATTCTTCATCTGTTTTGAAAATTGTACTTAAATCCCAAGTGTACTTTTCATCTAAATGACTACGATTGTCTGTCATAAGTTCCTCCTAAAATTGTGTTCTCTCATATTTTAACATAAAAGCTAGGAGGGTGAAGCGTTTGCACGTCTTTATTAGAAATTTCTTTATTATATGCCTCAAATGCATCATAAAAAGGTTTTAAATCCGACTCAATTAAACAGAATCCTTGCTCACACTTAGGTGGATTATATTGCGGATAAAAATCCTCAACCGACAAACATAAAAGATTAATTCCCATTTGATAGGCTTTTTCCTGCCTAAGCATCCAATACTTATTCCGATATTTCAAAGCTTTTTGAATTTTTTGCAGAAGATGGCTATCGCTTTTTACCTTGATAGGTTCTAGATTCATTTTTTGAAATGGCATTCTAAAAAATGACATAAGGTTCCCATCCAGAGGACAAGTTCTAGTTAAACAAGTTACCTTCCCCATTAAATCCTCATGAATCATATAGCAGAGTCTTAGGCAATTTTTTTCTAGATCAATTTCCCAGAGATAGAAGCCTATCGACCAAGAAAATGATAAGAATTGTTTTTGAAGATAACTTAATTTATGCTTTATCCATAGATTCTTACCTAATAACCAGATAATGTATTGATCATTGTCTCTATAATTTTTTGTTCGTTCCACTAATCTATCTGGAGGTAATGAACTACACTGGACTTCTAATACTAATTTATGATTGACTTGTAAATCAGCAATTTGATTTATACTTGGAAAAAAGGTTTCAATCGTCACTTCTTCACTCTTTTTAAGATTCTGGTAGAGTTTAGCCTTGAGTAATAAATGTTCCGTTGATTCGTTAAGTGAGCTGTTAGGACAATTTAATAAATTCTTATGAGCAAAATGTGCTTGTTTCACTTTTCCTCTCTTTAAAGAGACTTGACCTTTACATACTGGACAGTAATAGATACCTGTTTTGGGTAAATTATCTAAGGTGGTGAGCCGATTCCCCAAATCATCAATTGCAACTAACATTATTTCTCCAAATCTGTTTCTTATCTAATTATTCGTAAATGACAAAAAAAAAAAAGCTATAGTCATAGCTTTTTATTTTTTTGGTAAGGCAAGATAGACTAGGCTAGTGATAAACATGAGGGCACTAGTTATATAGAAGGGTGTAATAAAGGCTTCCATATGAAAGGCCGCTGGCAGTTTAGTTAGAATTACTGGCGTCAAAATAACACCAATATTTCCAGCGGTGATAGCTAAGCTAGTTACAAAATTGATATGTTCACGGCTATAGTATTTTGCAATATAATTGAAAACTGATGACATTGTTCCGACAAAACTTGCACCGATTAAGAACGCTGCAAGGAAGAAAACAAATTTATGATTTGAAAGGGTTAAGATGAAATTTCCAATCCCCATTAAGAGAATCATTACTAGCATTGTTTTTTCTGATAAGACTTTGGTCAATTGACCAAATACTAAACCAACAAAGATACCACTAAAAGCTAATAACGATAATAAATTACTTGCAAAAAAGCTAGAATAACCATAATGACTGACCAATAGTGTAGGTAATTTAATAGTTGCACCAATGTAAGAAATACCAACAAAGAAAGTTACTAACATTAACAATATTGCTTTTTTATCAAAAACTGTTGCTGATTTTAAAGGTAAAATTTCTTTGTCTGATTCCGGAACAATTTTCGTAAAGAAGAAATAAACTGGGATAACCAATAAATAAACAAGATAAGTGTAATTAACTCCAATTAACAAAGCTAATCCAACAATAAAGGTTGTTAGTGCTTTTCCAATATTTAAAGTTGCTGTCCGAAAACCAATCATATTTGCTCTGGTTTCACCTTCATAATAGTCACTGATGATACTAATTGACAGTGCATTATATAAACCAATCCCAATTCCTAGTAATAGGCGACAGATTAAGACAATTGTGAAATTGGTCGTAATAAATGAGACTAATCCTGAAATTAATATAAAGATTAGACCGAGTTGTATTGTCTTTTTCTTACCAATTTTGGCAACTACTAAATTGCTAAGAATAACAAAAATGGTAATCATCATTGCTGGAATAGTCACTAAACTCTCAACAGATGCAAGACCTATATGTGGGTTTTGACCATGGTAAAGTTCAAATAATTTGGGAATAGCTGGCGCAATGGCTAGGTGCGACATGAGGAAAATTGAAATTGACAGAATGGACAATTTCGTCGATAATTTATCTTTCATGAATAATCTCCTTAAAAATGATACCTTCTTAGTATATAGCCCGTCGGGTATTAATGCAAGGATTGTGATTTTTTTCATGAATGTTTTTCTAATAATAGGTTAATCTAAAAACTTAATTATTTCTGTCTTTTCCAGTTCGGTCAGTTTTCGGTATTGTCCAACTGGTAATTCACCCAAGGTAAGTCCAGCAAAAGAAATTCTTTTTAAGTAGATTACTTTCAGTCCATAAGCCAGAAACATCTTCTTAACTTGATGGAATTTTCCTTCAGAAATCGTAACAACTGCTTCCGAACATTTCTCATCTTTTTTCAAAATCTGCAAATGGGCTGGTTTACATTTAGTCCCATCATGAAAGACAATTCCTTCTTCAAAAAATACGAGCGCATCATCTTTTAATTGGCCATTAACACGAACCAGATAGGTTTTAGAAACATGGTGGCTGGGATGAAGCATTCTAAAACCAAGTGGTCCATTATCAGTCAATAAGACTAACCCTTCAGTGTCACGATCTAATCGACCTATGGGATAGAGTTTTGCATATCTATCTTCCACAGATAGACAATCAATAACTGTTTGATGAAGTCCATCACTTCTTGCGGATACAACCCCATTTGGTTTATTTAAGATAAAATAATGATGGCCTTCAGCTTGAATGGGAGTACCTGAAGCAGTAATTACCTGCAAACTAGGATCAACATTAGTTTTACCATCCGTTATGACCTTTTCATTAACTTTTACTTGCTGACTTTTTATAAGAGTTTTGACTTGATTACGCGAGCCAATCCCTTCTTCTTCCAATAATTTATCTATTCTCATAGAGGTAGTTTACCATATTTCAACAAAAAAAGAGCTAAGAGGAGAATCTTAGCCCAAGGGGAAACGAGATTAATTAATTAATTTAAAAGCGAAGCGGCATCCGTATCGACTATAACAACACAATTTGGATGTTTTTGTAGAATTGAGGCTGGTAAGTCCTCAGTAATGTCACCAGTTAACATTGCTCTCACTGCTTCTGCTTTTTCTTTACCAAAAGCAAGCAAGACAACCATTTTTGAATCCATAATTGAAGCAATACCCATAGAGATAGCTTGTTTTGGCACATCATCAATGGAATCAAAGAAACGACTATTAGCTTCTATTGTTGAAGCTTCAAGATCAACAACATGTGTTCTTTCTTCAAATGATGTACCTGGCTCATTGAATCCAATATGACCATTACGTCCAATACCTAATATTTGAAAATCGATTGGGTATTCAGAAATAACATCATTATAACGTGATACTTCTTGATCTAAATCACTTGCTAAACCATTGGGTAGATAATTCTTTTTGAATGGTTTTTCGTTAAATAAATGATCACGCATGAAATAATCATATGATTGGTCATTTTCGACTGGTAGTCCAACATATTCATCTAAGTTTATACTTGTAATTTCAGAAAAATCTAAATCACTAGCAACAACTTCTTTATAGAAGGTTACCGGAGTTGAACCAGTTGCAAGACCTAAAGTTTTTGCGCCTTTTGCTAAACTATCCTTTAATAAGGTGAAGGCAACTTTTCCACCTTCTTCTTGATTTTGTACACGAATAACTTTCATTTCATACTCCTTTTATTGGTATAGACCTTTTATAATTATATTATATGGTATATACCAATTTTTGTCAAGTCAAATACTCATGTTTTTGAAATTAATCTAATGACGCTTCCAGCCTCACGTGATATAATAGTTAACGATCTAATTATTGCAAGGCATAAGATTTTAGCTTTGCCATTACACAAAGGAGAAAAATGAATACAAACGATTTTGATTTTGACCTACCCGAAGAGTTAATTGCTCAAACACCGCTTGAAAAACGTGATAGTTCAAAACTGTTAATCATTGATCATAAAAAAGAAACGATGGTTGATAGCCATTTTGATCACATTATTAAAGAGCTTAATCCTGGTGATGCACTTGTCATGAACAATACGCGAGTTCTTCCCGCCCGCTTGTATGGTGAAAAACCTGACACTAAAGGTCATGTTGAACTACTACTACTAAAAAATACCTCTGGTGACCAATGGGAAGTCTTAGCTAAACCTGCTAAAAGACTCAGAGTTGGCAGTCAAGTCTCTTTTGGTGATGGCCGTCTTAGTGCCACTGTTATTGAAGAACTAGAGCATGGTGGTCGAATCGTTGAATTTTCTTACGACGGGATTTTCCTGGAAGTTTTGGAAAGCCTTGGGGAAATGCCGCTGCCGCCTTACATCCATGAAAAACTTGAAGATTCAGAACGTTATCAAACAGTATATGCAAAAGAAAATGGCTCTGCGGCTGCACCGACTGCTGGCTTGCATTTTACCCAAGAACTGTTAGAAAAAATTGAGGCTAAAGGTGTCAAACTAGTTTATCTGACACTGCATGTTGGGTTAGGTACATTTAGACCAGTCTCTGTTGATAATGTCGATGAACACGATATGCATTCTGAATTTTATAGTCTTTCTGAGGAAGCTGCAACTACCTTACGTCAAGTCAAAGCTGATGGTGGACGAGTGATCGCAGTTGGTACTACTTCAATTAGAACGCTCGAGACTATTGGTAGTAAATTCAAAGGTGAAATTGTAGCCGATTCTGGTTGGACAAATATCTTTATTAAACCAGGCTATCAATTCACAATTGTCGATGCCTTCTCGACCAATTTTCATTTACCAAAATCAACTCTTGTCATGTTAGTATCCGCATTTGCCGGACGTGATTTTGTTCTAGAAGCCTATAAGCACGCTGTCAATGAAAAATATCGCTTCTTCAGCTTCGGAGATGCAATGTTTGTAAAATAGGTATTTTTTAAAAAATAAAAACGATATGAGAAATCATATCGTTTTTTATTATGAGACTATTTGTGTTGGATCTTCCTCTAATGAAGCTGGTTCTTGTTCCAATGCTGGCGTTGGCTGATCAACTTTATTGTGATTTACGCGATGCCATTCATTAATGACATAAGTTAAGGAAACTAATTGTCCATAACCGATACCATTTATTTCGTCAGATTCCTCCGTGCTTCCCCCAAGATATCTAGTATATAGAGCAATTAGATATGGACTCTTCTCACAGACTACAGCGTCAACATTTAACGCTTCACGAACATAGCCCGGTTTTTGATAAACTACTACATCCGCTGGAAGATACGTTTTATAGTATTCTCCAGGGAAAGATTCTCCAATATAATATAAAATATCTTTATATTTTTCTTTATGTTTCCAAAGGTAATCTAACACTTGGATATAGTAATCACTTGTAGTTTTATTTCCTTTTTCTTTAATCGTTTTAATTTCAGCCTTTGATTTACCATACTTACCAAGTTTAGTGTATGCTTTTCCCATACCACCTAAGCGATCCCCTAAAGCATAGGCTGGCGTATTTTCAGAATAAACTAAGGAATACTCTTGCATATCAGGTATTGACATTGCCCCATTGAATTGTGCCATGTAAGCATTGTGTTCATTAAGTAACTCATAGTTTGTATTGGTGATGTCAAATCGTTGTTCAAGGGTATATTTGCCCTTAGCAACCTCATCAACAACAAGCATGTTTAAGGGTAATTTATAGGTTGAACCAGCTGTCATTGGTTGCGTATCATTCATAGAAGCTGTTTTCCCAGATTCTAAATCTTTATATGAAAAAGCAACTTGATCATGAGCTATCCCAAACTCATCCAAATAAGCTTTGACAGTATCTTCCAAACTAAGGTGGGAGTAATCGTAGTATAGCCCTAAAGCATTCATACGATCTTTATCAACTTCCATAGTGGCATCTTTGTCAGCTTGACTTTTTTCTTTCACTTTTTTTGGTTTTGACTTTGTTTTTTTGACTGTCTTCTCCTCTTTCATTTTTGTATTTTGGGCTAATGCAGAGCCTGTTAATACTAATCCTGAAAAAGCCAACAATCCTAAACATAGTAATACTATTGTCTTTCTTAAAGAAAAATAGTTTCTCTCATTTAACATTTTATATCTCCTACACTATTATTTTATAATAATTTAATAAATAATCAAGTTAATATGACATAATTTCAACAAATTATTTCAAAAATATTACAAGAGAGTATAAAAAAAGCAAATTCAAAAGAATTTGCTTATAATGTTATGCTTTTGCTGATTGATATAATTCATCAACTTTATTCCAATTAATGATTTCAAAGAAAGCTTTAATATAATTAGGACGAACATTACGATAGTTTAAGTAATATGCATGTTCCCAAACATCCAATCCTAAAATTGGTTTTAATCCTGATGAAATTGGTGTATCTTGATTAGCAGTTGACATAATTTCAAGTTTACCTTCTTTATTTACAACTAGCCATGCCCATCCAGAACCAAAACGTCCTGTTGCTGCAGCTGTGAATTGTTCTTTAAAGGCATCAAATGAACCAAATGCTTCATCAATTGCAGATGCAACTTCTGAAGAAATTTCAGTATTCTCAGGAGATAATAATTCCCAAAATAGTGCGTGATTCAAATGTCCACCACCATTATTAATTAGGGCTTGACGAATATCTGAAGGAATAGATTCCACGTCTGCTAGAAGAGTTTCTAGATCTTCACCAATTTCTGGGTGTTTTTCTAAAGCAGCATTGGCATTTGCAACATAAGTTGCATGGTGTTTATCATGATGGAGAGTCATTGTTTCTTGGTCAAATTGAGGCTCAAGTGCATCATATGCGTAGGGAAGTTCTGGTAAAATAATAGCCATGTCAAAATCCTCTTTTCCTTTATTATAGGTCTATATTATCTCATTTTGAGAGAGCTTTCAACTATTTTGATTAAGTGACCATAAAGAAAAACTAATGCTGTCAGAATAGCTATGATAACAGTTTCAAAAGGAGAATATCAAATAAATAAGACTTGTCATAGGTACCAGTTTTAATTTGGAAATCTGTCTCTATCAGTGCTTTCACAGCAGATTGTAGATACGTTTTACTTAAAGTTCTTGAATCTTTAATAGCATACTTAACCTGATAGGGATTAATTTTTCGACCTAAAACATCAGATAAAGCTAATACAATTTGTTGTTCATTTTTTCCTTGTCCTTTTAATATTGCAATTTGTAAAAAGAGTCTAAACTGCCCAAGCATAATAGCTATTAACTTGATTTCATCTTCTCCGGTTAATCTTAAATCGTGGACAAGATTAATTGCATCTTCCACTTTCTTTTGTAAGAGAAACCGCGTTAAATCAAAGATATTATCTTGCAAGGATTTCGGGATTGCCTCGTCAACATCATACAAAGTAATACGACCTTCATTTTTGTATGATTTTAGAAAGTTAATATTTTTCAATATTTGACTAAAGTCATCGTTTGATTTTAAAAGTAATCTTTCAAATACACCACTATCATAGGATAAGCCCAAATGGTGACTGTACTTTTGAAAATAAGTCTTTGACTCGGCTTCTTTTAGCTGAGTTGCTTCAATGACTTGGGCATCTCTTTTTAATAGTTTAACAATTCGACGCTTGCCATCCAATTTACCGGGTGCAAAGATAATTAAACGCGTTGAATCCATAGGTTTTTCCAAATATGACTCAAATGATTTCAACTCATTTTCTTTAAGATAATTCTTTTTAGCAGTCGTTAGGTCTAAGAAGTGATCAAAAATAACTACTTTTTGATCTGCAAAAAATGGTAAACTCAGCAAATCAAGTTCAGCATCTTGGTAGTCAGTTTCTGATAAATCGAAATAGGAATAGGTTAAGTCGTCTTTATCGTAGGCTATTTTTTCCATTAAGACAGACTTAATTTGTGAAAACTGTCCAAGATCTTCACCAGTAACTATTGTAATTAAATCTAATTTCTCTTTGGTTAATTTTTCTATCTCTTCAATTGCAATCATGTCTATATTATAACAAAATTTAGTTAGTATTTGTCATCTAATTAGATTAAGGATTAACGCATTCGATTGTCCACTTAAATAAACCTTTAAATCGAATTGCTCCATTTTGGTCAGTCCGTAATGTATTAATTTTCCGTCGATGAAAACGACTTATGGTTTCTTGATGTGGATGCTTATAAATATTGTTTTTCCCAGCTGAAAATAAAGCTATTTGTGGTGAAAGTTGATCAATGAATTCTTCAATAGACGATCCCTTCGACCCATGATGACCAGCTTTCAAAATATCAGCTTTCAAATCGGGATAATTTCCCAATATTTCTTTTTCCCCATCAGCTTCTAAATCTCCAGTAAATAAAAATCGCTTATTCAACAATTTTCCATACAATACGATGGAATCATTATTTTTCCCATCCCCTTTTTTAAAAGGATAGAGAACCCTAAGCTGACTCCCCATAACAGGTAAAACATCTCCTCTTTTAATCACTTTCACTTTTCTTTTCATCTTATATAGCCTGTCTACAAACTCTTGATTCGTTAAACTACCTTGACTAACCAATATTTCCTTAATATTAATTGATTTCACAACATCCTCCATATCACCAACATGGTCTGTATCCGTATGCGTTAGTAATAGTTGATCGATCTTGTTAATACCCTGACTTTTCAAATATGGAATTAATGTTTTCTCCGCATTAGAAAGATTATGTCTTCTTTGCCATTCTATTTTTCCTTGTTGTTTATGGACTCCTCCAACGTCAATTAAGATAGTTTTGTTAAAGATATCCCTAATCAATATACTATCCCCTTGTCCGACATCAACAATTGTAATTTCATTTTTGAATGGCTGAGCAATTGAAAACCAAACAAGACTAAGAAGAAAAATAAGGAGATACCTCACATTTTTCCTATTCCAAAAATCATATAAAATAACTAGCAAAGCCAAAATTAGGAAAAGTTGAATTTGATTTGGTTTTCCAATAATCCATGCATGACCAAATTTTTCACATAACCAGCGAACAACCACTTCCATCGATTCAAAAATGCCGTTCAAGGTACGTAAAGGTAAAATAGGAGTCAAAAAATAAACAACTGTTAAAAGCGGCAAAATGAGCTGATCAAATAGCAAGGAAAATAATGCGGTTAAGAGAATAGATATTGGATGGTAAACCGAAAAGTAAAAAGTCAAGAATGGCAAACCGGCACATGCAATTGAAAGAGGGAAAATAAATTGTCGACACTTGTGATGATGATATCGATTGTTCAAAATCGATATAACAAATGCATAAGCTAAGGACAGTACCCCTCCTACAGTTAAGAGAAAATTAGGAGAAAAGACAAAAAGTATAAAAACTGTAAATGCAATATTATCTTCCTTACTAACCTTTAAGTTACTTAGATTCCTTTGAGATAAACTCCTTAAAACAGAAATACTATAGCCAGTTATTGCAGCATAAAAAATTGAAAAGAGCAATTCAATTCCTGGGAAGTACTCTTGTGGAATTGATATCTTGATTAAGACTTTTCGAAAATTATTAAAGAAAAATCCAACATGCATCCCTGACAAGGCAAAGAGATGAATAATTCCTAGCTGACTATATATATCTGTCATCTGTCCAAAACTTTTATCTAAAAATCCGAATAGCAAGCCAGTCATATAATGAGCCATTGGATCCGGATAAGTCTGCTGACAGGTAACAATAGCCAGTCTTCGCCATTTCACCAAGTGTTCAAATAGATTTCGGACCTTTGAAATACGCATTTTCTTAATATCTTTAAGTCGACCAATTCGAAAAATTCCATGATTTTTTAAGTGCTTCTGATAGTTAAATCCATTGAAATTTCTTTGTCCATCAGCATGCTCTAATTTTATTTCCGTTTCAATATCAAGATAATCACTGCAATTGCGATAAAATAAGAATTCCTCTTTCGTTTTCAGCTGATAAAAGATTTGATATCGATTTTCATTTTCTTCACCTTCAAAAGATAAAAGGTCTCCATTAATATTAATTGAATCAGGAATTAACCGAATATGGTAAATAACTTTGGGTTGATGCTTAAATTTGTAGGCGGAAATGTGAGAATTGACAAGAAAGTAGAAAGCAAAAAATGTAAGAACTAAACAAACTTTAACAAAAACTATTTTCCCATAATTGTTGATTAGTAATATTAAAAGACAAATAAAAAGCAGTACTGCTAAATGACTTCTACAATTAATTGAGTAAAACATCATTATTGTTATCAAAGCTAACTGAGCAACTGGAATCGGCAAGTATTTATTCAATACTTAAATTATCTTTCATTTTTTCAAGTGTTTTCTTACCAATGCCAGAAATTTTGGTTAAATCTTCCAGACTTTTGAAGCCACCCATTTTATCTCTAGCTTCGATAATTTCATGCGCTCGTTTTTCGCCAATCCCTGGAATTTTAGTTAGTTGATCACTTGTCGCACTATTTATATTAATCTTTTCATCATCACTAGGTGCGTCTGCAGCTTGGACTGTCGATGAGGGTAAAACTGATTTATTCTCACCCAATCTAGCAATATAAATAACAGATGCATCGGATAATTTTTGAGCGAGATTGATGGCTTGCCTGTCAGCATCTTGAGTCAGCCCACCGGCCATTTTGACCAAATCAGTCACTCGACTATCTGCTGGTAACTTATAGACCCCCTCTTGCTTAACAGCCCCTTTCAAATCAACCATAATTTGGTTACTTGTATCAGTCGACTTTGATTCTGCTTGGCTCTGCTCCTTGTCTTCTTTAACTTCTATAATTTCTTTTCTTAATTCAATCATGTCTTCTTCTTTTTGTTTATCGGCTGTGCTATTCCCAAAAACAAAAAGAGATAGAGAAAAAAGAAGACAAATACAAACAATAATTGCGATGATTCTGCCTAGAATATAGTGATTAACATACCACTGTTTTATATCTGTTAGAATTTCTTTCATAATCCACCTCACATATATATTCGTAAATAAAATAAAAAAATCATTCAAATGAATGATTTTTATTTTCTATGTTTATCAGGATCCCAAACGAAGCTTGCTATATATGAGAAAATCATCGTCAATAGTAAAACAATAATTAAAACAAGTGCTAATGGAATACGATAGAGATATGTTAGTGGATTAAGCGATTTTCCAGGCTGATAAGGAACCATCTCAACATCCATGCGGTCAAATTCTGCTTGAATCCTTTGAGCAACTTCTGCAATGCCCTCATCGTTCATCCGCTTGATATCTGAAATGTCTATTGGATTTCCGAAATTCATATCAACACGCTCACTATTAAGTAACCCTTTAACTGTTAGCGGACCAGCATAGGCGGCTGGCATAATTCGAACCTTGGCCATCTTGGCAATTACAGCTACACCACCTTTAACATCTTTAGAATGACGGCTACCACTTGGAAACATGACCAATGATTTGTCTTTCTTTTTTAAAACATTAACTGGGTATCGAATGGCATCATGACCTGGGTGTTCCCTATCAATTGGGAAAGCACCGCACATTTTTATCCACCAAGCAAATAAACGATTGGTAAATAATTCTTTCTTAGCCATAAAAATGAATTGTTTTGGTCGAGCAGCAAAAGCCATATAGACTGGATCCCAAAAAGTACGGTGTGGTGCTACCAAAATATAATTTTCATCAGCTGGTAAGATTTTTTCTTGATTATGGTAGTGAGTATTGCCATTAACAACCCACAATAAAAAGACTACTAAGCCACGTAAGTATGAATAGAACACGTGATTCTCCTTTATAATTTCTATCTTGTATATTGTATCATGAATACTAACTTTCGGAAAGTCTGATCTCTCTTCCTAATTTTTCTTTAGATACCATTAGTGGCTATCAGACTAGATTCTTTTTTGATATAATAAATGAATGGATAAAATAGAACTAAAGGATGGAGAGCGCATCGATCAACTCTTCTCCACAGACGTAAAAATCATACAAAATAAAGATGTTTTCAGTTACTCAATTGATAGTGTACTCCTATCCAGATTTCCTATAATTCCAACAAGAGGATTAATTGTTGATTTATGTTCTGGAAATGGAGCAGTTGGCCTTTTTGCTAGTACAAGAACGAATGCACCAATTATTGAGGTTGAACTGCAGGATCGGTTAGCTGAAATGGCTCAACGGTCGATAATTCTAAATAACTTGGAAAGCCAGGTGAAAATGGTCAATGATGATTTAAAAAATCTATTGAATTATGTTCCTCGTTCAGGTGTCGATTTAATTCTCTGCAATCCACCCTATTTCAAAGCTAAAGAATCATCTAAAAAGAATCTTTCTGAGCATTATTTGCTAGCAAGACATGAAATTACTACTAATTTAGAAGAAATTTGCCAGATCAGTCGACATGCATTAAAGTCAAATGGTCGATTAGCAATGGTTCATCGACCTGACCGTTTCATTGAAATTATTGATGCCTTGAGAAGCAATGGTTTAGCTCCTAAACGCATTCAATTTGTTTACCCTAAAGTGGGCAAAGAAGCAAATATATTGTTAATTGAGGCAATTAAAGATGGTTCTATCGAAGGGATGAAGGTTCTTCCTCCCCTTATTGTCCATGAGGACAATGGCGACTACACTGATCACATCCATAAGATATATTTTGGAAAACCAAATAAGGAGAAAAATGATCTCTAACGAGGAAATCCCCAAAGCTTACATGTATGTTTTAGAATGTGCAGACCATACCTTGTACACTGGTTATACGACTGATGTTGAAAAAAGATTAATAACACATAATGCTGGTAAAGGGGCAAAATACACGCGTGCCCGTTTACCAGTAACGCTACTTTATGTGGAAGAATTTGCCAGTAAACAAGAAGCAATGTCTGCTGAAGCATTATTCAAAAAACGAAAGTCAAGACGACAAAAATTAAACTATATTAATGAACATAAAAAAATTGAGAGCTAAACTCTCAATTTTTTTATTTAATTTCTTTTGGTGTTTGAAATTCTTTAATTGGTAATTTCAAAATATCTGAAAGAATCAATGGAACCACTTCGACTTTAACTTCAGAGTATTGAAGACCAAACCAGCGAGCTGGCGTAGCAGTGAAATGTTTAATACTTGCTTTAGTTTGCATGATAAAGCGTTCAAAGCCATTTAATTGACGCGCATTAGATACACGTTCTTCAATAATAACAAATCTAAAGTCACCAACTTTACGACCTGGTGTAATAGAGTATTCTTGAACTTGTTGAGGCAAGCGACCACTTTCCATCAAGTCTTGAACAATTGTTCTAAGATAACGTGGTACAGACTGAGGCATTCTAAATCCTAGGAAAAGTTCAACCTTCACCATGTAGTCTGTTCCCATCATATCAACTTTATACTTAGCAGTATATGGTTCATCGGTTACCTTAACATTAACAAACCAATACACCTTAGCACGTTTTGGTCTTTTATCCAAAATTGAGTAAAGAATGGATTTATCAATCATATTGTCTTGTAATCTATTTGTCAAATAAACAACGTTTGTTTGATAAAGATCAATTGCTTTATCATCACGTAAGGCTTTGATTTGATCTCTGTAATCCAATAGATTGAGTGATTTAACATATTTAAAGACAATTTTTGTCCCTTTATGCCAAATAAACATAACTGACACAATTCCTAAGGCAAGGATAACAACTACGTAACCACCGTGCATAAATTTAACAGCTGAAGCTGCAAAGAAAATGAATTCTATCAGTGCAAAGAATGACATAATAACATGAGCTATTACCGAGTTCATCCCCTCTTTAATTAAGTAATAATTTAAGAGTACGGTTGTCATCAACATAGTTATAGTGATAGCTAAGCCATAAGCTGCTTCCATATTAGCTGAATTTTTAAAGTAAAGCACCACACATGAGGTGATAAAACATAAGAGCCAGTTAATAACTGGAATATAAAGTTGTCCCAAGTTTTGACCTGGATAAGTAACTCTAAACAATGGAAAAATTTTAAGACGCATTGCTTCCGCAACCAATGTAAATGAACCAGTGATTAAAGCTTGTGAGGCAATGATTGCAGCAGCCGTAGCAATTAGCACCGCAAATACTCGGAAACTTTCTGGAACAGCAGCAAAGAAAGGATTTAATTCAATTCCACTATTACGGTTTGCCAAAATCCAAGCACCTTGACCACAATATGATAAAACGATACATATTTTAACAAAAGGCCAAGAGAAATAAACGTTACCCCGACCAACATGCCCTAAGTCAGAATAAAGAGCTTCTGCACCAGTTGTCGCAAGAAAAATTGAGCCTAGAATAAATATCCCACGATGATTTTCTGGACTTAATAAAAGATGTATCGCGTAATAGGGATTAATAGCTTTAAAAACTTCTAAATTTCCTAAGGCATTATATAGTCCTGTTAATCCTAAGAAACTGAACCAGACCAACATGACTGGTCCAAATAGCTTACCAATCAAACTCGTACCAAAACGTTGGATACTAAACAAACTTAATATTATTAGTAAAGTTGTAATAATAACATTGGTCTGATTTTGATAAATACTACTGATTCCTGGTACAGCTTTTAGTCCCTCAATTGCTGAAGTAACTGTGACTGCAGGTGTTAGGGCACCATCTGATAAAAGTGTTGCTCCACCAATCATTGCAGGTACAATCAACCATGGAGACATTTTTCTTACTAATGTATAAAGTGAGAAGATGCCACCTTCATGATGGTTATCAGCTTTTAAAGCAATCCAAACATATTTAATTGTTGTAATTAAAGTGAGGGTCCAAAATATCAAAGATATAGAACCAAGAATAAAGATTTCAGAAACACTAGATAAACCACCTTGGTTTTCAACCAAGGATTGCATTGTATAAAGAGGACTCGTTCCAATATCTCCATAAACAATTCCAAGTGCAATGATAAAACCGGCCTTCGATGCTTTATCAAAAGCAGCGTGATTGGCATTAGACATCCCAATCGTCCTCCTAAATTTCATAAAATACCAAAAAATGGTTGAAACCATTATAACAGATTATCAATAAAAAAGGAATTAAACTAAAAAGAAAAGTGCCGAGATCACTCAACACTTTCATTTTATTAGTTTGACTTGTTACGGATAACAAATCCCTTATCTTTACTTGAAGATTTTGTATCTTTATTGTAAAAATCTTTTGCATTGCGTTTAGGTTTACGTGAGCCAGTTGAACTTGCGTCATGGCTATCACGTTTATTTTTACGACGGTCGCCTTCACGATCATCACGAGATCCACCACGACGGTCATCACGTCTACCACGATTTCCACCACGGCCACGATCATTACGACCACGTCCGCCTTTACCACTCTTGCCACCACCATGGCCACCACCAACATATTTAAATGGTAATGGTTTTTCACGAGCGATTTCAACTTCTGGTTGATCAGCTGGATCTTGAACAGTTAAGCTTAAGATGTATAAAGCCAATTCTTCAGGTGTAAATTCAGAAGCAAGCTGGATGGCATCATCTTTGAATTTATCAAAGTTAGAACGAATCGTTTCATCTGCAAAATCACGTTCAATCTTTTTAAGAGCCACTTTCTTCTTAGCTTGAAAAGCTTCTTCAGCTGTCGCTGGTTTAAGTGGTGTCATTTGTTTCTTAGTGAGGTTCTCAATCATGCTTAAGTAACCCATTTCATTTGGGGAAACGAAAGTGATTGATTCACCTGATTTACCAGCACGGCCAGTACGTCCAATACGGTGAACATAGCTTTCTGGATCTTGAGTAATATCGTAGTTATAAACGTGAGTAACGTCAGAAATATCTAATCCACGCGCAGCCACGTCTGTTGCTACTAGAATATCAACTTGGTCACCTTTAAAATCACGAATAACACGTAAACGTTTATTCTGATCAAGGTCACCATGAATACCTTCAGCACGGAAACCACGTAATTTTAAACCACGAGTAATCTCGTCTACACGACGTTTTGTCCGACCAAATACAATTGAAAGTTCTGGTTGATCAACGTCCATCAAACGTGTCATAGTATCAAATTTTTCTTGTTCCTTAACACGAACGTAAAATTGTTCAACATTAACGTTAGTTAATTCTTTATTTTTAATTTGCACATGCTCAGGTTCTTTCATGAACTTAACACCAATTTGTTTAATCGGAGCTGGCATAGTAGCAGAAAATAGCAAAGTCTGACGATTAGCAGGAACTCGGCTGATGATTGCTTCGATATCTTCAAGGAATCCCATATTAAGCATTTCATCTGCTTCATCAAGGATTAATGTTTCAACATGATCTAATTTTAAGGCTTTACGCTTAATTAAATCTAATAGACGTCCTGGGGTACCAACTACAATATGAGCTCCTGATTTCAAAGCTTTAATTTGTTTGTCGATACTTGATCCACCGTAAACTGAGCGAACCTTAACGCCCTTATCACGACCAAAACGGAACAATTCTTCCTGACTCTGAACAGCAAGTTCACGAGTAGGTGCAATTACAAGAGCCTGAATGATATTTTCATCCGTACGGACCTTGTTTAAAGTTGGCAAACCAAATGCTGCTGTTTTACCAGTACCTGTTTGTGCCTGTCCAATAACATCTTTACCCTCAAGGGCTAATGGAATAGTCATCTCTTGGATTGGAGATGCTTTTTCAAAACCAGCTGTTACTACTGCTGATTGGATGTCTTCTGATAAGTTAAATTCTGTAAATTTCAAATGTTTCTCTTTTCTAAAAAGCAGTGCGAAGCTGCCTTATAAGCCTTTATAGTTCTGTCGTTCCATTAACAACTAGACTAGTGTAACACAATTAAAAATAAAAAGATAGGAAATATGTCATGTAAGTGTTTTTATGATATTATTGACTTATGAACTATAAAGGAATTGTATTTTTTGACTTAGATGGCACCTTACTTGATGCCACTTCACATGTTTCTGCGGATAATAGACTAGCATTGAATCAGCTAAGAGCCAATGGCTATTTACCTGTTATTGCAACTGGTCGTTCTGTACTTGAATTGGAAAATATATTAGAGGAATCAGGCATTTCTTCCGTAGCCATGCTTAATGGAATGGTAGTTCAAGTTGAAGGACAAATTATCTTCAAAGAAACAATTGATAACGCAGATATTGAGGAAACGCTCAAAATTGCAAATGAGCTTGGAGAAAGTATTGCATACTATACTCCAGATGAATTAGTCTTGGCTGGTTTATCTGAAGGCTTGAGAGGTCACTTTGCTTATTTTCATGGACCACTCCCTCGTATTGATAAAGATTATTTCAAAGAAGAAGATGTTAATATGCTTCTGGTAGGTGGGGCAGTTAAAAATAATGACCACTTCTACCAGGAAGGTGTTCCTAACCTAAAATTTTTACGGAATAGCCCCTTCTCTATTGATGTAGTCAAAAAAGGTTATAATAAGGGAACTGGTGTTGCTTTGATTAAAAAAGCCCTGCAGTCTGAGCACCTACCAACCTATGGCTTTGGTGACGGAGGAAATGATTTAGACTTACTAGCTGCCGTTGACCATCCAGTTGCTATGGAAAATGCCATTCCTGATCTGAAAGAATTAGCTGAATTTATTACCCATAAAAATACTGAAGACGGAATAGCTTTTGGACTTAGACATTATGGATTGATTTAAAAAATAAAAACCTAGTTATCTAAACTAGGTTTTTATTGAGCTTTACAATATGATTCTGCAAACATAGTATCACATTGTCCAAATGCAATTCAATCTTTGGTAATAGTGTTTCCAACCTTATCGTTTTAGTATGCTGAGATTGGATTAATTCCTATATCACTAATTGGACTATTTACTGATTGAGCAGAAAATGAAACGTTAGAACATTAGTGCAACATGAATAAAAACAGTATGAATTATCATACTGTTTTTATTTTTACATTTTTTCTTCTAATTTAACATCAGGATATTTATCCGCAAACCATCTTAGTGCAAAATCATTTTCAAATAAGAAGACAGGTTGATCGAAACGGTCTTTGGCTAAAATGTTTCGGCTTGATGACATACGTTGATCAAGGTCATCCTCACTAATCCAACGAACAGTCTTTTTACCCATTGGCGTCATGACAACCTCGGCATTGTATTCACCTTCCATACGATGTTTGAACACTTCAAACTGCAATTGACCAACTGCTCCTAACATATACTCGCCAGTTTGGAAATTTTTATAGAGTTGAACTGCACCTTCTTGAACCAATTGTTCCATTCCTTTATGGAATGATTTTTGTTTCATGACATTTTTTGCTGAGACTTTCATAAATAATTCAGGTGTAAAGGTTGGTAATGGTTCAAACTCAAATTTATTTTTACCAACTGTCAGTGTATCTCCAACTTGGTAAGTCCCAGTATCATAAACACCTATGATATCACCAGCTACTGCATTCTGAACATTCTCACGAGATTCTGCCATAAACTGTGTGACATTTGATAATTTGGCACCTTTACCTGTCCGGGTTAAATTGACAGACATCCCTTTTTCAAATTCCCCTGAGACAATCCTTACAAAGGCAATTCTGTCTCTGTGACGAGGATCCATATTTGCTTGAATTTTGAAGACAAATCCTGAAAAATCTTTGTCTAATGGATCAATCATTTTATCTTCAGTTGTTTTATGGCCGTGCGGTTCTGGAGCAAATTGCAAAAAGGTATCTAAGAAGGTTTGTACACCAAAGTTTGTTAAAGCTGAACCGAAAAATACAGGGGTCAATTCACCATCAAGAATAGCTTGTTTTGAAAATTCATTTCCAGCTTCTTCTAACAATTCAATGTCCTCTCGAGCCTGTTCATAGAAAGGATTGTTTGAGAAAAGTGAATTCCCTTCATCGAAATTAGCAAATCGTTGCTCGCCTTTATAAAGCTCTAAGCGTTGGTTGTGCAAATCATATAGACCTTCAAAAGCTCTTCCCATACCAATTGGCCAGTTCATTGGATAAGAGGCAATACCGAGTACTTCTTCAAGTTCTTCTAGTAATTCAAGTGGTTCACGACCATCTCTATCCAACTTATTGACAAAGGTAAACACTGGAATATTACGGTGTTTAACAACTTCAAATAACTTTTTAGTTTGTGCTTCAATCCCTTTTGCAGAGTCAATAACCATAACTGCTGCGTCTACCGCCATCAAAGTCCGGTAGGTATCCTCAGAGAAATCCTCATGCCCTGGAGTATCTAGGATATTAACGCGTTTTCCAGCATAATCAAATTGCATTACTGATGAAGTAACAGAGATACCACGTTGTTTCTCAATATCCATCCAGTCCGATTTAGCAAAGGTTCCGGTTTTTTTCCCTTTAACTGTACCTGCTTCGCGAATTTCTCCTCCAAAGTAAAGTAATTGCTCAGTAATTGTCGTTTTACCAGCATCCGGGTGACTGATGATGGCAAAAGTGCGACGTTTTTTTATTTCTTCATTTAATGACATATTATTTTCCTTGATTTAATCTTGTTATATTATGTTTTTTTGTTTTAAGATTACTTTTTTTACATTGGCTTTACTCCATTTAATTAACAAAAAAGAGTCATGTTTTAAACAACTCTTTCATTATATATGATTTTAGAAGCTTTCGCAATCTCTTACTTTCGAGCAACGACCTTTATCATTGTTTGACTATTTTCTTGACTCTTATCGAAGAGATATTCCACTGTTTTTATCATAACTGTTAGTCCACTGGTCACTACTATATAATTGAATACTAAATGATGGGAGTGAAAAATTGGAAGATCGGTTAAAAAACCGTAATTTCCTTTTGTCATAAGATTTACCATTAGGATGAAAAAATTAATATAGGCCAAATCTCTAAATAAAGCAGTTGGAGCCAAAGGTTGCTCTTGATAGTGATATAAGTATAGGAGACCATTCACCAATAGAGCATAATGACCTAAATAGAATGCAACATTGGTCACATGAAATAAGGAATAGGGATAAAAATCTGGTGAAATCAAAGCTAGGAATGTACCACCTATACCTAGTTTCATAAACAATTGCTTAAACCGACTACCATTTGGTAATAAAAATACGGCCAACATGGCAATCCGACAATGGTAAAAAGGCAATGCTTCATTTAGCGGAAAGCCCTTAAAGAGATACCAAATATATAGAGAAAAAATTTGTGTAATTTGAAGCCATATAAACATCTTGCCATAAAACTTTGAATCTTGTAATCTACTTGTCATCATCACTAGCATACAAGCTATAAGAATTGTTCCAAGATAAAAAACAGACGTAATATGTGGTATTCCAATTGGTTTTAAACTAAAAAAATCCATAAACATTCCTTTCT
Organism: Streptococcus parauberis NCFD 2020; assembly: GCF_000187935.1. Classification (NCBI taxonomy): domain Bacteria; kingdom Bacillati; phylum Bacillota; class Bacilli; order Lactobacillales; family Streptococcaceae; genus Streptococcus; species Streptococcus parauberis. Next base: position 925,696 of record NZ_AEUT02000001.1, read on the forward strand.
TTATCATATCATTATACCTTATAGTGATTTTCATAACAAGTTCATTAATTTAATAAAGTGTAAGAAAGTGTTTATAGATAATTATTAATTGTTTAGTTCTAAATACTCTACCAGTCGATCGAGGTGCATTGAATTGCTACCTTTCAAAAGAATCTGGTCATTTTGTCCTAGTTTTTCTTTTGTTAATTGGCAGAGCTCTTCAAATTGATCCAGCTGTTCATCTTTTTTGAAGAAATAAACATGCCCAATTGGGAACATCTGACTAGCTAATTGTGACAGTTCTTGAATGTCTTGTCCATAAAAAATTAATGTATCGATTTTCTCTGGACTCAGACTCATTATCAGTTTAGAATGCAAAGAAACGGAGTCAGGTCCTAGTTCTTTCATATCTGCAAGCACAGCAATTTTCTTGCCATCCGGATTATTAGGGATGTTAGAGAAAGTTTCGAGAATGAGTTGCATTGCTGTCGGGTTAGCATTATAAACATCAGATAGAATATCCGCACCATTTGCTGCCTTTTTCCACTCTGTCCGATTTTTTGTTAATTGGACTGACTCCAAAGCCTCAACAATATCTTCATCAGAGACAGCTAATAATTTTCCGACATAAGCCGCTATCATGGCATTGGTTGCATTGTATTTACCTGATAATGGTAGGGTTACTGCTTGATCAAGGACATTGGTTGTAAATGTTAAGGAATTTTTATCTTCTTTGATATCCTTAACAAATATTTCTTCTCCTTCACCAAATCGAATCACCATTTGGTTATCAGGTAGGTAAGGATCTATAATCGGATCTCCAGGTGCAAGTAGAATTCCATGAGAATCCATGCCATCAACAATTTGCATTTTTCCTTGAGCAATCTTTTCGCGTGAGCCAAAGAATTCTAGATGTGCTTCTGCGACGATTGTTAAAACAGCAATACGAGGTTGAGCAATCTCTGATAATAAATGGATATCACCCATATGATCTTGTCCCATTTCAAGCACAACTTTTTCAGTTTCATCAGGCATATGTAAAACAGTATAAGGTAAACCAATCTCATTGTTATAGTTACCTTGTGTCTTATAAGTTTTATAAGTAGTAGCAAGTACTGCTTCAATCATATCTTTTGTACTGGTTTTTCCATTAGATCCAGTTACGGCAATGACATCCAGACGCATTTTTTCAATATAATATTTTGCTAATGTTTGATAGGCATGTAAACAATCATTTACCAATAAATAAGGTTTCCCCTCAATAGGATGCTCAGAAAAAGTGGCCGCTGCTCCTTTTTCAAAAGCCAGTTCAATAAAGTCATGACCATCTCTTTCACCTTTTAAAGGTAAAAAAAGGTCGCCTTTTACAATTTTCCGGCTGTCAAATTCAATTTGATTCAGAGGAACGTCGTCAAATTCAGAAAGTGAATTTTGAGCCTCCACAACTTTTGCAATTTCATGTAATGATAGTTTCATCTTATATCCTTCTTAATCGAATCGTCCAAATAGACTTTCCTAATATTATACCATATTTTTTATTAAAAAATTAGCATTTTCAATTCCTGTCACTTATGATATAATTTTCTCAGTTCCTTGTAATTAATTACAGAAACTACAGAGTAGGTGATTTGCGTCAAGTGTATGTGAATGGGATGTCGTCACATAAGGAAGCCAAATGCGCGGTAAATCATTGCATCCGCTGTTATTAAATTAACAGCTCCAAAAAATTCAAAGGAGCAACAATGAATACTTATTTTCATAATCCAAAACTAACACCTCAAAGGTTAGTTTCCTTGGCTATGTTAATTGCACTTTCAGTAATCGTCAGTAAGTTTGCTTTGCCAATTATTCCAAAACAATTGGTAGTTAGTTTAACATTTATTGTCAATTCTGTAATTGGGATGATAGCTGGTCCGATTTGGGGATTTATTTCTCTTGGCTTAATCGATGTTGTCGATAACTTGTCCAGTGGTAGTGGTGACTTTATTATCTGGTGGACATTGATGGAGGCTATTCAAGGATTCTTTTATGGTCTATTTTTCTATCGTAGACCTCTAGACACTAAGAAAAAATTCGACTGGTTATATGTAACAATTGCAACAATTGTTATCATGTTAATTGGAACCTTTATTTTAACGCCATTACTAATCCAAATTTACTATGGAGTGCCATTTTGGGCACAGTTTATTGCTGGTCGATGGCTCAAAATATTTGAAATTCCACTTCGCGTAGTCATTACTATGGCTGTTTTACCAGCAATTCAGAAGATTCCTGAATTAAAGAAATTATCAACTACATAAAAAGAAGAGAGTTCCATCCCTACTCTCTTCTTTTTTATGCTTATATTAAATGACTTTCACGTTTTTCAAACATTTCTATTGCTAGTTTGACTAACTCTTCAATTAAATCTGAGTATACAAGTCCCATATTTTCCCAAAGTAATGGATACATCGACCATTGGGTAAATCCTGGCATAGTATTTAATTCGTTGAGATACATGTGACCATCTTCAGTCAAAAAGAAATCACAACGAGATAGTCCGCAACCTCCTAGTGCTTTAAAAGCAGCTTCTGCATAGGCTCTCATCTCTTTAACGATTTCTGAATCAATCTCCGCGGGAATCGCCATTGTAATTTTGTTGTCGATGTATTTTGCTTGATAGTCATAAAAAGCAACATCTTTAACAACTTCACCAGGGAAAGTTGACTTGACCGAATTATTTCCAAGCAAACCTACCTCGATCTCACGCGCAACAACACCTTGCTCAATAAGAATACGGCTGTCATATTTCAGTGCCAAGCCAATAGCTTCTTTTAATTCCATTTCAGTTTCCGCTTTAGAGATTCCTACTGAAGAACCCATATTGGCCGGTTTAACAAAAATTGGGAATTGTAATTTTTCCATTGTTTCTGACATACAAGCATCTAAATCATTACCTTCAATATAGACTGTAAAAGCTACTTGTGGAATACCTGCTGATGCAAGAACATGTTTGGTTGTAATTTTATCCATTGCCACACTTGAAGATAAAATATTTGTTCCAACATATGGCATTTTTAAGACTTCAAGAAATCCTTGAATTGAACCATCTTCTCCCATTGGACCATGGAGTACTGGGAACACAACTGCATTTTCTTCATAAATATCACTTGCTTTAATAAGTTGTGATTGCTCAATACTTTGATTAGTCATTAATTTTTCGTTATCATCTGGTTTTTGACTTAATTCTTGCGTTTTATAAAAATCACCTACTTGTGAAATGAAATATGTTTTTACGAAGAATTTGTCATAATTGATAGCTCTCATTACGCTTTCTGCTGATAACACAGAAACTTCGCGTTCAGCAGAACGACCGCCATAGAGTAAAACAAGGGTTTGCTTAGACATTATTATACTTCCAATCTGATTAATTTCTCCTAATTATATCAGAAAATGTAAGGCATTTCAAAAACTCTTAAAAATTTCAAAAACAAAAAAACAAGAAATGATTTTCTTGTTTTTTTAAAGTTCTGTTCTGTTTTCGATAGCTCGCAGTAAAGTAACTTCATCTGCATATTCGATATCGGACCCTACTGCTAATCCTCTAGCCAACCGCGTAACTTTTATTCCGGCTGGCTTAAGTACACGGGAAATATACATAGAAGTCGCTTCGCCATCAGCAGTTGCATTTGTAGCAACGATAACCTCATTAACTTTCCCATCCATTAGTCGCGTAATTAAAGGTTTTAAATTGATATTATCCGGACCAACACCATTCATTGGTGAAATTAGACCATGAAGAACATGATATAACCCATGATATTCTTGAATCTTTTCCATAGCTGAAACATCTTTTGATTCTTCAACAACAAGAATAATTTCTTGGTTACGATTTGGGTCGGTACAGATTCCACAAGGATCATCATCTGTTAAATTTCCACAAATAGAGCAGTAAGTTAATTCACGTTTTGCTGCTAATAAATTTTTGGCAAAATCATTGACATCTTCATCACTCATTCCAATTGTATAAAATGCTAAACGAGTTGCTGTTTTAATACCAATTCCTGGTAACTTTGAATAACTATCAATTAATTTTGCTATTGGTGTGGGATATAACACTTGCTAGCTCCTTTTTATTTTTTATACTTGTTTAGATAATCTGAAATAATATCACGCGCCATATATTGGTGTGACTTTGTCAGTGAATCTGAGGCATGCGGATACATGATGGCAACTGCAATTTGCGGATCTTGACTTGGTCCATAGGCTACAACATTTAAATTATAGGTACCAACAGTGTTCCCATTATCATCTTTAACATACGTTTCAGCTGTACCTGTTTTGGCACTAATTGAAACATTTGTTCCAACTAATCCTTTACCAGTCGCAAAGCCACTTGAACTATTTACAACTTGATAAAATCCTTCTTGGATGATTGCCATTTCTTGATCTGAGATATTGACTTTATTTAATTCTTTGCCAGTTATTGTATTGTTTAATCGACCTAAATTATCTTTTTCGCTTTTAGCTGGATCAGTCGTATCCTCATAGATACCATCGACTAAATGCGGAGCGATTCTTTTACCACCATTAGCAACTGTTGAAACATATTGGGCCAATTGCATTGTTGTATAGTTATCATACTGACCAAAAGCTTCTGTAATTACATTTGAAACCGTATAGTCTTTGGTTAAAAATCCTAATGACTCACCTGGTAAATCGATTCCCGTACTTGTTCCAAGACCAAATTCTGCATAGGTCTTACGAAGCTGAGACATTGCTGTTTTCATCCCATCAGTCATCAAGGCCATACCTGTGTGATACTCCTGACCCATCATTTTTAAAGCCACTTGTACCATATATGTATTTGATGAATATTCTAAGGCTTGGACTGCAGATATATTTTGTTGACCAGCTGTAAACCATGAATTTATAGGTTTTGAATTACCAAATTGGATTGGTTGATCGGTTAATATTTGATTTCCTGAAATCACACCATTTTCCCAACCAGATGCCAAGGTTGCACCTTTGACAACAGATCCTGGTGTAAAGACATTGGTAATAGTTCCGAGGGCATCTTTTTGTAATTGATTGGTATCCCTATCATGCACCAATCCGGTCATAGCAAGTACGGATCCTGTTTGCGGATTGATTGCAACAGCATAAGCACCTTCGGAATATTTCCCAGACCCTGAAGCTATTTCAGCCTGCAGATGTTTTTTGACAATATTATCAACATCTTTTTGAAAATCTAAGGAAATTGACAGTTTAATATTTTTACCAACTTGTCCTTTGTGTTTGATTTTATTGGAAATAATTTTACCAGATTTATTTGTTTTAATTTGTCTTATTTCATGTTGCCCTTGAAGGATATCTTCATATGCTTTTTCAAGATATGAAGTACCAACTCGATCATCTAAGGAATAGCCCTTTTTGATATAGCTGTCTGCTTCTTCTTGAGGAAGTCCAGCTTCTCGACTGGAAACTTTACCAATAATCGACGTTAAACTAGCATCTTCAATTTTACGATTCCAATCTGTCGCGACCGAAATACCTGGGAGCTTGCTTTTATTGGCAATAAGATAAGCAATTTCTTCTTCACTTAAATCTTGTGTTTTTAATGTGATTGTGTCAAAAGTTGCAACACTATTCATCTGATTAAAAATAGCAATTTCTTTAAGATCTTCTTTTGAATAATTTAACTCTGACTCTGTAATAGAATCAACTGCATTATTATAAACTTGGCTCTCTTTTAGACCATTTCCATAATTATCAAATTTCTTCTTTTGGGGTAATTTTTCGACTACTTTTGCATAAATTTCTGGATCCGCTAAATAGAAATCAATTTTAGCTCGTTTTGAAACCTTTGCTTCAGGATAATCGACATATCCTGCTAAATCCTTAACTAACTGCTTCATTTCTTTAGTACTGATTTTAGGACTGCGTGTAAATGAAACAACATCTTTTATATCATTTGAAACAAGAATTTTCCCATCTCGATCAAATATCTTTCCCCTTGGATTAGAGGTCTTTATATTATAAACCGTGGATGATTTTAATTTTGCATCATAAAATGCTTTATTTTGAATTTGCATTACTGCCAAACGGAGTATCAATGCAGTGAATAATAGAACAATAATTAGAAAAAGGATGTGAATTCGGTTGGTAATACTAGCTGTTTTTTTTGATATTGTTTTCGATTCAAATTTTTCTTTGATGACCAAAACCTCCTTTTTACTATCTTTATTATTTTAACATAAATTGATAAAAATAAGACCGAGAATAAATTCTCGGCCAAAAATTTTTTTAGGGCACCTTGGTTAATCATTATGTTTATGGGTAAAAGCAAAATAGTAAAATAAACTAACAAAAACGGCTCCACCTATTATATTTCCTAAATAAACAAAAGAAAAATTTTGGATAAACTCAAGCCAGGTTGCACCTTTTTCAAAGATTGCAGCAGGGATGACAAAGGCGTTAGCGACGCTATGTTGGAAACCTAAAGCAACGAATGTCATAACAGGGAACCAGATTCCTAAAATTTTGCCAGAGGCATCTTCAGCGCCATAATTGAGCCACAATGCCAAACCAACAAACCAATTACAGCCAATTCCAGAAACAAAGGCTTGTAGCGGGCTAGCAGCGATTTTCGCATGTGCTACTTCGATTACTTCTTCTTTAAAAATTCCTGTCGACGTTAAACCTAAAAAGTGACCAAAAACAAAGGCTACAAAAAAGGCGCCAATCAAATTAAAAATGGTAATGACTAACCAGTTTTTAAGCAGGTCAGAAATGCTGATTTTCTTCGAAAAGAAAGTAGCTGACACGGCCATCATATTTCCAGTAATTAATTCTCCACCAGCCATTAAAATGATAATCAAACCAATTGGAAAAGCACATGCTCCCAGGATACTCGAAAAACTACCAAATGCTTCTAAACCACTGGCTGCAATCCGTACGTAAAGTAAGTAGCCTAAGCTGATCATTGCTCCACCGATGAAACCTAAAATAGCTTTTGCTAAAAATGGTTTTTCGATTTTATGATGGCCTGTTTCAATTGTTGCCGCTAATATCATATCTGGACTTTTCATATTATCTCCTATTGTTACAACACTCACAAATGCATAAACTAATATACCAGTTAAATAAAAAAAATGCAAGCCCTTCCAGAAAGAAACTTACACTTTTTATATTATAATGGTTTAATATTAAGTCCGATTCTAGTAAGTATGATATTCCAAAGACTAAGAGCCAAGTAGAAATCAACTAAGCCATGTACTATAGTGCCCAATCCCACCAATGAAAAGATTGACCAGATATAACCAACATCAGGAGATTGTCCACTTGTAAATAAGAGTACAACGAGAAACTCTCCTAGCCCATGGATGATATTAATAAATAAGGCGAATGGCAAAGCTTTTATGGGTGATGAGATTTGTGATTGATGATTTCGAATGTAAAAGGCAGCAATCAAAGTGAAGAAAATCTGTGAAAAAGCTCTAAGAACAATTACAAAGGGAAATCCTGCTAGAAAAAATCCTAATGTTGTCCCCAGACTTACAAAGATTGCTACTGCTGGTGAAATAAAAATTGCTAAAAATAATGGGACATGACTGGCTAAGGTGTAAGATGCAGGACCAATAATTATTTTAACTGGCATAATCATTGGAATCAAAATCCCAAATGCTACTAAAATTGATGAATAGGCAATTGTTTGTGTTGATTTATTAGTCATAAAATCTCCTTTTTATCATATTATAAAGCAAAAACCATACAGGTGTCAAGACACCTGTATGGTTTTATTTATTGATATAAAGAATGTTTCTATGCGCTAACTTTTTTTTAATCATTTCAAATTGCTCTTGACTTGGGCAAGAAATAAGATGACTATGCAGTCCATTAGTTAAACTAGATAGTAATTCAGCTTGTTCATGATTTACCTTATATATAAAGTCTATAATATCTTCTTTAGATTTAATATTCAATGACGCAACTAACATGCCATAGATAGGGTGTTCTACTTCAACTGTCGAGACAACTCCTCCATGAGAAATAATGATATCCAATTCATCTTCAGTCATTTCAATGCTATGTTGACAAACAATTCTACCAGTAAAATTACTATTAGTTAGCAGTTGATTCATCTGATAACCTCTTGGTGTAGATAATATATCAACTTGTGAAGCCCTCAAAATAGCAATATCACCCACTATAATTTGTCGACTGACACCAAATTCCTCAGCAAGATAGCTTGCCGATAAGGCCGTAACACTTTTTTCAAGCATACCTAAAATCTGTTGTCTACGTTCTTTGGCTTTCATTGGATTACCTCGCTTTCCCATTATCATCATACCATAAATCAATTTGAGTTTAAATCAAAATAAAAAACCAAGCCTGGCTTGGTTTTTACGATATTATTTACCTAAATAGTATTCAGCAGTAATATTTAATTTCTCATCTAATTCAAAAACTAATGGTGGGAAGTTTGGAATTTCAACATTCATAATTTCATCATCAGATAAGCCTTTAATATGCTTAACAATGGCACGAATTGAGTTACCATGTGCTCCTACGAAAACATTTTTACCTTCTAATAAAGTTGGTGCAATTGTTTCTTCCCAGAAAGGTAATGCACGTTCTAAAGTGATTTTTAAGTTTTCTGCATCAGGAATCAATGCAGGATCAACGTCAGCATAACGACGATCAGTATGTGCTGAGTATTGGTCATCTTTAGGCATTGCTGGAGGCAATACATCATAAGAACGACGCCAGATATGAACTTGTTCGTCACCAAATTCTTCAGCTGCTTCTGCTTTATTTTTACCAGTAAGAGCACCATAGTGACGCTCATTTAAACGCCAAGATTTTTCAACTGGTAACCAAAGTTGATCAGAATACTCAAGTGCTAAATTTGTTGTTTTGATAGCACGCGTTAAAACTGAAGTATAAGCTTTATCAAAAGTAATTCCTGCTTCTTTAATTAATTTACCAGCATCAATAGCTTGTTGTGTACCTTTTTCTGAAAGATCAACGTCAGCCCATCCTGTAAAGAGGTTAGCTTTGTTCCATTCTGACTCACCGTGGCGAGCGAAAACCAATTTTACCATTAGTTAATATCTCCTTTTATTTTAGGTTTAAACCTAGTACATCTACTATTTTACAAAATTAAGTACAAAAAAGCTAGTGGATAATGGTTGTTTTTGAAAACTCTATTGAGATTATCATGAAAATATAAATAGTTCGTCTTTTTAGAGAAATCTGATTACAGATTAAAAATTTTCTTGCTAATCATCTGACCAAGTGATAAAATAGAAAAAATTTGTCAAAATTTGGAGGAAATTATGATTTCAACAGCAACACAAATTTCAAATATTACATTTGATAATTGTTTAATGAATGCCGCTGGTGTCTATTGTATGACCAAGGAAGAACTGATGGAAATCGAGAATTCTTTGGCTGGATCATTTGTCACTAAAACAGGAACTTTAGAAAAAAGAGATGGCAATCCTGAACCACGTTATGCTGTAACAGAACTTGGATCAATTAATTCAATGGGCTTGCCAAATCTTGGTTTCCAATATTACTTAGATTTTGTCATTGAATTGGCAAAAGTGCAAAATAGTAAAAATCATTTTCTTTCTGTTGTTGGACTCTCACCTGATGACACTGATACCATCTTAAAAACAATCCAAGAGTCAGATTATCAAGGATTAGTTGAATTAAATCTATCTTGTCCAAATGTACCTGGAAAACCCCAAATTGCCTATGATTTCGAAATGACCCATTCACTCCTGACAGAAGTATTTAGCTATTTCACCAAACCTCTTGGCGTTAAGTTGCCACCATATTTTGACATTGTCCATTTTGACCAAGCAGCTGAAATCTTTAATCAATTCCCATTAGCCTTTGTCAATTGTGTCAACTCAGTCGGAAACGGTCTTGTAATTGAAGATGAATCAGTTGTTATAAAACCCAAAACCGGTTTTGGAGGGATCGGTGGCGATTATATTAAACCAACTGCTTTAGCAAACGTCCATGCTTTCTACCAGCGTCTTAATCCTTCTATTCAAATCGTTGGCACTGGCGGTGTTAAAAACGGTCGCGATGCCTTTGAACATATCCTCTGTGGGGCGAGTATGGTCCAAATTGGCACAGCTTTACATGAAGAAGGACCAGAAATCTTTAATCGTATAACTGAAGAATTAAGAGTCATCATGAAAGAAAAAGGCTATCAAACAATTGAAGATTTCCGAGGAAAATTACATTATCTAAAATAAAAAAAAGAGATTACTTAAAGTAGTCTCTTTTATATTTAGTTGATTCATCTATTTGTACATCATCACTAATTTCAATAATATTGTCATTATCATTCTTAACCTTTTTAGATAAAAATATATCCGAAAGCTTGATAAAAATAATAACTTTGACTATTGAAAAGATAGCAAGACCAATTAAAACTGCTTCTAGCATACTATCACCCCATCATAAATCTCCTAGTAATAGTATAAACGCTTTCATATTTATTTTCAAGTCAATTATTATTGAAATCCCAAAAGTCGCATGCCGTTTAATATAACTAAGATAGTTGAACCTTCATGACCGACCACTCCTAGAGGAAGTGTCACAACTTGAAAAACATTGGCAAGAATTAATAAAGTGATTACTGACAAGGCAAAGATAATATTTGTTTTAACAATACCTTTCATTTTTCTTGAAAGTTTTATTGAGAATGGAATCTTAGTTAAATCATCCATAATAACACTATCCGCACTTTCCATAGCAATATCAGTACCTGTACCAATAGCATATGAAACATCGGCTTGAGCTAAAGCTGGGGCATCATTAATACCATCACCCACCATCGCTACAAAACCATATTTTTCTTTAATTTCTTTAATCCGTGTTACTTTATCTTGAGGCATACAATTAGCAACAACATCATCAATACCAAGTTTTTCAGCAACATATGCAGCTGTTTTTTCTTGGTCACCTGTTAACATAACAGTTTTAATTCTCATATCATGTAACATTTTTATGGCTTGACGCGATTCTTCTTTAATATCATCTAATAAAGCATAGTAAGCAACAAGTTCAGTACCTTTGCTGACATAAACTAAAGTCTTCCCTTGACCTTCTAATTTTTCAATTTCAACTTCAAGATGATTAATATGCTCTACTACTTCAAGAATAAATGTCTTTTTACCAATTCGCCATTCCTGACCTTGATAGTTGAAAACAAAACCTTTTCCTGAGATTTCATGACTTCCTTCCAAAGTAAGTCGTGGACTATCCTGAGTAAAATCTTGTAAAGCTTTTGAGATTGGGTGTGTTGAAGCTTCCTCTGCTGTTTTAACAATTGAATCAATAATTGCTTTATCACCTTCATAATGACTATCAACAACTGAAGGTTTACCTTGAGTTAATGTCCCCGTCTTATCCATGACAACAGCTCTAATATCACCCATATTGTCAATGATATCTCCACCTTTAATGATCAATCCCTTATGAGCTGCTCGACTAATAGCCGAAAGACTTGCTGGAGAGGACGAAGCGACTAATGCACACGGTGAAGCTACTGTTAAGAGAATCATACCACGATAGAAAGCAGTCAACCATTCCCATCCTAAGACAAAATGACAAAAAAGAATAAAGAAAGGAACTAGTAGCAAAACAAATTTAACGTAACCATCTTCAAGATTTTCAATAAATGTTGCTGTTTTACTTTTTTGTGTCTGGGCAGATTCTACTAAATTAACAATCTTAGCAAATAAAGTATCTTCATTTTCAACAGTTACCAACATATCAATCGTTTGACCTTCATTAATGGTTCCACCAATTAATGCTTGACCTCTTTCTTTGTCAACTGTTATAGGCTCTCCAGTTACCATTGATTCATCAAATTGCCCAAATTGACTGATTAATTCTCCATCAATGGGAACTGATTCACCTTTACGTACTTGAAGTTTATCGCCAATATGCAAATCTTTTGTTTCAACTTCAACGATTTCATTTTGAACATTATAACGTCGAGCTGTATCTGGTGTTAAGTTCATTAAAGCAGAAATAGAATCTCTACTTTTTTCCATCGCCATTTCTTCAAGTGTACTTGAAAGAGAAAAAATAAAGATTAACAGTGCACCTTCTAGCCAATATCCAATAATACCTGCACCAATTGCTGCTAAAATCATAAGGATGTCAACAGATAAATGTTTATATTTTACTAAATCAAGAAGCCCTCCTTTTGCAGATTCATAACCCCCAATTAAGAATCCGGCAATAAAAAATCCGGCTGCAAGTTGTGGATGATTACCTAATAATGGTAAGCCAATTAAAATCAAAGCTAGACAAGCTAAAGTTTCCATTAAATGCATATGTTCTTTAATCCAAGTCATTTTTCCCTCCAAAAAACGTAGTTGAAAATCTCATTTGTGTGTATTTTTAAAATTTTCTTATTTACTTAATTATAATTGTTCTAAATAAAAAAGTCAAGTTATCTAGAATGATTCTAAATAACTTAACCAGCTAAGTATCTTTATCAAATATAAGAAGCATCGATAATTACATGATCAATAAAAAAAGACCAACTAACAAAATTGTTAGTTGGTCCTTCAAAAATATTAAATTATTTTACTGCATCCTTAAGAGCTTTACCTGCTTTAAATGCTGGAACTTTTGATGCCGCGATTTCGATTTCTGCACCAGTTTGTGGGTTACGACCTTTACGAGCTGCACGTTCGCGAACTTCGAAGTTACCAAAACCGATTAATTGAACTTTTTCACCTTCAGAAAGGAATGCTTCGATTGCAGAGAATACAGCGTCAACTGCTGCTGCTGAATCTTTTTTAGTAAGTTCAGTTGCTTCTGCAACTTTTGCGATTAAATCTTGTTTGTTAGCCATTTAACAAATCCTCCAATTAATTAATAAGCAATATGCTTTAACAATACTAATAATATCTAAAAAATGGCTATAGGTCAAGTATTTAACGTTATTTAGCCTTTTTTCTTGTAAATATCAAAAGTAATTTGGTTATTCAGTAAATCAACTTTTTTAGCTATTAAATAAATATCTGCATCATTTTTTATCTGCTGTAAATTTATTATTATAGATGAGTTATTCTTATTAACACTTACAAAATCTGGAAGTTTATAGGATGACTTAATATACTGAAGAACCTCTCCTTCTGGTAATGGAAGGGTTCCGGCTGAAATAGAGGTTATTTGAAGTTGTAAACTGCCATTTTCTAATGCGATTGGTTGAAAGTAAATATATAAAGGTACTTCATAACCTAACAGTTGATACTTCCCTTCAAAAACAATAGATGAAGAAGTTGTATAAATCTTGTAAGTCATGTCGTTCTTTTGATAATCCTTCAAGTAACTGGCAACTGTTTTATTGATTTGACGACGATTAGTGGATATTGTCCCGATTTTCACCGAGCTAGATATTGATGAAACAAGCTTTTCAGAGTTTGGTTCACGAACTTGAATTAAGCGACTTCCAATTACCAAAATAAAAGCAAAATTAAAAGCAAGTAACAAGAGGAATGCCCATCTCCACCAATTAATCTTAGATTTTTGGTTATAAGCTATTTTATTTTTTTCATTTCTTTTCATATTTTAATATAGACTCCAATACTGCGTCTGACATAATTTGATACCCAATATTATTTGGATGAAAATGATCTTGATTAAACAAAGCATCATTAACGACGCGTGTCTGGTCTCCATCTGATTGAACAATTCCTTCTTGTCCATCGATTCCTCGATATAATTGTTTATTAATAGGTACATAATGAACGTGCTCAAATTGACTGGTCACTTCTTTTGTCTTATTATTCCAATTATTAATTACATTTTGCATTTCAGTCATCTCAGGAAAGTTTAGATAAAATGGATTATAAATACCTAAGATATAAATATGTAAGTCATTATTATCTTTTCTTGCTAACTTGACAATTTTCTGTAGTCGTAATTGATAGTTCTTTTCTGGTAACTCAAAACTAGATACTTTTAAATTAGCTAAGTTTTTTCTGATGACGGCCATGACATCATTACCACCAACAGTTATGGTCAAAATATCAGCTTTTTTCAAGTCATTTTTCAAGGCCTTGTCAGATTGCATCCGCTTCAAAATTTGCTGACTAGTATTACCCGAAATCCCATAATTCTGTGAGGAAACTTCAACATCTAAGTTGTCTCTAATATCATTTGCAAGTAGTGGGACAAATCCACCTTGACCAGTAGAATCACCAACACCTTCTGTTAATGAGTCACCTAAAGCAACATAATTAATTATTTTGGTTTTGGATTGAATATAATCCATTCTTTTTATCTGTGAATCTGAATTAGGTATGACAAAATTCAAGAAAAGAATACTAAGAATCAGACAAGTTGCAAAAAAGAGAAAATCTTTTAATAAAATTATTTTATTCATATCTAATCATTACGGCAAGTGCACCCTCACCCGTATGAGTCTGGATAATTGACCCTGTTTCTAAAAAAGCAATTGGATTAGTATAATACTCTGAAATAATTTCCCTTAAATGGTTCGCTAAACCTTGATCTCCAGCATAGGAAATACCTAACTCTGCAATTACTTTATCCTTTGTTTCAGCCATGTAAGAATCAAGCCATTTATTAAAAGTTTTATTTCCTCGCCCTTTGACTACTGTTTTCAGTTCTGCATCTTTTAGTTCCATCAACACACGAATATTCAACAAGGTTGAAATCAAACCTGTAACACGACCAATTCGACCACCTTTAACTAGGTTTTCTAAAGTTGAAACTCCAATAAAAAGTTTAGTCTTTTCTTTGACTTCTTGAATCTTTTCCAAAATTTCAACAACTGAAGCACCCTGACTAGCTAATTTAGCAGCTTCTTTAACTTGAAATTTCATGCCTTGATCAGTAAAACCAGAATCAACTATATGACAATGAGCTCCAGCAAGCTCAGCACCTTGACGAGAAGCCTCAATTGTTCCTGATAGAGCAGGCGTTAAATGAATTGCAATGATTTCATTATAACCTTGTTCAATGAGGTCCTTATAATATTCAGCAAATAGTCCGACCGGAGGTTGGCTTGTTTTGGGCAACTCCTTACTATTTTGCATTAACTTCAAAAATTGACCTTCTTCTTTTAAATCATTGTCAGAATATAATTTACCATCAATCATTACTGACAAAGGAACTACTGTAATATCATATTTTTCAATCAATTCCTTTTCAATTGTTATAGATGAGTCTGTCAAAATTTTAATTTTTTCCATTTATTATTTTCCATTCTTTTAAAAGCGTATTTTCCCTATATTTTATCATTGATTGTCAAATAAATCAAAAAGAGACAAACTAAACTGTCTCTTTTATGATTTTATGGTTTTGCTAACAGGTCTCTTGCTTGTTCTCTTGCCGTTTCTGTTACTTCATTTGCTGCTATCATATTAGCAATTTCTTCAACACGTTCTTCATAGGTAAGAAGACTGACCGTCGAAACAGTAGAATCCTCCTTGCTTTCTTTGGAAATGAAGAACTGGTAGTCAGCAATAGCAATCACCTGTGGTAAATGTGAGATAGCCAGAACTTGTCCATTTTGACCAATTTTATGAATTTTTTTGGCAATAGCTTGCGCAACACGACCAGAAACGCCTGTGTCCACTTCATCAAAGACAATACTTGTTTTGTCTTCTCTTTTCGAAACAGCAGATTTAATAGCTAACATCAGACGAGATAATTCCCCACCAGAAGCTACTTTTACCAAGGGCTTGAAGCCTTCACCAGGATTTGTTGAAATATAAAATTCAACTGTTTGGTTCCCTTGAGAATTAAATTTTGATTTATCAAATTTAACCTGAAAATCAGCCTTTTCCATGTATAAATCTTTTAACTCTGCCTTAATATCAGCTTCTAATCGCAGAGCTAAATTTTGGCGTTGTTCGCTTAATTGTGTTGCCTTACTAACAAGCTCTTTTTCTAACAATTTTAATTGGGAGTCACTTGCACCTGATGCCATGTTGTCACCAGTGAGAAGTTGATATTCTTTTTGAATATTACCATGGTAATCTAACAAGTCATCAGCAGATCCACCATATTTACGTGTCAAACTATTAATGAGTGTCAAACGACTTTCTATCTCCATCAAACGACCTGCATTGAAGTCAAGCGAATCAATTGTATCAGATAATTGTTTGGTCACATCTTCCAAAATATAATAAGCTTCCGAAATACTTGTGGAAATAGCTTTATAATCAGAATCATAATTTTCAATTGTCAAAAGATCATTCATTGCAGACCGAACATTGTTTAGGCTTGAAATATCATCATTATCAAGCATAGCATAGGCATTAGCTAAAGTGTCAGCAATATTTTTGTGATTTAAAAGCCGATGGTGTTCCTGATTAAGGCTTTCTTCTTCACCCCTATGTAAATCAACTGCTTCGATTTCAGCTAGTTGAAAGGTTAACATCTCAATCCGTTCTTTATGTTCACGTTCATTTTTCTGACGTTCAATGACACGTTTTCTGACCGTTTTATAACTGTTAAATGTTTCTTGATAGCTTGTTTTAAGGTCCTTAAAATCTTGATTCCCAAATGAATCTAAAATTGTTAAGTGATGAGATGCGCGCATTAATTCTTCTTGGTCATGTTGACCATGAATATCAACTAGATACTGTCCAACTTCTTTTAAAAAGGTTAAATTAACCATTTGCCCATTTATACGACTGACACTTCGACCATTAGCAAAAATATCTCTGCGAATAATGAGTTCATCTTGAACTGGAATACCATTATCTTCTAAGAGAGCTTGAAGATCCAAATTTTTTTCAAGTGAAAAGAAACCTTCAATTTCAGCTTTTTGTTGACCATGACGAATAACCTCAGTACTGGCACGCGCACCAAGCATCATATTCATCGCATCAATAATAATTGACTTTCCGGCTCCTGTTTCGCCAGTTAGGACAGTCATGCCATTTTCAAACGTCAATGAAATTTCTTCAATGATGGCAAAATTTTTAATTGAAATTTCTAATAACATTCTATCCTCTTTCTATTATCTTTCTTCAGCTTTCCATTGAAGGACTTGTTGTCGAATATGGTCCGCATCAATCTCAGTATTGGCAATTAATAAAATACTGTCATCATCTGCAATTACAGAAAAGATTGAATCCGCAAAATCCTTAACTAAATATTTTTTAATGACCATCGCATTTCCAGGGATAACTTTTAAGAATAGATGACATTTTAAATCTGATCGTTTCTCTGAAATACTTAGAATATTACTCTTAATTGATGTTGGACGCTGAAAAATCTTTTTACCACTATCTTGTGACAAGCCATAAATATAACGACCTTTAGCAGATGGAATTTTGACAATACCAATTTCGTTCATATCTCTTGAAATGGTGGCTTGAGTTAATTCTAAACCTTCATTACGAAGTAAAGCTAGTAAATCATGCTGTGTTTCAATCTCGTTTGCCAAGACCATTCTTTTAATTAAATCTAAACGTTCATTCTTCTTCATTTTGATTAAATTCCTTATGTGATTTTTCAACAACTTCTGAAAGGAGACAAACATCAATCTCTTTAATTTGTTCTGCTTTTTCCATATAAGCTAAAAATTCAATATTACCATGTCCACCTTGTATAGGTGAAAAATCGATACCTTTTATATTAAATCCGTATTCCTGTGCAAAAGTTGTCACTTTTTCAAGAACTTTTAAGTGAACCGATTTATCTTTAATAATTCCATTTTTTCCAACTTGTGATTTGCCTGCTTCAAATTGTGGTTTGATTAGGGCAACTACTTGGCCTGAAGGAGCTAAGATTGACTTCAATGCTGGTAAAATCAGGCTTAATGAAATAAAAGAAACATCAATACTAGCAAATGTAGGTTGGCCTTCTGTAAAATCTTCTAGCTGAGCATATCTAAAATTGTACTGTTCCATACTCCGCACACGTGAGTCCTGACGTAATTTCCAAACCAACTGATTAGTCCCCACATCAACTGCATAAACTAATTGAGCACCAGATTGGAGCATAACATCGGTGAAACCACCTGTTGAGGCACCAATATCAATGCAGACTTTGTTATCAACTGAGATATTAAAAATAGATAAGGCTTTTTCTAATTTCAAACCGCCACGACTAACATACTTGAGCTTTTCACCTTTCAGCTTTAATTCAGTTGCGTCATCAATTTTTTCACCAGGTTTATCAAAACGTTCACCATTGAGGACTGATACAACTAAACCAGCCATTACTCCTCTTTTTGCTTGTTCACGGGTATCAAAGAGGCCTTGCTTGAAAGCCAAGACATCTACTCTTTCCTTAGGCATCTAGTCTCAACCTTTCTACTAAATCAATTAGGTTCTGTGGGTTAAAATTTGTCTGATTTTTAGTTTTTTCAAAAATGAACAAGGCTCCATCTAATTCTTCATTTAATACTTGATATGATTTTTCTAATCCCAGTAATCCTGGATATGTTGATTTATGGGCAGTTATATCTTTGTTGGGCGTTTTTCCTAAGTCTTCAAATTTTGCTGTGATATCAAGAATATCATCCCGGACTTGAAAAGCATGGCCAATTAACTCACCCGCTCTTGTTAAGTCAGATATCATGTCTGCAGGTAATTGAGCAATGATTGCAGCAGCCATAAATGGATAAGCCAAAAGTTTACCCGTTTTATGACTATGGATGCCCTGCAATTCTTCTATGCCTAATTTTTGATCTTCAGCTCTCATATCCAGCATCTGACCACCAACCATACCAAAAGTTCCTGCTGCATTGCTCAATTGGGCGATTAAGTCAACTTTTACTTGTGGTAAAAAATTAGTTTCTGCAATCAATGAAAAGGGATCAATAAAGAGACTATCCCCAGCCAGAATTGCTGTAGCTTCATCAAATTGCTTATGATTCGTTAATCTGCCACGGCGATATTCATCATTATCCATAGCAGGTAGATCGTCATGAATTAAACTTCCAGTGTGAACCATTTCTAACGCTGCAGCAACTTTAAAATGATCTTCTGTCAATGTAATATTGAAAGCTTCTAAAGATTCTAATAAGAAAAGGGGTCTAATTCTTTTTCCTCCAGAATCAACAGAATATATAATAGAATCAATTAAATCTTGAGAAACTAAATTTGATTTTTGATAAAAATGGCTAATTGTTTGATTGATTTTTGTTAACTTTTCCATTAAGCATCCATATCTACTTCTGAACCATCCGCTTGCATAACTTTAACAAGTGTTTTTTCGGCATTTTGTAATGTTTTTTGAAGATTTTTAGAAAGAACCATCCCTTTTTGAAACTCTGCAATAGCAGTTTCCAATGGCACATCGCCATTTTCAAGT